>NC_021002.1:302129-453736 GCF_000209735.1 Mycoplasmopsis fermentans PG18
TCCCTTCCCAGGGGAAAAAAAGGTATTTGAAAATAAGATATTTCCCTTTTGAAAGTTTTGGCAATGTTTCAAGCAATTAAGAGGAATTCAAAAATTGGGGATTTATGCTTTTATGTTAAATTTAGGGATGGTGTCCTTGATTCAAACCTAGCAAACACTAAAAGGCATTTTTTTTGGGTAATTTCATTTTTAAGAAATTTAAAGATTTTATTTTCAAAAAGAGAATCGTGGATTTAACAATTTTATAGATAGCATTCAAATTTAAGTGGGTGAAAAATCGAAAAAGAAATATCAGAAGCTTACAACAGTAGAGATTATGGAAAGTTGTTAGATATATTAAATACAATTTATCTCTATTTTAGAGACTCTTTTGTTTTGAGCGATATTGATAGATACAATTTAAATAGTTTGATAAGATACACATCTAAACTTGAAAGTGGAATCATTAATAATGATTATAGTTCACTAATAGAAGGACACATATCTGTTTATATTAAAAGAAAACTAAACAAAAGCTTTGCATTATATTCTCAAAAAACAATAGAAGCTTTATTGTTGAATGATAATAAAATTCAAAATACTCTTATTCAGACATATCATTAGTATTTATATTAATATTAATATAGAAAGGCAATTAAATTTGCTATTTTTTCCACGCAATTTTCTTTGTAATTTACATTTTTTGATATAAAATATAGTTGATAGAAAAAGGAAATGCCGTTTTCTCTTTTAAATTTCTAACTTATCCCACTAATAATTTACATCACCTTTAAAAATGCTTTAAAAGCCTATAAAACAATTGAAAAAGTTAAAAATAACAATGTAGAAAATTTTTTAAAAATACATAAAATTCTTATGAATAATATTATTAAAAGTGCTGGAAAAACTAGATCTGGAAATGTTGGGGTTTATGAAAATGGAACATTGATTCATATGGCTCCACCAGCTAATTTTGTAAACAATCTTTTAATAGATTTATTTGAATGATACAATAATGATATTAGTGATGTTTTAATAAAAAGTTGTGCTTTTCATTATGAATTAGAATTTATTCATCCTTTTGAAGATGGTAATGGAAGAATAGGAAGATTGTGGCACAGATTTTTATTAAATAAAGAAAATAAATTATATGAAAATTTACAACTTGAAAATATAGTTTATGAAAATGTCAATAACTATTATAAAGCTTTACATAACTCAAACCAAAAAGGAGATTGCAGTGAATTTATTGAATGCATGTTAACTTTTATTTTAAAAGCTATTGAAAGAAATGAAATCTATGATTTTGATTCATTAAATGAAGTAGATAAATTGACTTCAATATTATCTTCAGGCCCTAAAAGTAGACAAGAAATTATGGATTTATTAAATATAAAATCAAGAATCACATTACAAAAAAGTTATATAAAACCGGCTTTAGAACAACAAAAAGTAATAATTATTGGTAAATTAAACTCACCTAAAGTAAAATATAAATTAGTGGAAAATAATAAGGAGTAACTAATGAGCAAATTTATAATTGATAAAAGTTTTTTTGAACTTTTTCCTCAAGCTAAACTTGGAGTAGTTTTAATTAATGATATTAAAAGTAATTCAAACAGTCCAAAAGAGCTGCAAGACTATTTAAGAAAAAGTACTTGATTAGCTAAGGACCACTTAACTTCTGCTATTTTTTCAGATAATGAAGTTGTTAGAATTTATCGTGATGCATATAGTAAATTTAATTGTATGAAAAAAGCAAGATCAAGTGTTGAAATGATGCTTAAAAGAGCAAGTAAAGACGCACAATTTTCTTCAATTAACCCTTTAGTTGATATATACAATAGTGTTGGCTTACGTTTTGCATTTCCTTGTGGCGCAGAGGATATTAATAAATTTAGTGGCAATTTAATTTTAGGCATTACCAAAGGTGGAAATGAATTTTATAGAATTAATAGCACTGAAAATGAACCTGCTTTAGCAGGAGAGTTATGTTATTATGATGATAAAGGTGCTGTTTGTCGTAATTTTAATTGACAAGATGGAGAAAGAACCAAAATTGATGAAAATACTAAAAAAGCCTTTTGTGTAATTGAATTATTAGATACTAATAGATTAAATGATTTAAATGAAGCACTAAAAACATTAGCTCAATTATTTAATAAATATTTAGGAGCAAAATGTACTATTCATTTATTAGACATTAACAATTCAAAAATTGAATTAATTTAACAAATTGTTATATTTGCACTTAAAATATGCTTAAAATAAGTGTGGATATAACACTTTTTATAATTTTTTTTGTTCTACTTACACTTAAATGTGATAAAATTTAAGTGTGAAAATAACAGGAGGTAAAATGAACTACAATGAAAAACTTGAAAAAGTTATTGAAGAATGTAATGGAGTTGTTACTACTAAAGAATGTAATAAAAGAAATATTCCTAATTCAATAATTTCAAGAGCTGCCAAAAAAGGCAGAATTGAAAAATATTCTGAAGGAATTTATGTTGCTGAAGAAATACCAATGGATCCACACTTTCTTTTTCAACTTCGATTTCCAAGAAGTATTTTTTCTTATGAAAGTGCATTGCAACTTCATGGAGTGAGTGAAAGATTTGAAAAAGCGCTAGAAGTCACAGTAAATACAGGATATAAATTTAATGATACTAAGAAAATCTTTCCGCACTATGTAAAAGATGAGTATCTTGAATTGGGAGTAGAAGAAATAAAAACAAGTCAAGGCAATAAGGTTAGAGTTTATTCTTTGGAAAGAACTTTTTGCGATATGGTAGCTAATAGAAATAAAGTAGATGCTGAAACTTTTGTAAAATTTATGATTACATTCCAAGGAATAAAAATAAATTATTCTCAACTTAATAGTATTGCTAAAAAAATGGGAGTCATTAACAAAGTTGTTGATGTAATGGGAATAATTCGTGAATAAAAATAAATTGAAATATTTGTGTTCCTTGGTTTCAAAGAAATTTGATATTGATTACAATTCCATAAGAAAATTATTTTATCTTGAAGAAATACTAAAAAGAATTGCAAAAAGTAAATATAGAAATAATTTTATTTTTAAAGGCGGGATGTTGTTTTCAAACATAATAGGTATTGAAAATAGAAGAACTGTTGATATTGATTTTAGTTTGAAAGGTATAGAGTCTAATGAAAAAAATTTAAAAATTGTTTTTAATGAAATATTGTTAATAAAAAATGATGAAATAAATTTTATTTTTAATGATATACAACCTATAAAAACTGATTTAAATTATCCTTGTTACAGATTTAAATTTAGAGCTTCCTTAGAAAACGAGAAAGAAGATATTGTTCTTGATATTGGTGTTGGAGATAAAATATTTCCAAAACCAATTGAATACTCTTATAAAAGTTTTTTTAAAGATGAAAGTTTTCAAGTTTTGTCATACACTCTTGAAACATATTTTTCAGAAAAACTTTTTGCAATAATTTCTAAAGGAGAAGCTAATACAAGACTAAAAGATTATTATGATTTACATTTTTTAATATTAAATTGTAAAAAAATGATTGATAAATCAAATTTAGGCAAAGCAATTTCGATAACATTTGATAATAGAAATGAAAAATTTGACATTAAAACTGCAAAATTAAAACTTTTAGAGTTATCTAATTTTGAGTTATTGGATAATAAATGAAAAAAATATTTAATCAAAAATGAATTTACTTTAAATATTACTTTTAAAAATTTAGTTTTAATGATTGTTGAATTTTTAACTGAAATTTTTGAATAAAAAAGAGTTCACCATTTAAAAGTGAGCTCTAATTTTTTTACAACTTAATTATTTAATGTTGTAGAATGCTTCACGACCTTCAAATTCATCAGCACCATCTAATTCTTCTTCAATAGCTAATAATCTATTGTATTTTGCAATTCTATCTGTACGTGACATTGATCCAGTTTTGATTTGTCCTGTGTTTAATGCAACAGCAACATCAGCTAATGTTGTGTCTTCTGTTTCACCTGAACGGTGTGAAACAACACAAGCCATTCCAGCTTTTTGAGCCATGTTAATAGCATCAATTGTTTCTGTTAATGAACCAATTTGGTTTAATTTAATTAAAATTGCATTCATTGCTTTTTCTTTAATAGCACGCGCTAATAATTTAGGGTTTGTAACTGTTAAGTCATCACCAACGATTTGAATTTGGTGCCCGTATTTAGTTGTCATTTTTGTAAAACCAGCTCAGTCATCTTCTGCTAAACCATCTTCGATTGAGATAATTGGGTATTTAGCAATTAAAGTACCATAGTATTCAATCATTTCATCTGTTGTGTATTCAAGTTTAACATTTGTAAGTTTTTCAAAACCTGGGTGTTTAGCTTCAATAGCTTTTTTAAGTTTTTTGAATACATATTTTTTGCTTTTTTCGTCGTAAATTTCACTTGAAGCAGCATCCATTGCAATAGCAACAGCATCTTTACCGCTTGTAGCTGGTTTGTAACCTGCAGCCTTAATAGCTTGAACTAAGTAGTCAAGAACTTCTTCATGACTTTTGCAGTCAGGTGCAAATCCACCTTCATCACCAACTTGTGTTCCGTGTCCTGCAGCTTTTAATAATTTTGCTAAGTTATGGAATACTTTGTTTGCCATTTGTAATGCTTCACGAATGCTTTTAGCACCAACTGGCATAATCATGAATTCTTGGAAGTCAACTGTGTTTGATGCGTGAGCTCCACCATTCATAACATTTAACATAGGTAATGGTAATACGTGGGCATTTGTACCACCAATGTATCTATATAAAGGAAGTTGTAATTCATCTGCGGCTGCTCTAGCTACTGCTAATGAAACTCCTAAGATAGCGTTAGCACCAAATTTTGATTTTGTTGCTGTGCCATCTAATTTAATCATTTTCATGTCGATTGCACGTTGATCTGTAACTTCCATTCCTAATAATTTAGGTGCAATATCTTTGTTAACATGATCAACTGCGGTCATAACACCTTTACCACCAAATCAGTTTTTTTCGTATTTGGTTCCTTGGTCTCTTAATTCAAGAGCTTCTTTTGAACCTGTACTTGCTCCTGAAGGAACATTAGCTAAACCATATCCGCCTGCTTCTGTTCATACTTCAACTTGAACTGTTGGGTTTCCACGTGAGTCTAAAATTTCACGTGAATGAATCTTGTAAATTGCTGACATTTTTCTCCTTAATTTTAAATTTTAATTTTATGTTTTATATTATACAAAAATATTTATTACTATTAACAATGAAATTTTGCTAACTATTTTTTATTATGGAAATATTACTCATAATTTTCATTAATTACAAAATGTCAATATAATTGTTAAAAATAGGAATTAACAAAATAGATAAATTTATTTTGAAAAAAATCTTAATATATATAATATTGATATTAATTAAATAGGAGAAAAATGGCGAAAAACCCAATTATAAATAAATGAAGCAAGAACTCATCTAATTATGATGACTTTATGAAAAAATTGCTTACTTTTGGTATGAAAAAGGAAAATCAAGACATTGATTCTGCTTTTTCTAGACCATTGCAATTTATTTCTAATAAAGTCATTGCAAAACTTGGAGTAGGAAGCCATTTAATCAATGATTATACTGTTACAGCTTTAGGACATGCCTTCTGTGACTCAATTGTAGAATCTGAAAAAAATAATAAAGAATTCAAAATATTTTTATCAAATGATAACACATTTCATGCTTTACTTTATACAAATATTTTGGCTCGTATTTTTGACGAAAAAGGTTTTAAATCATACATATTTGAAAAAAATAGTTCATATCCAAGCGTACTAAAAAACTTGGCTGCAAAAGACGATGATTGTGATGTAATTATTAGTGTTGAAAGCTTTAAAGGTCTAAAAAATATTATGCAAATTAGTTTCAATTGAGGCGATGGTAGACCATTTAACCAAGTTGAAATTGCGAGAATTTTATTTAAATTGAATTCAGTAAATTATTTAAGTATAGACATTCCAAATCAAGGAATTAGTTTCAAATATAATCACTCTCCTTTAAATTATAATCGCGAAATCTTAAAACGTTATTCACCTTTAATTAGTACATTTAAAAAGCAAAATTTAAAATTCGGTGTTGATATTTCACAACTATCAACAGCTAATTTTTACTATGATACTTTAAATAGATTACAAATTGACTACTTTACTCATAATCGTAAAAAAGATGCTTACATTATTAATGCAAATAATCCAGATTGTTTAAAAAAAATATTCTGAAAATCTTTACTTAAGAAACCAGATGCCAATTTTGCAATCAGTCAAGATGGCTCAGGAATTAATCTTTCTGTTCGCTACAAAAAAGTTTTTAAATATTTTAAACCTGATGAAATTGCGGCTTTATATTTAAACTTTTTAATAGAAGATGATCCAATTTTTGATAAAGCAAACTTTGCTAATAGTTACATTATTAAATCTCTTGGAGCTGGCAGTTTAACAAGTTTAATAGCTTTAAAACATAATATCGGAGTAGAAGAAACTCCTAAAGTTTCTGGAATTTGAGAAATCGCTAATAGAAATAGTATTAAGAACAAAAAATTACTTTTTGCTTTTACAAGATTTAGTCAATTTGCTCCTTTTAATCGTTTTTTCAATGGCTTTGACGCTAACTTATTTATGTTAGAGTTAATGAGAATGATTGCTTTCTATAAAGAAAAATCATTAACTCTTTATGAAGTTTTACAACAAATTTATGATAAATATGGATTGCATCATGTTATCACTAAAACATTTAATTTAGATGATGAAATGGCTTCGAGATTTATTAAAAGAATACTTAAATCTGAAACAATTGGTAACCATAAAATAGTTAACTTTAAAGAATACAAAAATGCCACAATAGTCAATAATAATATCCATTTAAAGCTTTCTTTTGAAGGTGGCAATAGTATTACTGTTAAGTATTCTATAATTGAGAAAGAAATAACTATAGACTGTGAAGCAATAGCTAAAACTAATAGTCAAGAAGATCGGACCAATGTTGTAATTTTAGAAAGAGAACTTATGGATGGAATTTTAGAATTAAAAGAGGACTTTAAAATTCGCAAAATTACACCATGAACATTTATTAAATGATTCCTATTTATTATGACTTTTATTGGAGTCATTATCTTCCTTTACTTTAGTATTTATAACTTCAAAGATGATAGTTTCTTTGGGGCTAATGGTGATATGGGTGAAATGTTCAAGCGGATGGGAATAGTAATTTTTAAAGATCACAAAACGCAGTTTGCATTCTTATCAATTGTTCTTTCGTTTTTTATTTGGACCTTATTTAATGCTATTATCTTCAAACGGCTTCTCGATTTCCAAGGTCAAAAAGTCAAATGAAATGATCTGATGATTAGCTCGCTGATTTCGACAATAGTGCAAAATGTTACACCTAAATCAATTGGTGGCGATTTAGCTACCTATTGATACTTAAGAAGAAAAGGAGTTAAACGTTCAACACTTTTACCAGTTGTTGTAACTAATACTTTCTTATGACAAGTAACTAATGTTATTATAACTGTTTTCTTCTTACCTTTTGGTATTTGATTCTATAAAGACTTCTTTACTAATATTGATAATCCACAAGTAAAAGTTTTCTATGCATTCTTTATTACAGGATTATTCATGGACTCAACTTTTGCTTCGTTCTTCTTCATTTTGGCATTTAACAAAAAAATCCAAAATTGATTATTAAAAGTATTTATTAAATTCCTTGAATGACTACCATTTGTTAAAATTTATGATCCTCTTTTAGTTAAGGCTAAATATGAATATGAATTTTATGAAATGCGGCAAGGGATGAAGAAAACATTTAAAAAATGATATCAATTCGCAGAAGTAATAATTTGAAAATTATTGCCTAACTTCTTCTCGCCAATAGCCTTCTTTATGAAAGCTTCTGGAGTATTGCAAACTAATCTAAAAGGTGGCTGATACTTTAATGTTCTTGTTTCAAATACAATTATTCGGATAGGAAACTCAGTAAGTATAACGCCTGGTGGTCAAGGCACAAATGAGATCTTTACTAATATGATTTATAAAACTATTATGAAGGATCTTAGCAATGCAGGTGAATGAGTTTACCGTGGAAAAGATTATGGACTAAATCAAATTGGTAACGCTAAATTAATGACAACTATTGGCTCAATTTGAGGAACAGTTTTAGGTTCAATTCTTTCTGCTATTTATTTGATGCTGGTCTTCATTGGTGAAAAGAGAGTTGACTTATATCAAATTAAAGAAAAGAATTTAAGACTTATTCAAAATGACAATATGTCAGCAACCACTAGAACAAAAACTAGATTTTACAAAATTAGCTTTACAATTTATACAATAATTATTATTGCTTTAGCAATTACAATATTATGCCCTCTAATGGGATCATATAAGTAGGTACAATAGATGCCTATTTTTTTGTACAAGCCTGTTTTATAGTGCTATTGGAGAAATGACGCGATTTAAAAAAGCAAAAAATTTTAAACAAATTAATAAGACAAAAAAAGTTCAAAAATTATTTTTGTAAATTTTTAAAAAATATATGTAAAAGCATTTTATTATGCTAAAATATTAAATGCTATTTATAAATATTTATAAAAGTTATATTAGTAAATAGTATGGATAGGATGCAGATGAAAGACTGCACATCGGTTGGTTTTAGCGCTAAAATACAATTTATTAATAAAATGAAAGGAAAATATTACATGGCAAAACAAGATTTTAATCGTAATAAAGACCACGTTAATATTGGTACCATTGGTCACGTTGACCACGGTAAAACTACTTTAACCGCTGCTATTGCTACAGTATTATCAAAGAAGGGTCTTGCAGAAGCTAAAGACTATGCTGCTATTGATAATGCACCAGAAGAAAAAGCTCGTGGTATAACAATTAATACATCACACATCGAATACGAAACTGAAAAACGTCACTATGCACACGTTGACTGTCCAGGTCACGCTGACTACATCAAAAACATGATTACAGGTGCTGCACAAATGGATGGTGCTATCTTAGTTGTTGCTGCAACAGATGGTGCTATGCCTCAAACACGTGAACACATTCTTCTTTCAAAACAAGTTGGTGTTCCTCGTATGGTTGTTTTCTTAAACAAATGCGACATGCTTAAAGGTGAAGAAGAAATGATCGAACTTGTTGAAATGGAAGTTCGTGAATTACTTTCAAAATATGGATTTGACGGAGACAACACTCCAGTTATCCGTGGTTCAGCTTTAGAAGCTCTTAAAGGTAACAAAGAATACGAAGACAAAATTATGGAATTAATGAATGCTGTTGACACATGAATTCAAACTCCAGTTAAAGAATTCGACAAACCATTCTTAATGGCTGTTGAAGACGTTTTCACAATCACAGGTCGTGGTACAGTTGCTACAGGACGTGTTGAACGTGGAAGATTAAACCTTAACGAAGAAGTTGAAATTGTTGGTTTACACCCAACTAAGAAAACTGTTGTTACAGGTATGGAAATGTTCCGTAAAAACCTTAAAGAAGTTCAAGCTGGTGACAACGCTGGTTTATTACTTCGTGGTATTGAAAGAGCAGGAATCGAACGTGGACAAGTTCTTGCTAAACCAGGAACAATCATTCCTCACACAGAATTTACAGCAGCAATTTACGTATTAACCAAAGATGAAGGTGGACGTCACACACCATTCTTCAAAAACTATAAACCACAATTCTACTTCCGTACAACAGACGTTACAGGTGGTGTTGAATTTGAAAAAGGCCGTGAAATGGTTACACCAGGGGAAAATGTTAACTTAACAGTTAAACTTATCTCACCTATTGCCGTTGAAAACGGAACTAAATTCTCAATTCGTGAAGGTGGACGTACAGTTGGTTATGGTAATGTAACAAAAATTATTAAATAATTTAATTACAATACACATAATAATATTTTGAAATTGCAGGGTAGTTTACCCTGCTTTTTTATATATCTAATCAAATCTTTTTGAAACTTTTAATATATAATTAAAAATAATATTTAAGGTACATATGAAAAATTTAAAAACTTTTATAACTAGAGATGTTAAAGTAGTTAAAAAAGTAGCTCAATATGTTTTAGATCATTTAACTAAAAGCAAATTAGTTTTGATGAATGGCGACTTAGGAGCTGGTAAAACAACTTTAACTAAAGAAATAGCTAAATTATTAAGCATTGATGAAGTTATTACTTCACCAACTTTTAACTATATGAAAGTGTATGATGGTCTTGTTCATATCGATGCTTATAATCTTAAAGGCGATATTAGTGAATTTGAAGATTACTTTGAAGATAATGTTGTTGTTATTGAATGGGCTAATAGAATCAAGCATTATTATAAAAACTATTTAGATATCAATATTACTTTAGATAAAGACAACAATCATGTATTTACTATTAAGGAGGCTAAATAATGAAGTTATATTTAGATACAGCCAATGAAGACTTTGTTTTAGCTTTGCTTAATGATAAACATCAAGTAATAGCTCAAAAAGTTTTAGAATCATATCCTAAAAAAGTCGAATTGATACCCCAATTAACAGAAGAAATATTAAAAGAAAATAATTTTAAAATTCAAGATTTTGATACTTTTTATATTAATATAGGACCTGGTTTTTTTACAGGGGTTAGAATTGCTTTAGTTTATTTAAGAACTATAGTTTTAATTACAAAAGCTAATATTAAAACTATTAGTACTATGCAAATATTAGCTAAACAAAACAGAAGAAAAAGAAGTTTTAAAATTAATGCTCAAGGCAATAAATACTATTTATATGAAACTAATAAAAATAGTGCATTTAATTATAAAAATATTAAAGTTGAAACAGGTACTTTAAAAGCCTATGACAAAGTTAATTATTTTGACTTTTTAAGCTGTTTTATAGATTATTTGGACGAATTCAAAAGCTATAAAGATGTAATGGATATTGAACCTTATTACATTAAAATGCCACAGATAGGAGCTAAAAAATAATGCGTATTTTAGGAATAGAAACAAGCCATGATGATACTAGTATAGCCCTCTTAGAAGATGGTAAAGTGTTAGCTTTAAAAACTATTAGTCAAATAGATATTTTCAAAGAATTTGGTGGCACAATTCCTGAAATATCTTCAAGAGAACATGTTAAAAATATTAACTTAATTGAAAAAATATTTTTACAAGAATTTGATCTTAATACTATTGACTACATTGCTTATACTCAAAAACCTGGATTAATCGGAACCTTGCAAATAGGTTTCTTATTTGCTAGTGCTTTAGCTCTTGCTTTAAATAAACCTCTTTTACCTATTAATCACCTTGAAGGTCACTTTTACTCAGCAGCTATTAAACAAGAAATAAAATATCCTGCATTAAGCTTATTAGTATCAGGTGGTCATACTCAATTGATGTTAGTTAAAAGTCCTTTTGACATTCAAATAATTGGACAAACACTAGATGATGCTGTTGGTGAAGCTTATGATAAAGTAGCTTCAAGATTAGGTTTTGGTTTTCCTGGTGGTCCTATTATTGACAAAATGTATCAAGATTACAAAGGCGACTTTGTAGCTTTAACCTTGCCTCATACTGATGGATTATATGATTTTAGTTTCAGTGGTCTTAAATCACAAGTTTTAAATCATTATAATAATGCTTTGCAAAGAAAGAAAGCTTTAAATAAAGAACAACTTGCTGTTAGTTTTCAAGAAACAGCAGTTACATATTTAATTAACAAAACTAAATTAGCATTAGATAATCATCCAGAAATTAAAACTTTAGTTTTAGCTGGAGGAGTTAGTGCCAATAGTGAGCTTAGAAAAAGATTTTTAAAATTAAGCACTAAAGCTATAGTGCCTAATTTAAAATATTCAACTGATAATGGTGCAATGATTGCTATGTGTGCTTATTGTAAGATTAAATGAAATTAATGATTAATAAACATTTTTTTGCATCATCTAAACTTTTACAGTCTCTTAATCCTTTTTCTGCCCCCCCTTTTTTTTAATTAAATCAAGAGAGACGGGAGAGGGATTAAGATTTCTTGCATAGCAATAACTTTTCCTATTTTAAAATTCAAATTTTAAAAATAAGATAATGTTTTTTAGGCATTATCTTATTTTGTTTCACAATATTATTAGGTGTTGATGTAAAGTTAATTCCTTTCTATTAAGAAATAGAGAGACTTTACACAAAATTCTAAACATTCTCTAATTTAACTCCATTACCATCATTTACTTCATTAAATTCTTTTGCGAAATTTTCAGCACTAAAAGTAGTGGTGTCATTGTTGTACTTTTCATTTATAAATTTTATAAATGCATCATATATTTTTTCAATATGTTCATCAAGGGTTAATGGAGAGATTGAATGGGCCACAGCTAGAATTTTATATTTTATTTTTAATTTGTAAAGTATTTGTAAATCTTTATTTATTTGTTTTACTATATTTCTTTTAATATTTTTTATTTTTTTAATATCGGTTTCTTGATTTTGTTCAAAGTACTTAAAGAAATTATGTGCTACAGCAGGACTATCTTTAATTTCAAAAATATTTTTATTTTTAAATACAAAAAAGTCTTTAATACCAGGTCAAATATCATTAATATTAATTATTTTTTCAAAATCAGCAGCATGCATTTTGGTATTTCCAAAACTTATTTTATATTTGTTATTATTATCTACACTTAGAGTTGCATCTTCAAAATAACGCGGTTCTTTAAAGATAAGTTTTGGCAATTCTTTTTTAATTTTTTCATCTATAAAATCTTTTAATTTTATATAAGGCCAAGTATTGCTTTTAACACTTTCATCTTTAACATAATTAATTATAGAATCTTTGATTTTTTTAATGTCATTATATAAATAATATTCTTTTCATTGATTTTTTCATGAATCAGTTGTTTTCATACGTTCTGAGTATAAAAGTATTTCATTTTTTCTTTTTTCAATATAATCGTTGATTGCTAAGTCAAGCAACGTTTCACATTCATTATCTACATTATCAAAAATAATTTCTGATTTCTTTGTGATTGCATATAACACATTGTTGTAATTATTGTTTTCAATTTCGTCCCAATTGAAATATTTTTTTGAAAAATGTCTAAATTTCTTGATTTTTAAAGTAATTTGTGGTTTATTATTTTGATTTGAAACTTCAAATTCAAAGTTTTCGTTTGATAAAGTAGATTCAAATATTGATTTATTCAAGAATTCATTATCAAACAAGAAATTATATATTTTGTCTAAATTTTTTATTATATCTTCGTTAAATAGTAAATGAGAAATACTTTCTTCACTTCATTCCGAATTTTCAAACATTATAAATTTAGAGTTTTTTACATTTTTAATGACATCAAGACTATTAACATCAAATATGAATTGATTGCCACCTTCAAGTAAATTTTTTATTATTTCATATAATGATTTTTTGCCTTCATTAAAATCCTTGAATTCATCTTTAAAAATTCTTTTTAATCTGTTAATCTCTTTTTCGTTTTTGTCTGCAAATAATAATTCATCTTGTAAAATTTGTCTTATTAATCATTGTCATTTAGTAATTTTTTCATCATATTTTAATTCTTTAATTCCAGTTTTTTCACCATTAGAACGAATTTTTCTTTCATTTAAAGAAATCAAGAAAAATCTTTCAAATTCTTTTTCATGAGTATTTGGATCTTCTGCTCCTGTATCATTTAATTTAATATCTTCAACTCTTATAATTTTTTCATCATTTTTTTCATAAGTTGATATATTAGTTTCACTTGATAGATTTGGTACTGTATTACTAATATTTTTAGCCAAATGATTTTTCTTAATCACGTTTAACACATAATAATTTTCTAAATTGTCTATTTTGCTTTGTAATTGGGAAACAAATACATTTCAATCTCCGGCACATTCAAAATAGTTAATACTTTCATATTGATTGTTAACACTATTAAAATATTGGAATTCTTTATATTTTTTATTCACTATTCGTTTATTACCCGAATTATTATTGTAATAATCAATTAAATTTGAAAGTTCAAGCTGAGTGTCTTCATTAGCAATTTGTGTATCGCAAATATATTTTACAAATTTTTCAGAAACTTCATTTGTTGAATTAATTTCGAATAATCCAAAATGTTTGTTTTCATAATTTGATTTGAAAAATAAAGTTAATAATTTTTTTAAGTTTTGAACATCAGTGAACTTAAATTCCTTTGTGTTATTGTCATCGATTTTTAATTTTAAACTTTTTTCCTTTATACTTCATTGAACACTAGGGAAGCTTTGTTTATTAAGAATTATTTTAAAGTTTTGAATTAAATTGTAATCTTTAAATAAATTTTCTAAATCTTTATCAAAGTTCTTTTGTTGATTACCATTAAATAGATTTCTTGCATTAATCAAAGTATATAAATTGTTTTTTATAGTTTTTCATTCGTTTATAGATAGTTGATTACCATCATAAGATATGTCACCTATAGTAGAATCTCCTGTTAAAAATTCTAGCGATTTAACAATTTTTACTTTTTTTCCTCGATAATTTTCATTTGCAAAGATATCACTTAAAGAGATGTTAGCTGTTTTTGAACTATTTGCTATTTTTTCTTTAATTCTGTTGTAAATTTCAATTATAATTTCGTCTTTATTTGTTGCTGTAACTCATTTATCATATTTATATTCTAAAAATCAAATCGAACTATTTAAATAATTTTTTAATTCGTTATATTTTTTAAAACTATCAAAGTCAGAAACACCTGATGGTTTTAATGTTTTTGATTCAAGAGTTACAATTTCTATATTTTTATCTTTGTATTCTGAAGGATAATTTACACCAGCTTTTATATTCAATTTTGATAAATCACATTCATTATCAATTTCAGAAATATAAGCATTAGTCAATTTACTTTGAATATCATTTTTTATTTTTTCAATTATTTCTTTTCTACATTTTTCATAATCTAAATCTTGTAAAGGATATTTAAAGATATTATCTTTTTCTTTAAATAATTCATCAACTATTTTGTTGATATTGTTTGTAGCAAAAAAACCTATTGTATTAAATTCATAAATTTTGTTTACAATATCATATGTTACGCTTATTTCTTTATTTAAATTATTAATGTCGAGATATGTTGTATTATCTTTTTTAAAACCAATATTTTTTAATGAAATATTAAATGTATATTTATCATTTATAAATGAATCAAAAAAATTTGAATTAGTACCGTAAAAGTAATTTGTTATTTTATCGAATTTCTTATCAACTGATAATTTTGCAACTTCTGAATCATAATAAAATGTTTTTTTGTTGTAATCCGCATTTGAAAGTATATTTTCAAAACGACTTATGAATTCTAATTTTGAATTTGAAATGTATTTTTTAATAAAAGTTTGAAATACAATATTTATATTTTTTTCATCTTTTATTCCACAATATTCCTTAACTATATTTAAAGTATTGGCATTGTTTAAATCCGGCATTATGATAAAGTAATTATCGGTCAATTTGAATAATTTTGCAGAAATTCAACTTGTAATAACATTGTTATTTTGATTAGTTATAACACTTAAAGGATCTATGTTATTAAATTCATATTTTCATATAGGCATTTTAAGTTGATTTTTTATTTTATTTCAATTAGTTGCTTTATTTGAATCTACAAAGAATAGACCAAAACTATTTAGGTTACAAATAAAATCACTAAAATAATTATCATCTTTTTGAAGTTTATTTGTTAAGTATCCTAGTTTGTCATAATAATTTAATTTAAATTCTTAATTATTTTTTTTAAATATTTCTTTTGTAAATGGTGTTTGACCATTAAAGTTAATACTTAAAAATTTTGCAAAAGACAATCTAATAGTTTTTGTTGGAATATCTACAATGTAATCAACAATTTTGTAATTTACATTATCTAAATTTGAAGTGTAATATCCAACATTACTGGTTTGTCCTTCGTATTGTGATTTTATAATATTTTTTATATCTGAATATAAAGCATTATTTGCAAATAGTAGATCATTTAATTGAGCAATTGCATTTGAACGACCACCATTGTTTGCTCATTCTGTTAACTGTTTAACAGTAATATCAACTCTGTTTTTAATTCTGATTTCTTGATTGTTTTTTCCATTAATCCCTAATTCATAGATACTTTTTTCATTATCTCTTCCATAAAAATTAATAACTATTTTTTCATATTTTGTATTGTTGTCTTTTGGATTTGAAAAGCTTAAATTAGCATTATATTTTTTAATGTATTCTTTTAATTCATCATTTTTATAAAATGTAATGTAATTTTTAACACTATCTTCAAATCATTCCTTACTTTTATCAATTTCTAAAGCCATTGCTAATTTTTTAAGATCCTCATCATCAAGTGTTCATTCATTATCAACAATTTTTCTTTTGACTTTAAATGTTTTATCAACTACTTTAATTTCAAAGTTATATAAATTAGTGTTTGTGTATAAGCGGATTTCGCCTTCTTTTGAAGACTTTCAATATTCTTTAAACAAATTATAAACAAGGTCATTTTTATCTACTTTTTCAGGTACTTTGTATAAAGTTTTTTGGTCTTCAGAAATGAAATATAAGTTAATCAATGGTGTATTTGGATTAGAAGAAATTAGTTTAGTATTATATTTTTTATTTTCTGAGTAAGATTCAATAAACTCATCACAACCTGGTTCACCTTTAATAGTACTAAATTTTTCAGGAGGTAATAATTCATTTTTAATATTATTTGAAAATATTTTTCTATTGAAAATGTCATCTAATTTATTATTCTTTAATAATGACTCAACTTCTTCGGCATGTTCTTTATTAGTTTTATCGATTGAAATATCAAAAATCTTAATTCTTGGAGAAATATCATATCTAATTTTAAAAGTATTGTTGGTATTTTTTAATTCAGCTTTATTTGATTCATTGCCAAAAACTGTCGAATTATTAAAATCAGAATTTTTTAATAGTTCACTACAATAAAATGGATAATCAATGTTTGTTTTTTTATTGTTTTCCATTTTAAATGTTTCTTCTTTAATAAAACCTTTAGAAATAAATAATTGTTTTAAATTAATTTCTCAAATGTCATTTTTTATTTTTTCAACTATTGATTTATCATTTGAACTTATATAAATGTTGTTTATTTTTAAAATAACCACATCATATTCTGAATTGCATTGACCTTTAACAAGCTCAATTCTAGGCATCTTTTCTCCAAAGTTTCTTAGTTTAGCTTTGAATCTAGTTTCAATTTCATTTTTTATTGTTGAAAAATTAATTTTTGACTCATCGCTTTCATTTTCTCAATCAATCATTCCGCTTCTAAAGTAAAAATGCAAGTCAAAGTTAACTTGTCTACTTTCTCTAGGCATAAAGTTCAACATAATAGTTTTATTACCTGCAAACTTATCGCTATAGGTAATAAATTTGTTGTTAATTTTTGCACCATATTCATCTATTCTTCAGTCTTCATTTTGGCAAATTTCATTAATAAATTTGTTGTCTTTAAGTAAAGACAATACTTGTTCTCAAGTGCTTCCTGATTTAACTTTTATTGAATCAATGAACACATCTTCATTATTTTTGTTTCTATATTTTAGAGTTAGTTTTGTTCAGCTATTTACATTGTAAAAAGCAGCAGCACTAACTACTCCAAGTGTTGTTAACGAGAGTGCAGTTGCCACTGTCGCTATAACTTTTTTTCTTTTGTTTTTAATCATAATTTCTCCTAAAAATAATTCATATATAAATTATATACTATAATTTTTTCGTTTTTATTAGATATTATTAAGTATTAAATTTGAAAAATATTTATATTTTTCTAATTCAATTGTTTTATAGTTGTTTTTATTTAAAAAATATTTAAAAATATATAGAAAAAGATTTTTTAATGATTTTGTATTAAAAAAACTAAAATTTGAAGCCATTTTTTTACTAAAAAATCTGTTTTATAGCCTTTTTGGTTAAAAATAAAAACAACCAAATATTTGTCGCAAAAATAAATAATTTATATTAATATATATTTTAATATAATATAATCATATTTAATATATTAAATGGAGGAATAAAACATGGCATACAAAAAACCAGAAATTACAAACAAGATTGTTCAACATGTTGGTGAAATTTCAACAACAAATAGTGGTTATAAAAAAGAACTCAATTTAGTTTCATGAAACGAAGGTGAGGCTAAATATGATATTCGTGACTGAAGTGAAGATCACTTACGTTCAAGCAAGGGCATTACTCTTAGTTTAGAAGAATTAAAACAATTAAAAGTTTTGATTGACAAAGAGCTAGTAAGAATTAAATAATTATGATTTTAGCAACTAAAGATGATAAAGAAGTAATTCTTAAATTCTTAAATCAAGAGCCAATTTATAATTTACTAATTGTTGGCGACATTATGACTTATGGGGTTAGAACACCTTATCTTTTTACTTATATCATTAAAGAAGAAGAGCAAATTAAAGCAGTAATATTGATATTCAATAAAACAGTTTTAATTTATGATCCTGAATTTAAAGTAAGTCTAAAGGATTTAAAATCTTTAATTAAAAAACATTCACTTATTAATGTTAATTTAAGCGAGAAAATGTATCAACATTATCAAGATGAGTTTGAAAATAATGGAGATAAATACAAGGTTCATCGTCAAACTATAGCAATATTGGAAAATAGATACACTGGTGATACTTCACTAGCTAAAAAAGCTATTTTTACAGATTCAGAGCCAATAGTTCGTAGTAGATTTTTAATTGATGAATTTGTAGACTTTAGAGGGACTTATCAACAAGAAGTAAAATCTTATAAAAATGCTTTAATAAAAAAAGTTTCAACGCCTTTCATTATTAAAGACAAACAAAATCGAGTAGCATCACATGCTAATATATTGATATCTTCAGATAAAGCATCAATGATTGGCGGTGTGTTTACTTTAAAAGAATATCGACAAAAAGGTTATGCAATACAAGTAGTTGGCGCCTTATGCAACCATATTTTTGCCAACAAAAGAGTACCGATGCTTTTCTTTGATAACCCAGCAGCAGCACAACTATATCACAAAATAGGTTTTAAAGATTTTGGCAAGGTTTTTACAATTAAAATAAATTAATAAAGGAGATAATATGCTTAATTTTTTAGAAAACAGAATTCAAAAGTCAATTCAAAAAATGGCTAGAAAAACTGTAGTTAATGAAGAAGACATTTTAGAAGTAACAAGAGACATAAAAATGGCTCTTTTAGAAGCTGACGTTAACTTAAAAATAGTTAAAGAATTTATTGTTAATGTTAAACAAAAAGCTTTAGAAAGCAAATTAGTTGGTTCACTTAATGCTAGTCAACAAATGATTAAAATTGTTCACAATGAACTTGTGGACATTTTAGGTGGCAAAGTCCAAGAAGTTAAAATTACGGCTCGTCCTTATATTATTATGATGGCAGGACTTCAAGGATCTGGTAAAACTACAGCTTGCGCTAAATTAGCTTATTACTTAAGAAAGAAAAACTTTGTAACAAAACCTTTAGTAGTAGCAGCTGATATTTATCGTCCAGCTGCTGTTCAACAATTAGTAACTTTAGCTAAAAGTATTCAAATTGATTACTTTGAAAAAGGCACTAATGTTAGTGCTCAAGATATTGTCAAAGAAGCATTGAAAGTCGCTGATGCACAAAAAAATGATTTAATAATCATCGATACTGCTGGTCGTTTGTCAATTGATGAGCCTCTTATGCAAGAACTTTGAGACTTAAAGAAAATTGCTAATCCAAGTGAAATATTCTTTGTAGCTGATGCTTTAAGTGGACAAGATATTTTAAATGTTGCTGAAACTTTTAATAATAAATTGAAACTTACAGGTACTATTATTACTAAATTAGATTCAGATGCTCGTGGTGGAGCTGCATTAAGCTTAACCAAGATGTTAAAATTACCAATTAGATTTATTGGTACTGGTGAAAAAGTTTCAAACTTAGATCTTTTCTACCCTGATAGAATGGCTGATAGAATTTTAGGTATGGGTGATGTTATGAGCTTGATTGAAAAAGCTGAAGAAGTCATCGATCCTAAAATGGCTAACAATATGGTTGCTAAAATTTTAAGAGGTAATTTTACTCTAGATGATTTAATGGAACAATTAACTCAAATTAAAAAACTTGGCAAAATGAGCAAGATATTAAAAATGATTCCAGGACTTGCAAGAAAGATTGATGAAGATAAAATTGCTGAAGCAGAAATGAAAATGTATAACTATGAAATTTTGATTTCATCAATGACACCACAAGAAAGAAAAAATCCTAAATTACTTAAAAATGCTAATCGTAAAGCTAGAATTATTAAAGGTAGTGGACGCAGTGCTCAAGAATATAATCGTTTACTAAATGATTTTGATCAGTTAGTTAAAAACATGGGTGAAATGGCTAAAAAAATTAATGCAGGTAATTTTAGCGATATTGCTAAAATGGGAGGTTTTGGCGGAGGTGCGGCTTAATGCATAAAACTGTTGACCATCACCACCCTAAAGGTTTCTTTTCCTATAGTGGAAATCATTTGAATTTCACAGGCTTTTCACAGGCATTCTTTTATATAATAGCTTTTTTGTCTATAACTTGTCTTTTACTAATTTGACTGTTTCATAGACAAATTAAACAAAAGTACTTAGTTAAAATTAAATTATTTTATTTACAAAAAAGAACATTTTGACTATTATTTGGCTTGATTATTTTATTAGGAATGGTAATTCATATTATTATATTAGCTGCTGATAAATTTCATCGAGCTTGAGAATATTTGCCTTTTCATTTTTGCCGAATTTTGATGTTATTAATTGCTCTTTCATTAATATTCAATAAACTCCATTATGTTAAATATTATGGCTTTTTAGCAATTATTTCTGGTTTATTGGCTTTAGTTAAAGTTGATTTTAACTTTACGCAAGAAGAAGGCAAGGATATAATATTTCCAATTGGAATTGATAATTGATATTATTGAGATTACTTGTTTGCACATGTTTTTGTATTATTGATGCCCGCAGTAATGTATGCTCTCAGCAATAACAAAATTAGATTTAAAGATTCAATTTTTACAGTTATTTTCTTTTCAACACTTTCATTAACAATGTTTTTAATTAACTGAATAACTTATACATATAGTAAAAAATTAACTTGAAAAACAATGAATTACTTTTATTTAGGGCCTAATGAATATAATGGTTTTAGAGACTTTATGGGACCGCTTTCAAAATGACCTTACAGTCTTTTTACTTATATATTTCTCGGCATTTTAGCAGTTATTATCTCAACAATTTTTTACTGTTTTCAAGACAAAATTCATTTGGCTAAAGTTGAAAATAAACGAGTTTTAAAATGAATCAAAAGTGAAAATTGAAAAATATATCGCTCTTCATTTAATACAAGAAACCAAAAAAATGATGAATTAAATTCTAGTTCTAAAGACTTAGAAAACTGTCAAGATAATAATGATTCTATTGAAAATAATAAAGAAAATATTAGTCAAACAGTTGACTAAAAATTAATTAAAAAAGAATCAATTTTGAGCTCAAAAAAATCTCTTAAAAAAATTGATTCTTAAAAAATGAATGTAATATAATACTATTTATGTTAGTAGTTTATGACATGCTTTTTGTGTACTTTTAAAGAAAAATACACTGGAGATCTTATGGATAACCAAAAAGAAAAAAGAGTGCATATAATCTTTTGAAGTTTAACTTTGATTTTAGGTTTATTATCACTTGCTTTTTTTAATTATAAAAAAACTAAATTTGCTGTAATGCTTGGCTATTGAATTGGCACAAGTTGTGGCTTTTTAGCATACGAACTAAGAGAGTTATTATCTTTTAAAATTATAGAAACTAGTAAAAATAGAGCAATTATGCTTGGTTTCTTTGGAACAATATTAAATATGCTTTGAATTGGATTATTGCTTTTTGCAATTTTCAAAATTAATTCAAATGCGCTTAATAGTCCTTACACAAAAACCATTGAAAAAAATAGTTTTTGACCAATAAACATCATTGCTTTTATTCCTGGTTTTATGACATTCTATTTTTCTCTTTTCATTGGATATTTAAGTTCTGAAAAAGACAAAAAAGTTCAAAATAACTAGAAAAGGAGGTCAAGTGGAAAAACTGACACAAAACTTGTGAAAATGAAATATGCCCCAAATGTTTTCCTTATTTATTTTGATATTAGTTATCTTTATTATTTCACTAACCACATTTATCTTAGTAAAGAAAACATCACGTCTAGATAAAGCGCCCATTGGATTCTTGATAGTTATGGAAAGTTATGTGACATTCTTGGATTCAAGTTTTGAAGAAAACACTGAAGGTGCTTTACCAAAAGCAAAATTTTACATTTTTGCATTGTTTACATTTTTATTGCTAGGTAATTTGTTAGGTCTTTTGGGCCTTAAACCAATTGCAACTAGTTATTCAATAACATTTGCTTTAGCATTCATTTCATTTGCTGGAATTTATGTTGTTGGACTAATTTATCAAAAATTCAGATTCTTTAGTAGATTCTTAAGTCCAATTGAACTTGTAGGTCAATTTGCACCTTTAATTTCACTTGGCTTTCGGATTTTTGGTAACATCACTGGTGGTGGAGTTATTGTGTTCTTACTTTATAGTTTCACAGGATGAATCTGAACACAAATTCCTGGCCTACTAGGTGAATGATTCTTTATTGGATCATTAATTACACCATTTTTACATATGTATTTTGATATGTTTGGTGCAATAATTCAAGCTTTAGTTTTCTGTACATTAACAACAGTTTACTGATCAAAAGAAGCTGTAACAAATGAAAACAAGAAACAACAAGATGCTCAAGAAAAAGCAGAATCTGAAAAATCAGTTGCTAATGTTGAAAACAAAGCTGTTGCTTGATCAAATTCAAGCAGCGTATATTAAAAATTAGGAGGTATTTATTATGACTCAAGGTGGAGGTTTAGTTGCAATCGGTATTGGTATTGCAATGTTAGGTAGTTTTGGAACAGGTTTAGGACAAGGCTTAGCTGCTGGTAAAGCTACTGAAGCTGTTGGACGTAATCCTGAAGCTGCAGCTAAAATTCGTTCAATGTTACTTATTGGACAAGGTGTTGCAGAATCTTCAGCTATCTATTGTTTAGTTGTTGCCTTTATTCTAGCTTTTGCTTTTACAAAATAATTTAATAATGCACACAATCAATAAATCTTTAGGAACAAAAATTGAGGAAGAATTAAACGGTTTATTTCCTAGTGTTCCGATGCTTGTGGCAACTTTAGTTGCTCTTGCAATTATTATTTTGATTCTTTTCTTCTTATTATATAAACCAATTAAAAAGTCTATAAAAGCAAGACAAGATTATATTCAAAGTAATATTGATCAAGCTAAAGCAACTAATGACTTGTCAAAAAACAAGTTAAAAGAAGCAAATGACAAATTGATTCTAGCTCATGAAGAAGCTAATAACTTAGTTAAAAACGCTAAAATTAGAGCAGAAAAAGTTATTATTTCTTATACAGCAAAAGCTAAGATGGAATCAAAAAGAATAATAGAAGAAGCAGAATTAGATATTGAACAACAAAAAGATTCTTTAATGGAAGATTCAAAAAATCAAATTGCCAAAGCAGCTACAGAATTGTCAAGACAAATACTCAAAAAAGAAGTTTCAAAGAAAACTGAAAGTGAAATTATTGACAAGTTTCTTGAATCTTAATTTTTCGTATTTATATATAAAACAATTAATTTAGTAAAAATATGTACTCAAAAGCTAATCCAGAAGGATATGCTTTGGCTCTTTTTGAATTGACAAAAGAAGAAAAAGATATGAAAGCTATTAATGAAGTTGTTGTCTCTCTTTATAACACAGTTGTAGAAAGTGATAAACTCGTTATGATATTAAATGATCAAGCTTTAGAAAAAAATAAAAAGTTTGATTACATTGACAAAATTTTTAAAAACATTTCAAGTAGTAAACTAATAGTTAACTTTTTAAAAGTTTTAGTAGAACGCAATGCAGCTACTCTTTTAAGAAGATCTCTTGAACATTATTTAAAGCTCTCAAATGAATTTTTAAACATTCGATTTGCTTTAATTACAAGTGCTTTTGAAATTAGTGAAGACAAACTTAAAAAAATTAAACAAAAACTTGAAAAGAAATATAACACTGAAATAATTCTTAAACATCAGATAGATGAAAGCTTAATTTCAGGTTTCAAAATTAAAATGGATAGTTTAGTTATTGAGCAAAACTTTAAAAAAGATTTACAAGAACTAAATACTATTCTTACTAAAAAAGGAGGTTTAGATGGCTAGTAGAACAGACGATATTAGTGCAATAATTAAAGATCGAATTCGCAATTTCGACTCTAAAGTTGACTACTCAGAAGTCGGAACTATTATTACTATTGGTGATGGTATCGCCTTAGTTAAAGGTCTTGACAATGCTAAAAACGGTGAAATTATTTTATTCAAAAATAATATCTATGGGTTAGTTTTAAACCTTGAAGAAGAAGTAGTTGGAGTTACCATTTTTGGTAATGCTAACTCACTTTCAGAAGGTGACACTTGCAAAAGAAGTGGTGAAGTTATCTCAATTCCAGTTGGTGACAAACTTCTTGGCCGTGTAGTTAATGCCTTAGGTCAACCAATTGATGGCAAAGGCAAAATTAATACTACTGTTAAAAAAGAAATCTTTAAAGTTGCTCCTGGTGTTATGACACGTCAAGAAGTTAACCAACCTCTTGAAACTGGTATTATTGCAATTGACTCAATGATTCCTATTGGCAAAGGTCAACGTGAATTAATCATTGGTGACCGTCAAACTGGTAAAACTGCTATTGCAATTGATACAATCATTAACCAAAAAGGAAAAAATGTTAACTGTATTTATGTGGCTATTGGACAAAAAAATTCAACAGTTGCTCAAATAGTTAAAAAACTTGAAGACACTGGCGCTATGGAATATACAACTGTTGTAGTTTCTGGAGCTAGTGAACTTGCGCCTCAACAATATATTGCACCTTATTCAGGCGTTACTATTGCTGAAGAATGAATGACCAAAGGTAAAGACTGCTTAATTGTTTATGATGACTTATCTAAACATGCTATAGCTTATAGAACACTTTCGCTTCTTCTTCGTCGTCCACCTGGACGTGAAGCCTACCCCGGGGATGTTTTCTATCTTCACTCTCAACTTTTAGAAAGAGCTGCTAGAGTTACAAAAGAATATGGTGGAGGTTCAATTACTGCTTTACCTATTATTGAAACTCAACAAGGTGATATTTCAGCTTATATTCCAACTAATGTTATTTCTATAACAGATGGTCAAATTTTTACTAAAGAAAACTTATTTAATTCAGGCCAAAGACCTGCTGTTGATGTTGGTTTTAGTGTTAGCCGTGTTGGTAGTGCTGCTCAAATTAAAGCTATGAAAAAAGTAGCTGGTTCACTTAAACTAGAATTAGCTCAATATAATGAAATGTTAGCCTTTGCTCAATTTGGATCTGATCTTGATGATTCAACTAAAGCAATCTTGCAACATGGTGCTAAAGTTTATGAAATCTTAAAGCAAGAACAATATGCACCTATTAGCCAAATTGCTCAAGTAGCTATTTTGCTCGGGGTTAAAGAAAGAATAATAAATCCTCTTCCAGCTAAATACATAGCTCTTTATAGAGAAGAAGTAATTAAATACATCGAAAGTGATCCTGAAGGTGTTTCAATTGCTCTAGAAATTCATAACAATAATAATGAATTTAGTGATGTTCATTTTGAAACAATAACCAAAGCAATTTTAAAAATAGTAAAAAGAATTATTGCTTCAATTCCTAATTATGATCCAAGTGATTATTTGCCAATGCCTGAAAAATACAGTGAAAAGAGTAAAAAATAATGGCTGGTACTCAAGCAATTAAAAGTAGAATTTCTACTGTTGAATCTATTCGCAAAATAACTCATGCTATGGAACTAGTTGCTGCTAGCAAACTTAGAAGAGCAAGAATTGAATTCGAAAATGTTAAAGCTTATAATGAAGTAATTAAAGAAACTTTTCGTTCAATTTTAAATCATTTAAGCCCAACAGAAATTAAACATTTGTTTCCAATTCATAACATTGAAAGCAGAATGTTTATCATTGTAACTAGCGATTTAGGATTAGCTGGAAGCTATAATTCAAACATTATAAAATTTGCTAAAAACACTATAAAAAAGACAGATAAGGTAATTTTAATTGGCCGTAAAGCTATTAGTTCCTTAGCTTCTTTATATGAAAATCAAATTGTCACACAATTTAACTGTGATAGCAGTGAAAAAGACTACAACATCGTTCACGACATTATGACAATTGTATTTGAACTTTACAATCGAAAACAAGTAAATAGTATTAATGTAATTTATAACAAATACATGAATAACCTTGTTCAACAAGAAACTTGCGATCAAGTTTTTCCTTTTAAATTTGATGAAGATAAAAAACAAAAACACGCTGAAAAACACAAGGAATCACTTAATTCAATTATCGAATTTGAACCAAGTGCACAACAAGTTTTAAGCGAATCAATCCCACTTTTTATTGACGCTGAATTATATTTAGCTTACACTTCAGCCAAACTCAGTGAAATGGCTGCAAGAAGAAGTGCTATGGAATCAGCAACTGATAATGCTGATGAATTAATTGACAACTTAAATCTTGAATTCAACAGAAAACGTCAATCATCTATTACTCAAGAATTAAATGAAATAGTTGCTGGAGCTGACGCAGTATAGGAGGTAAAAATGGCAGTAAAGAAAACTACAACTAAAAAAGTTACTAGTGCTAAAAAATCAACTACTAAAGTCACAATAACTAAAAAACTAACTGAAAAAATTAATAAAAACAATGTTGGTAAAATAATCCAAGTTTTAGGACCTGTAGTCGATGTTAAATTTAACAAAGGCTTTTTACCTTCTTTATTAAATGCACTTAAAGTTTATTCAAATGATGAAGTTTATACTTTAGAAGTAGCTCAACATATCGGCGATGATACTGTTAGAACTATTTCAATGGTTTCAACTAATGGACTTGCAAGAGGACTTGATGTTATTGACACAGGAGCTCCC
The DNA here is from genome assembly GCF_000209735.1 of Mycoplasmopsis fermentans PG18. NCBI lineage: Bacteria > Bacillati > Mycoplasmatota > Mycoplasmoidales > Metamycoplasmataceae > Mycoplasmopsis > Mycoplasmopsis fermentans. The sequence goes on from NC_021002.1 coordinate 329,210, forward strand.
ATTAGTGTTCCTGTTGGAGATAAAGTTTTAGGTCGTATGTTTGACGTTTTAGGTCAACCTATTGACTTACAAGAAGCTCCTAAAGCTCCACTTATGCCAATTCATGCATCTGCTCCTAGCTATGAAGAACAAAAAACAGTTAGTGAAGTGTTAGAAACTGGTATTAAAGTTATTGACCTTTTAATTCCATATGCAAAAGGTGGAAAGATCGGACTTTTTGGTGGTGCTGGTGTTGGAAAAACAGTTTTAGTTCAAGAATTAATTAATAATATTGCTACAGAACATGGTGGACTTTCAGTTTTCGCTGGTGTTGGTGAAAGAACTCGTGAAGGTAATGACCTTTACCATGAAATGAAAGCAGCTGGTGTTTTAGATAAAACTGCATTAGTCTTTGGACAAATGAACGAACCTCCTGGAGCACGTATGCGTGTTGCTTTAACTGGTTTAACAATGGCTGAATATTTTAGAGATAAAGAAAACCAAGATGTGCTTTTATTTATTGACAACATATTCCGTTTCACTCAAGCTGGTAGTGAAGTTTCAGCCCTTTTAGGTCGTATGCCTTCAGCTGTTGGTTACCAACCAACACTTGCTACTGAAATGGGTCAACTACAAGAAAGAATTACTTCAACACGTCGTGGATCAATTACTTCAGTGCAAGCGGTTTATGTTCCTGCCGATGACTTAACTGACCCTGCTCCTGCAACAACATTTAGCCACCTTGATGCTAAAACTGTTTTGGATAGAAATATTGCTGCTTTAGGTATTTATCCAGCAGTTGATCCTCTTGAATCAAACTCAAGATTATTAGATCCTCTTGTAGTTGGTCAAGAACACTATGAAGTAGCTCATGGAGTTGTTAACATTCTTCAAAGATTTAAAGAACTTCAAGACATTATTGCAATTCTTGGTATGGGTGAATTAAGTGAAGAAGATAAATTACTTGTTGCTCGTGCTCGTAGAATTAGAAATTTCCTTTCGCAACCATTTAATGTTGCTGAAAAATTTTCAGGTAAAAAAGGTAAATACGTTCCTATATCAGATACTATTAGAAGCTTCAAAGATATTCTCGAAGGTAAATACGATGATTGCCCTGAAGAATTCTTCTTATATGTTGGCTCAATCGATGAAGTTGAAGCTAAATACAAAGAATATTTAGCTAAAAAAGAAGCAAATAAAAATTAATAAAATTTGCTAAAACAACTGTTTCATAGTTATATAAGAAAAAATGTTGAATAAAAAAACAACACATTTAAAGATAACAACATTGGAAGAAATCTTTTTCGAAGGTGATGTTCGAAGTGTAACTCTTAGAACTAAAACTGGTGGTGCAATTTGCTTGCAACCAAGCCGTACTCCTTTCTTTAGTACAATAGATATTTGCGAATTAACAATTAATAGTCCTAAAGACAATGACTTTAGAGTTTGTTCAATTGGCGGTGGCTTAGTTTATGCTGATGCAACCAACATTAATATCATTACTGATGACATTATTTTTGGTAAAAATATTGACATTAAACGTGCTAAAATCGATCGTGATTTTGCTATGGCTCAACTTGAAAAATTTCGTGATACAAAAGAAGAAGTTCAATATGAAATTAAGTTAAGAAAAGCTTTAAACAGGATTGATGTTTATAATCGTAATATCAAATAATTTAGAAATTAATGGACCATTTCACAAGGTTCATTATTTTTTATTTTTTTGTTTCTTAAAATATATTTTTATACTAAAAAAATCATTGCTTTAATGAATAAAGTGCAGATGTAGTTCAATGGTAGAGCTTTAGCCTTCCAAGTTGACTATGTGGGTTCGATTCCCGACATCCGCTCCATATTGAAAGCACAGGTTTGATACAATGAAAACAACGTATCAAGCCTTTTTTTGTTGCTTTTTATAAGCTTTGTACGGCCTTTTTATTAAAAATAGGTATCATTTATCCTGGTTTCCACTAAAAACAAAACAGTGGGCCAGGATTTTTTATTTATTTGACATTCTTACAAAAAAATGAAAGGCCGCTATAAAAAAACGATAGGTTCTTCATATTCGTTAAGTGTTTTTACAATTTTTTTACTTTTAATATAACTGTGAAACGATAGATTTTCATAATAAAAATTATTCGAGAAAAATATGGAAATATTCAGATATTGAAGAAAGCGTTCTACAATAGCGAGAAGATCCTCAGGGTGGTTTCCTTGGCTTCGTTGCTTATCGGATCAGTAACAGGTGTCGTTTGCTTTTACTTTATCCAGTCGATTATACCAGTTGCAAATGTTGCATTGGACATTGAAAGTTATAAAAATTATCAAAAATGTTGTTTTTGGGCAAAATAGTGATATGATAATAGCATAAAGAAGCTTACTTTTAGTATAAATTTTGTTGAAATTTTGACTTATTTTTAGTGCTTCTGTTATAAAAATCACTACCCAATATTTTAGCTTTTTTATTAAACTATTGAATTTTTTTACCTTTTATAAATACGGAGGAAGCCTTATGGCGATAGAAACTAAAGTAATTAACACAAGTATGTATGGAGTATTTACCCAACAAGAAATAATCGACCATTACACTTGTTTTGGATGACAAACTATAAGTGTTACCGATACCAGAGTAACTATGAATAGAAATAATAATTTAAATAACTATATGGAATTAGTTACTCTTGGAAAAGAATATGAAGATCGTTCAAATAGAGCCAATTTAGCCTGAAAAGCAAGCATAATCAATGTTAAATTATTAATTATTTTGTTACTTTTATTCATTGTGGGTGGAGTATTTTACATACTTAACAAAATGAAATGAAGAAAAATTTATAGAAGAGAATCAAATGCTATGCTTGATGCAGTTGAAAAAGCTAGAACATTATATTATGCATATAATTAATGTTTAATTTATAGAACTACACAAGTAATACTGCTTTATGTGCTGCCTATAAGGCCGCACGTTTTTATTTAATGCTATAAGAAACGAGATGTAATTATATTATTTCCAACGATGCTAAGCAATATATATTTTGATAGTGGTATAGTCCTCATTGAACATATATTCATAGTTTGAATCTCTTAAAAATTCTTCAATATATGCTTTTATAGTTTCAGTTCCTTTGCCGATAATGGCTAATATGTAATTATTGCTAAATTCTGAATTATCTTTAGCATTAGCAATTGCAAATTGAATTTCTGCTACTGCTTCATAAATATTTAACCCATGTAAGTCGATGACATTTGATTCTGCTTTATCATAATTGATTATTTTTTTATAGTTTCTCTTATTTTTTCTACTCATAATTTTCTTTCTGGCAATTTGGACAATAATAAGTCACTCTTTGAGGTAATACCGCTTGTTCAATTTTCTCGCCACATACTTCACATGGTTTATTAGTTTTTAAATACACTTTTAAAAAGTTCTGGAATTGGCCTTCAACCGCATTCAGTGATGAATAATCGTTAATTGTAGAACCACCTAATTCAGTAGACTTATCAAGAATTTGCTTAGCATTATTTATTATTTCTTTTCACTTAAATAATGGATTTTATTCGCTTTTGTTCAAGGGCTAATTTTTGATTCAAAAAGAATTTCATTAGCGTGTATATTGCCTATTCCTAAAATGTAAGACTGATCTAATAAAAAAAATTTTATTGTATAATGAACCCCAAATTCCGGACTTTTTGGAAAGGGGTTCATTTTTATGCAATTCAAATTTAAAAAAGAAAAAAGGAAGAAAATCTAAAATAAATTTAGATGCTCAAAAGACAACAAATTTTAAAATCAATATTGAAAACAAAATAGAAGATAAAGATTTACTAATTAAACAATTAAAAGAAGAAAATAAAATACTTAAATTGGAGAATGCGATAGCAAAAAAAATGAGCGCCTTGGTTCAATTGAAAGACTCACTAACAAAGAAAAATTCCAAATAACAATTGAACTAAGGCAAGAATTTAAAAAGCTATTTTCTATTAAATTAATATTAGAAAAAATTAAATTGAAAAAGTCAACTTTTTATGAGATATTAAAATCACAAAATAAACCTGATAAAGATGAAAATTTAAAAAAGGTTATTTTTGGCTTATTTAACTATAATAAAGGACTATACGGTTATAGACGTATTACTTTTGCTTTAAGAAATAAAGGAATAATAATCAATCATAAAAAAGTTCAAAAATTAATGAAATCATTAAATCTTTTTGGCAAAACATTAAGAAGAAAAAATAAGTATTCTTCATTCAAAGGCGATGCTCACAAAAACATTCCAAACTTACTTTTAGAAAAAGAAAATATAATAAAAGATTTTTTCAGACATATAAGAAATTTTTCTAATGAAAAATATTTAGATATATGAGAAACAGATGTTACCGAATTTAAATTAATAAATGAAGAAAAAATATATTTTTCTCCTGTTATAAATTTTAGGACCAGAGAGATTTTAGGTTATTCAATTACTAAATCTCCAAATTTAAGAATGATAGGAGAAATGTTAGAAAATGTAGAAGAAAATGGTCATAGTTTAAACAATGTATTAATACATTCTGATCAAGGATGACAATACACTCATCAAGATTATATTGATTATTTGAAAGAAAAAAATGCAATTCAAAGCATGTCAAGAAAAGGAAATTGTTTGGACAACAGCCCAACAGAATGTTTATTTAGTGTAATCAAAAGAGAATTTTGGTTTGGTGAAGAAAAGAAATTTAATAGTTTTAAAGAATTTAAAACTGCTTTAGAAGAATATATTTCATATTATAATAATGACAGAATTGTTAATAAATTAAAAGGACTTAGCCCTGTTCAATACAGGAATAAGTCCAAACATAATTAAAAAGTCCAATATTTGGGGTTCATACCATTCATACCAAGGGTCTCACTTTTGAAATTAACAATTTATAGAATTAACATTTTTTTGTTTCTTAAAATATATTTTTATACTATAATATCAATACTTTAATGAATAAAGTGCGGATGTAGTTCAATGGTAGAACTTCAGCCTTCCAAGCTGACTATGCGGGTTCGATTCCCGTCATCCGCTCCATTTGATTAAATTCACCGTTTCTTCCTTATTGGAAGATTTTTTATTATAAAAAATAGCCTAAGCTAGGCTACTTATAAATTTTTAATCAACCATTTTGAATCAAGGAACATTTACTTCTTTGATTTCTAAAGGACAAAGCAATTTTGTTTGTTTGTTTTTATTAACATTATCTGTAATTAAAACAATAACATCACTACAAATTTTACTATTTCTTAATTTCTTAAGATCAACAGTTGCTAAGAGTTGTCCTCTTTCAACTTTATCATTTTGTTTAAGATTTGTTTCAAAGCCTAAACCATTTAATTTAACTGTATCAATACCAATATGTACTAAAACTTCAAGACCATTATCATTTGCTATACCATATGCATGTTTAGTTGGATATGACATAATTAATTTTCCATTAATTGGTGCATATACTTCTAATTTGTTTAATTTTTTATCAATTTCAATTGCATAACCACAACCTAGCAAACTAAAGGTTTGATCACTTAAATCTTCAATTGATTTTCTTGTACCTTTGCAAGGTGTATAAACTATATTTTCATCAACAGTTTTTTTAACTTCAACCGGTTTTTCTTCAAATAAGTTGACATCACTTTTAACTTCAATTTTTTTATTTTTAAGTGCTTCTTCTTCTAAGAATGGTGCAGCTTCTTGAATATCTAAATTTAATTTTTCACTAATTTCACCAAATTTAGCTTGCACATGTCTTTTTCCAATAAAAATAACTTCACTTGCCCCAACTTTTTTAAGAGCTTCTTCATTTACTAATGAAGTATCTTTAACATCATATCTAAGACGAACAGCACAGTTATTAAAACCTGTAATATTTTCAATTCCACCCATAGCATTAACTATGTCTCTTGTAAGTTGTGAAATTTCAACAAGCTTCCTAACTTCCTTAATTTTTTGTTTATTGTCTTTACGACCAAAAACTCTTTTAATTCAACTAACAAATCCCATTTTGAATTATCTCCTTGAAAATTAAATCTTATACGTAAGATATACTTAATTAATATTAATATAAAAGTTATCTTTTGAGATTATCTTTAGATTAATAAATTAATATTATATGAAAACATTAACATTAATAACAATAATAATTTGAAAAACATGAATTTAAAAATTAAGTTGTTTCATATAATTAATAAATAAATTGATTAAGTTATATTAATTTAATTAATATGTTTTGTTAGGAGAAAAAATGAAAATAGCTTTTTTTGATGCAAAGGAATATGATAAAAAATATTTTGATGCAGTAAATAATGGACGACATGAAATTAAGTATTTCGACGAAAATTTAAACATTAACACAGTAACTAAAGCTAAAGGGTTTGATGCTATTTGTGCTTTTGTTAATACTTATGGTGACAAATACATTCTTGAACTTTTAGCCAAGATGGGTGTCAAGGTTTGATTACAAAGATCAATGGGATACAACAAAATTGATTTAACAAAAGCTGCTGAATTAGGAATCTCAGTTTTTAGAGTACCTAATTACTCAGCCGAAAGTGTTGCTGAATTTGCAGCTGGAACTTTATTAGCTTTAAATAGAAATATTGTAAAAGCTGAAAAATTAGTATCAAAATATAACTTCTCACTTAATGGTCTAGATGGTAAAGCAATTCATGGTTCAACTGTGGGTGTTATTGGTGGCGGAAAAATTGGACAATGTTTTATAAGAATTATGAAAGGTATGGGAGCTAGAATCTTAGTATTTGATGCTTATAACCAAAAACACTTTCCTAATTTAGCAACTGAATTAGGTTTTGAATATGCTTCATTTACTAAAGTATTAAAAGAAAGTGACTTTATTTCACTTCATGCGCCTTTATTACCTTCAACAACTCACTTAATTGACAAAGATGCAGTTAAAATAATGAAAAAAGGTGTGATCTTAGTTAATACAGCTAGAGGTGAATTAATTGATATTCCCGGTGTTCTTTATGGACTTAAAAAAGGAATTATTAGAGGACTTGCCAGTGATGTTTTAGAAAGAGAAGAAGGAAGATTCTACCAAGATATTTCAAGTGAAGCAAATGAATACAAAAAGAATGATCCTGAATGAGAAGAATTAATTAGCAATGAAAATGTTATTATTACTTCTCACCAAGCATTCTTAACAGATGTTGCTTTAACTCAAATTGCTAAAATCACTTTAGAAAATGCTGATATGGCACAAAATAAGGACTTTTCTAAAGCATTAGTAATAATGGAAAATGGAAAAGTTAAAAACGGATAGAAAATAATCCTAATAAATAAAATAAAATTTGTATAAGCCTGTTTTATAGGCTTTTTTGTAAAACTTATTTATTGAAAAAGGAGAATATATGTTTAATTATTTTAATTTAAAAAATCGTCAGGCTGCAGTGCAGCCTACTAAAGCGATTCACTGATTTAGTCACTTATTTAGTGAACTAATTGGAACGATTTGAATTTCACTTGGTTTAGCAGGTTTATCAATTATTATTAAAGATAAAGTTGTTGAACATTACTTATTACACAATGTTATTGTTGGCTTTTTTGCTGGCTTTGTAGTTGTCGGATCATGCTTAATTTTCTTTGGCAGATGATCAGTTGATTTAAACCCAGTAGTTACACTTTATCGTTGATTTAATGGTACTAATAAAACTGGTTATGTTATGGCTAAATTAGCTATGCAAATAGTTGGCGGAATTTTAGCTGGTTTAATTATTTATGGTATTGGTCATAATGCTTCTGGAATAAAATTTGAAGCTAATTATCTAGCTAATGCAACTGATACAGCACATAAAGCTAACCACTACATTTCAGCACACAATGTAAGCGCAAAATCATTTATGCCTAACTTTGATAGTGCTTTTGCAAAAGAAGCGGTAATTACTAAAAAAACAATTTGAAGTGGTGGTGTTTGAATCTTCTTTGGTGAAATGGTTTTAGGTGCAATTCTTTTATTCCCTATCTTTAGTCCAAGATTAGACAACAAATATCGTGACACATTTATTTGCTTCATTATTAGTTTTGATGTTTGAATGGGTATTCTGCTAGGTTCAGCTGCCATTAACCCTGTTCGTGGTTTAGCTCAACAAGTACCTACCTTATTCTTTGATATGAAACACTTAAGTGCTATGGCTCAATATGACATTCACATGGGTACTTGAGCAATGGTTTTAGGTAACTTAATGTCACCAGTCTTCCATGCATTCATGCAAGGATTCACTGAAAAATATGGTAATCCAGCTTTACTTTGAATGTTAAATTACAAAAATAATAAAGCTAGTCATTATGTAAAAGAAACACAAACAAAAGAAGAAAGCGTTAAAAAAAACAATTAATTTCAAGATAAACTTAACAACCTAGTTATGTTTATTTTTTATTATTTATGCTTCTATATAATAAAAAACAAACAACAATATACTTTCTTTATTTATATACAATAGAGCCTGCATCTGTGTGAAAAATTTTTCAAAAAGTTTTTGCATTCGAAAAAAAGCGTATATAATTATTGCGTTATGTTAAAAAATTGAAACTTTATTCGTATTGAAAAGAATATCAACATTATCAGAACAATTATGATGATGTCTAATTTCTAATTCAATACCTCTTAAAGATCAAAATGTAATATAAATTTTGTAGTTTTTAAGCAGGTATGCAACAGAAACCTGCTTTTATAATAGACGCTATAGAGGAGCTCTTAGTAATAGTATATTAGTTTAGCAGGCATGTGTTGAGACTATATAAAAAGGATATAAGAGCCGAACTGGTGATTGTGGCGGCAATTACTGGTGGTAACAATGCATAACAGTTTGTTACTCTTTGGACCTCAAACCATTGGTGCTATAGCTTTGCAAAAATAAATAATTTCTTTAATTATTATTTTGTAGAGTATTTAGTGCTTTACAAAATTTTTATTTAATCATAACATTAATTATTATTAAAAAAGATATTAATATATCGAAAGGAAATTATGAATAAAAAAAGAAGATTATTATGATCTTTTGCCCCATTAGCTACATTAGCTGCTTTTGCGCCTGTTGCAATCAGTGCTAGTTGTGGAAGAAAAGGCCGTGTAATACCTAATCTTGACTTAATTAAAGGGCAAACTAACTGAAGTGTTGTAAACTCTAAATATACTGAAGATTCATACACTACAGACCTTTCAACAACTTATGGTGGTTTCTTAAATAGATTAGAAGAAGAAACAGGAGCTTATTTACTTACAACAAGAAGTTTCGGAAATTGCAAAATTGTTCAAGCTGGTCCAAAAGGGCATGAGCGTAAATTTGTAAAAAGTCCTTCATATTGAAGATACTCATTAGAATATGCAGATGCTGTTGTTGTTACAAAAGCAGATGGTACAGAAGCTGTATTTGACTCAGATGAAGCTGAATTAAAACAAACTCCAGAACATCCTGAAGATAAAGCAAAAAATATACCTGCACACTTTGATTTAGCTAACTATCATGCTAGATCAGCAAATGCTAGAAGTGTTAATAGTGCTGAATTTGAAAAAGCTCTTAAAGGAGCTAAAAAAATCCAATTGCGTGTAAGAAAAGGTGCTAAATGAGTTGATTCATTAGGCAATGAAACAAAATATGATGTTGTTGGTGATGACTTCTACATCTCATGACTTAGAACTTACACACTTTCAACTGGTGTACGTAATAGTTACTTAAAAGGTACAAAATATGAAGACAAAGTAGCAGAACTTGATAAACTTGCAAGCGGAATGCTTTCAAAAGCAACCAAAAACTTTACAAATGCTTTAAGATATCCTAACCAATATCTATATGGTTTATATGGTGTAGATAGCAACAAATTCAAAAACAGAAGTGAATTCTTAACTGAAAAAGATGGAAGGGAATTTATTAACTTTACACAACTTGCTGGTAAAGAAGATATTACAAGTTTTCAAGACTTACTTTACAATGTTGCAACATCAAAAGATTTTGTTGCAGCACCCTCACAATACATTAAAGAAACAATGAATTCACCTAAAATTTCTGTATGAAATGGTAAAAATGGAAGTAAAAGTAAATCAAACTTATTAAGTGCTTTATCTGAGCTTCCAGAAGATAACTTATTAAGAGTTGCTGGTGTATATACTTATGGTGCTAGTGAAAAAGACATGCTTTATGCAGGTAGATACTTCTCAGCTGGATACTACCCAGAAGCTTCAGAATATAGATTCTACAAAAATAGATTCTATTTTGATAAAGATTTTGTTGAATCAGAAAAAAACTTTGGTAGAGTTGTTACAAAATACTACTCAACAACTGAAGATGTCTTTGTTGCTCAAATATTTGATCTATATCAAAAAGGTAAATTACATACATTATCATTTGCTCAATTAAACCAACAACAACAACTTGATGTTACCAAAAATCCTCAAAAATATGGACTTGAATATCGTCAATCATTAAATAAATTAAATTCTCCATTTAAATTATTATTTAACACAATCCCTTATGGTAAAAACTTCAATGCTGACACTAAAAACCGATTTCTTAATGTTCATGCAGCAAAATTGTTCTATGGTTTAACAGATAATCAAGTACATAATGGAACAACCCAAGAAGAAACTAATGAAGACCTTTATGTAAACATGCTTTCAGGTAGATCAGTTGCATTTAGATCATTATTAACAGCTGCTGTTAACTGAAATGCTGTTGCTAACACATTATCAAACAATAAAACTAAACCTTGACTTGCTGGTGTTGCGCCTCATGGTAAAATTGGCGGTTCAGATCAAGATACAACAGCTGCAGCGAAAAGACCTGTTGACGATTATGAAAACTTAAACACATTCTACACAGTTGATTCTAATGGTGAAATTGGTATAACAGTTACACCTACAGAAAATGCTACAATTGCAAACACTGCAAGTACAACTGAAGAAAAATACAAATCAGCTAAATTTAATGAAGTTAAAGCTGCTATTAAAAAAATTCTAGATGATTATGAAGCTACATTGCCAGCTGGTGAAAAATTAGAAGTTGAATGAACTGTTCCAAATAGATATATAAACTGAAATCCAAGTAACATGGAAAAAGTATTCAAAAGTTTGGAATCATTAATTAAAAGTATTGATCCAAGATTGAAACCTTCATATAAAAAATTTGAAAGTTCAGAAAGTGACAAAGCAAAATGAGGTGATTCATTATTTGGTGGATCAATTGCCAAAATTATTAGTTGAGGTTATGATATCGATAACATCGGTTCAGGTATTGATGGTATTACAAACAGTGGATTTATCGGAGCATTATTCTCAATTGGTACAAGTGCAAAATTACAAAACAAATTACAAAAAGCTTTTCCAACATTAGTTCAAGCTTCAAAAGAACTTGTTGAATTTGCTTTAAAATCAGAAAATAATTTTAAATTTGGTTTTAACTTACATGACTTCAATAAAATACCAACAAAATTTTCAAATGATTTAGCTGAAAACCTTCACCACTTAAAATGAGATTCTAAAGAAAACAAATTTGTTTTTGACGAAAAAGAAAACTTCACAATGTCATCTGTTATTTCTTCACAATTCTTCGTTTCTTATGTAAAAAAACATACAAATGCTCAAGTATTAACCTTAACAAAAGAAATTATGAACTATATGGGAGTTGTTGTTAACCCTGCTAAAACAATTGCAAATGAAAACTTCGGTCCTACTTTAATTAATAGTGAATATTATGAAGTACCTTTTGCAGCAGATAACAATTTATGATTAGCAGATATAATTGTTAAAAATGTAAAAAAATAGTGTAAATATATATTTACAAAAAAACTATGGTTAAGTATATATTCAAGAGAATAGCATTTGCTATTCTCACATTATTTATTATTATTATATTTTCATATTCGATTATTATCGCTTTTCAACAAAACCCTTATCGTATCGCAGCTTTAGAAGAAGGACTTTCAAAATTGGAAGTTCAACAAAAACTTCAACAAGCAGAAGAATTCGATCAAACGCCTGGTATTGTTAAATTATTTAACTATTTAATAAACATTTTCCAATTTAATTATGGCGAAGTTTATGTTTATAAATCAGAATATGAAACAATTCCAGAAATGTTTTTTGAACCCTTACAATGAACTATTTTAATTTCATTACCAGCTTTCGTTATTAGTGCCATTTTAGGTGTGGCAATTGGCGTTTTAGCTGGATATAAAAGAGGAACAATTTGAGATACGTTGATAAACATTTTCATTTTTATCTTCGTGGCTGTTCCTTCATTTGTTTTAGCTCCATTCTTCCTTAATATCTTTAACAAATTAGGATTTGGCCGAACATTTGTTTCACCATATGAAACAGATAGTTCATGAGCTAAAACAATTAAATCAATTATTCCTCCAATTACATTATTGACTTTAGGTTCTCTTTCAGTTTATACTCTTTACTCAAGAAATCAAGTTATCACAGTTTTAACGTCAAACTATATTTTGATAGCTAAAACTAAAGGTTTAAGTGGTAGCAAAATATTCTTTAAATATGTATTTAGAAATATTTCAATTCCACTTGCAGCAATAATAATTCCTTCATATATTGGTCTATTAAGTGGAAGTATTATTATTGAAAGATTCTGATTGGTAAAAGGTACCTCAGATCTAATCGTTAACGCCTTCCCTAAAGGTGAGACAAATATTGTTATGTTTAACATTTTATTCTTTACCACATTATCCTTATTTACAGAGGTTTTAGTCGATGTAACATTTACATTGATTGACCCTAGAATTAAGTATTCAAAAAGTGGTGGAATTAACTGATTTGAAGTTATTAGAGCTTCAAGATTCCGTAGAAAAGCAGAAAAAGAACTATTCAAGCAACAAGATCAAGAATTATTAATGAAAGGAGCGAACTAAAACATGGATAGTAGGACTTTTAATGATAAGTACAATATTTCAGATGAATTAATTCAAAAGATTAAATTAGCTGAAAAAGAAAAAAAGTCAACTAATATTGTTGGTAAACCAAAAATATTGTTTTATGAAATTTGCAAAAGATTTTTCAAAAATCCAGTTGTGCTTATTTCATTTACAGCGTTTATTGCTCTTTTATTAACTGGTATTATAGTTACTCTTACTTCTCCTTATTCTCCAACTGGTTCAATATTAAAAGGTGGTGATGAATTAACTCAAAATTTACCTCCAGTCTTTAGTCCAGTAATAACTAATGCCAGCAATTACGAAACTTTTCAAAGAATGAAAGAATGAGAAGGCTATCATTATATTGAGCCTTACTTAAAAGATGTCATAGTTAATAGTAAAGAAAAATTACTTATATATAATGCCTATGATTTTTGAAAAGCTTATTATATTTGATCACGTGCTTTAAAAATTAATCCTTTAAAACCAGAAGATATAGAAAACATCAAAGCTTCAATGCCACATTTAAATACTCTTTTTGGTACAACAGTTAAAGAAGCAGATATTTGAACAGGCGCTTGATTTGGTGCAATTAGCTCAATTAAAGTTGCTTTAATTGTTGCAACTATTGAGGTTGTAATTGGTGTTGCTGTTGGTGCTATTCTTGGTTTCCATGCTGGAAAATGACTTGACACTGTAATGATGAGGGTCATTGAAATTTTCCAAGCACCACCTTCAGTTATTTGATTATTGCTATTCATTTCTGCTGCTGGAACTAGTGAATGAGTCTTGATTGCTGGATTGCTTTTTGTTGGTTGAACTTGACCTATTGGTGCAACTAGAATGTTCATTATTACAGTTAAAGATGAAGAATATATTATTGCTGCCAAAAGTGTTGGTGCAAGCACAAGTCGTCAAATATTCTTCCATGCTTTACCAGCAATTTTAGGTAAAATTGCTATGAACTATGTTCGTAGAATTCCATCAATTATTCTTTCTATAGCTTCTTTAGCATTCTTAGGATTCTATAACAAAGATACAGATATTAACTTAGGTAAATTTATTTACGATAACATTAATGATGCAAAAACTAATCCATGATTAATGTGACTTCCAACTCTTATATTATTGACACTTTCAGTTAGCTTACAATTTATTGCTATTGGTCTTCACGATGCTTTAGACCCAAGAGTTATTAAAGTAAAAGGATAAAATTATGACTTCAGTAAAAGAAAAAAAGAATATTAAAAAGAGAAATGAAGACATTAAAGCTGAAAAATTAGCTAATGATTTATTACTCAAAGTTCGTAATTTAAGAGTCGACTTTAAAGTTGGAAGAAACAAATATTTAAGAATAGTTAGAGGCATTGATTTAGATATTTTCAAAGGTCAAATTGTTGGCCTTGTTGGTGAAAGTGGTAGTGGAAAGAGTGTTACTTCAAAATCATTAATTAATGTTAATGAAGGTGCCACTACAACAGCCGATTTTATGCAAATCGAAGACATTAATTTAAACAAATTCAAAAAAGAAAGACAATGACAATCAATTAGAGGAACATATATTGGATATATCCCCCAAGATCCTCTCACAAGCTTAAACCCTACTAGAAAAATAGGTCTTCAATTATTGGATGCACTTAATCTAAATAAAGAATGAAAAGGCAAGAGCTACAAAGACAAAAGAGCCTATTTGGTAGGCCTTTTGGACAAATTTGGTATTAGAGATTCTGAACAAGTTTTTGACCGTTACCCACATACTTTAAGTGGTGGTATGAAACAACGTGTTGTTATTACAATGGTTGTTGCATTAAAACCAAGCTTAATTATTGCTGACGAACCTACAACTGCTTTAGACCCAACTGTTCAAGCCTCTGTTCTTGCTTTATTCGAAAAAATTCGTCAAGAAATGAATATTTCAATTATTCTTATTTCTCACAACATTTCTGTTGTTGCTAAATTTTGTGATTATATTTATGTTATGTATGCAGGAAGAATAGTAGAAAAAGGAACACGTAAAGAAATCTTTACTGACCCTTGTCATCCTTATACTTGAGCTTTAATTTCTGCTATTCCAGAAAACTCACAATCAAGACTTTACTCAATCAAAGGAACACCACCTGATATGGCTAACTTGCCTCTTGGCGATCCTTTTGCTCCACGTAATGATTATGCTTTAGAAATTGATTTCTATAAAGAACCTCCTTTAATTGAAGTCAGTGAAACTCATGCAGCTGCAACTTGATTATTACATCCAGATAGTCCAAAAGTAGAAAGACCAGAAGAACTTGAATATAGACTAAAAAGCTTTAGAAAGGTATTTAAAGATGAATAAAAATATTGTTTTAGATATTAAAGGTCTTAAAAAATACTTTACTAATAATGGAATTACAAATAAAGCTGCAGATGATATTACATTCAATGTTCATGAAGGTGAAATAGTTGGACTTATTGGTGAAAGTGGTAGTGGTAAAACTACTGTTGGTCGTTCACTTTTAAGACTTTATGATGATTTTAATGGTTTTGTAACACTAGATGGAAAAATTGTTAGTGGTGCAAGGATTAGTAGAAAACAAAGAAAACATTTGAGAAGAAATATCCAAATGATTTTCCAAGACCCTCATGCTGCTTTAAATGGTCAAAAGAACATTTATTCAACTCTTAAAGAACCACTTGAAGTTAATGGAATTATTAAAGAAAGAATTCAAGATATCTTTAAAGACTGATTTGATATTAAAGAAAACTTCTTTTATGTATTTAAACAAAGAGCTTTAGAATTAAAGCTAAAAAATCTAGAATCAATTAATCTTTTAGCTGAAAAATTCTTTCCATATTGAATTGAAAAATTCAAGAAGATGAATTATGATCAAAAGTTAGATATTGAAGACAATTTCAACAACTTTTATAACTATCTTGAAGAAAAACAAAATATGGAAAGTGAAATTGTTGACAACATGTATTCAAATACAGATAATCTTATTAATTTTTATTTTGAAAAACAAAAAGATTACCGTAGCGGAAATTTGGACTTTGATGAAACTAAGTTAATTAAAGCTAAATCAAACTATGAAGAAATACTTGAATTAACAAAAATATCAAAACAACTATATGAAGCAAAATTACAACTTGCTGAAAAAAGTAAAGAGTTAAAAGAATTAATTAAAAACTATAAAGAAAGAGTTAATGATAATAAAAACTCATTTAAAAACTTTATAGCAGAATACAAAAGTGAAGCTAGAATTTTTAAAGTTACACGTCTAACTTCTTATGATCTAGATTTTTACCTATTTAACTATAAAAATGAGTTAATCAACAAAAAAATAGTTAAAGAAATTAGTTTGATTAAGCCTAACTTAAAATTTATCGAATACCACAAAGTTTGCGACTTAATTGAAGATTTAAAAATTTATTCTAAAGAATTTTTTGAAAAATATTTAACACCTATTAAATATCAAAGAAACGTTATTAAAATTGTTGAAAAAACTATTAAAGACAACTTCAAATTTATATATGAAAAATATTCATTGCTTAACCAACAAGAAAAAGATTCTCATGAAAAAGAAGTTGCTACATTAAAAGAAGAAATCAAAAAAATAAAAAGCTTATTAAAAGAAAAACAAGAACCTTCAAAAACTGCTGAAGACTTAGAAAAAGCAAAACAAAATCTAGATAAAGTTAATAAATTCCATGAAGAAGAAATTGCTAAATATGTTGAAAAAAACAAATTAGAAATTGATGAAATTCAAAGGAATATTAAAGAACAAAGTGATAAATATAATTCACTCAAATCACAACAATCAATCACAGACTCAGAATTCAATAGAGTTAAAGATATATTCTTTAATGAGTTAAATAGAGTTATTGATGAAACCAAAAAAGTTAATACTCTTGAAAATAAAGCAAAAGTAAAAGAATTGACAAAAATCAAAAGTATTTTTAAAACAAAAATTTATGATAAATTGAACACACTTAAATCATTTAACATTGAAGTCAAATATCTTAACAAAGACATTAATGATATTAAGAAACTTCTTGGTATTAAAAACTCAAAAATGATTAAAGTGTTCGGAAATAAAGTTGGTAAATTCATTCAAAAACATTTTGCTAGATTTTATTACCATCATTCAATTTCAAATCTTTTAACTAAAACAACAATTTATAAAGCTTTAGAAGATGTTGGATTACTTAAACAATTTGCTTATCGTTATCCACACGAATTCTCAGGCGGACAACGTCAAAGAATAGTTATTGCTCGTGCTCTAATTATTCAACCTAAAGTAATAGTAGCTGATGAACCTATTGCCTCATTAGACATCTCTATTCAAGCTCAAGTTGTTAACTTATTAAAAGACTTATGCGATAAGAAAAACATTGGTATGATCTTTATTGCTCATGACTTGTCAATGGTTGAATACATTGCTGATAGAGTACAAATTATGCACCTTGGTAAGATTGTCGAAAGTGGCGACACTGAGGCTGTTTATAATAAGCCTATGCACCCTTATACAATTAATCTTTTCAAAGCTGTACCTAAAATTTCAAATGCAAATGAAAAATTTGAAAATGTAAGTTTTGAATTAGATTACCTTAAAGGTCAAGTTTATCCAAATGTTCCTCAACTTTATAGAGTTGAAAATAATCATTATCTTTATGGAACAGAATCACAAGTTGAAGAATGAGTTAAACCATTTAATATCAACAGTTTTTCATTAGCAACAAACAAATCAATTGATGAAGAATACAATTCAAAAATAGATCATAAACCATACGATGGACATAGCGAGATCCCAAATAATATCGAATATACAGATGAAATTAAAATAGACGAACCTACATGTGAAATAAAAATATCTTCAAATTTTGACTTCTCTAAACCTATAGTTGAAGTTGTAGAAACTAAAGTTTCAACAACCAAAACAACTAAAAAAAGAAGTACTTCTAGAAAAGCTTCAAGTGCTAAAAAAACAACAAAGAAATAATTTTTGTTAAAATTTCATTACTATGAATTCAACAAGAGAATATTTTAGAGAAGCTTTTACTTGAAAAAAACTTCTGCACTTATTTATTATTTTATTAATATCTTTAATAGCAGGTGTTTCACTTTATTTGTATCGTACATATAAAACTGAAATTCCTTATAAAACTAATGTTAGTGACACACTATTACTAATAGGCGCAATATTGTTAGCTTATTCAATTGTAATCATTTTAGTCACCTTAGGTTTTGGTACCGCCTTATTCAAAAACTTAAGAAATAATTCTTTAACAAGAACTAAAAATGAATTAGAAGCTGAAAAAAGAAAACCAGCTTCAGAAGAACAAAGAGCCAAAATAAAAGTTCTTGAAAAAGAAATTGAAAGAAAAACTAGAAAAATTGAAGCGAGCGAAAACAAAAAAATTAATCGTTTTATATATTATTTGATGCTAATAATAGGATCGATACTCCTTATTTCCAGCGCCATAGTGGGTTATATGTAAAAATCTAAAATGCACTAAGTGTGCATTTTTTGTTTATAAATAAAAAACAAAAATATAATATAATTAAAATAACTTTTTGAAAGGAGATAAAATGTCAAACTTATATCAAACTAAAAGAGACGATAATATTTTGTTAAAAGCTTACTATGATGCAAACAAAAATAAAGAAATTAAAATTGACCAATTAAACTATAAAACAGGCAAAATAACCGAATTTTTAAATAAAAAAGAGGCTTATATTTTCTTAGATAAAAACTTCAAAAATTATGATCAACTTGTTGATTTAATTGATACAAAAATAGTTACTAAAAATAGAAATTATCAAATAGATTTAGAAAGCTTTGTTAATAAAGATTTTCCTATTGAATCAGTACTAAAAGCATTCTATTCAAGAATCATTTTTTACACCTACAACTACTTCAATAAGAAAAAAGAAGCACCTAAAAAGAATCAATATACATTTTTATTAAAAGATAACTCACACAAAGAATTAGCTAACAAATTTGAACTAATTGCAAACAATAGAAACTTAGTAAGAAACTTACAAGTTATGCCAGAAAACTTCTGTAATTCAGAACAATTAGCTCAATACATAGTTAATGATTTTAAAAATGAAAAAGATTTAAAAGTAACTGTTTTAAACAAAAAAGAAATTGAAAAATTAAACATGGGTTTAATTATTTCAGTAAACAAAGGTTCAACACATGAACCACGTGTAGTTATTGTTGAATATAATGGAGACCCTAATAGTAAAGAAAAAATAGTTTATGTAGGTAAAGGAATTACATTTGATACTGGTGGTATGAATACTAAAGGTTATCACATGGAAGGCATGAAATATGACATGTCAGGTAGTGTTATAGTTGCTTACACAGTTAAAACATTAGCTCAATTAAAAGCTAAGAAAAATGTAGCTGCTATTATGTGTATTACTGATAATAGACAAGATGGTGATGCTTCACTTCCAGAAAACGTTTATGAATCAATGAGCGGAATCACTGTTGAAGTAACTGATACTGATGCTGAAGGTCGTTTAGTATTAGCTGATGGTCTTTACTATGGAGCTAAAAAACTTAATGCTACAACTCTTGTTGATGTTGCTACTTTAACTGGAGCTGTTTTAAGAGCTCTTGGAACAGTTTATTCGGGAATTTATTCAACAGATGAAAAGAACTGAAAAATATTTAATCAAGCTGCAACAAATGCCAAGGAAAAAGTATGAAGAATGCCTCTTCATGAAGATTTCCATGAGCCAAATACTGCTTCAATAGTTGCTGATTTAAATAACTATAATAATGATGAAAAATCAGACTGTAATACAGCTGCAATGTTCTTAAAACAATTTACAAATGATGTTCCTTACATTCACTGTGATGTTGCAGGTACTGCAGACCTTAGTGGTAAACCACAAGGCGTTTTAGTAGATACTTTAGTTGAATTTGCTTTATTAAAATAATATATAGAAGACTTTTTCTTAATTGAATTAGTCTTTTTTATATGTTTTTTCAAAATTTCTATTGAAAAAAAGTGGTCAAATGACCATAAATTTTCAATAGAAATAATCAAAAATAGTAAAAAGTGAAAATTCTACTGAAAAAAAATGGTCAAATGACCAGAAATTTTCAATAGAAAATAATAATTTAGTATAATTTACATGAGGTTTTTATGGAAATAAAAAGAGATTTTTACTTGAATAAATTAATAAATAAAAAACATAATAAATTAATAAAAATAGTTACTGGTCCAAGAAGAGTAGGTAAAAGTTATTTACTCTTTAATTTGTTTTATCATCATCTTTTACTAGAAGGTGTTAAAAATGATCAAATAATAAAAATAGCTTTAGATTCTATAGAAAATGAGCATTTAAGAAATGGCAAAGTTTTATTTGATTATGTCTTAAATTTTATTAAAGATGAAAACAAATATTATTATGTTCTATTAGATGAAATACAATATGTTTCAAAATTTATTGATGTTTTGAATGGCTTAATGAAACGTGAAAACATTGATATTTATGTGACTGGTAGTAATTCAAAATTATTATCAAGTGACATTGCAACAGAATTCGCTTCTAGAGGTGATGAAGTTAGAATATATGCTTTAAATTTTCAAGAATTCAAAAGCATTAATTTAAATAAAGATAATGAACAACTTTGAAAAGAATATTGTGAATTTGGTGGTATGCCAAATACTGTTTTAAATGAAAACAGTGAAGAAAAAGAAAACTTTTTGCAAAACCTTTTTCAAAATACATACATGAATGATGTGATTTTAAGATATAAATTAAGAAACAAAGAATTTCTCAATGAAATAATAACTTTTCTTGCAAATAATATTGGATCATATATTAACACCAATAAAATATTTAATTATTTTAAATCATTAAAAAAGACAAATATAAGTTACAACACAATTAGTAAATATTTAGTCTATTTCAATGAAGCTTTTATTATTGAAAAAGCAAATAAACAAAGTGTTAAAAGTTATGAAGTGTTTAAAAGTTTAAACAAATACTATTTTGTTGATCTTGGTATTAGAAACTTTTTAACTAATATCTCTTCAAAAGATGAAGGACATATAATGGAAAATATTATCTTTCTAGAATTAAAAAGAAGAGGTTTCAAAGTATCTGTTGGTTCTCTAGAAAAAAGAGAATTAAACAGTAAAAATGAGTATATTAGAAAAGAATTTGAAATAGATTTTATTGCTAAAAAGAAAAATCAAACTTACTATATTCAAAGATGTCTTAATTTAAATGAAAGTAATGAAGAAAGAGAGAAAATACCTCTTAAAATGCTTGAAGATGCTCATCGACGAATCATCATAACTAAGGATGCTTTTACCTATAAAACTGATAATTACGGCATAGAAACAATTAACTTATTCGACTTTTTATTAAATGATAACATTTTTTAAAAAAGCTTATAAAACAATTTAATTAGTCAAAATTAAAATTGCAGATTTTACTGTCTGCAATTTTAAATTCTTGTTTGATAATTATTTTTATCATAGTTAATTTTTGCAGTCATTTTTTCTCCTTTTTTATATAAAAAATTATAAATTAAAATTTTGATTTTTGGAAAAAATGGTATTTTGAAAATAATAAAAAACAAAAAGCACTATAAAATAGTACTTTAAGTAAAATGTATGTGATTAAAAATTATTGTATTTTTTAAACACACTGTAAACTGCATCAACTGCTAAATTGAATGCTGTTTTGTGACTAAAATTATCAATATCAGGATTCTTTTCTGATTTCTTTAAAAACAATTCTTTTGTTTCTTTTCAAATTCTGTCATATTTTTTAATTTCAGCAACTTTATCACCAGTATATTCATAGTCATAAACCTTTGTTCAATTGTAAACTATTTTATTAGCTTTATCTTTAGATCTAACTAGAACAAATCTTTCATTATTTTTATTTTCGCTGTATAAAGCAATATCAATTGAAAAATTTTTGAAATCAGTAAATTTTAAATTGAAACTTTTTGAATTTTCAACAATTTTAGTACTAAAACCTAATGGACAAATATGTTTTTGTAGCTTTTCAAGTATATATTTGTTGAAATCCGCACTTTCTAAATTAATAGTTTTTTTAGGTTTTAAAATAATGTTGAAGTCATATGCAAGTGTGTCATCAACAATAGCTAACATTTTTTGACCAAATGGAAAGGTTTTTTCAACATAAAAACTAATTTCGCTTTTTTGATTGCACATTTCTTCACAAATATCGTCTAATTTATGTGCAACTCTCGTAATTAAATCTTTATTAATATTGTTTGGGAATTTTACTTTAATTAAATTTAAATCTGAAAAATAAACTGCTTTAGCCATAATCTTCCTCTTTTCTAATTTCTTTCATAATATCAATTATAAATGAAGAAAAAGTAAATTATTTAATTTTGCAAAAATATCTATAAAATAACCATATTAGTAAAAATTTAGTTCTTAAATAAACCTTAAAAAATGTTAATTTCAAAAGTGAGACCTCTAGGTTTTAGAGATCTCACTTTTTAGATTGTCCTTTATAATATAAATTACTTAAAAAATAAAGAAAGGACACTTAAATTATAATTTACGGTGCAAATAAAAATGGTTATTGAAAGGCATTAATAAAATAATAGTTTAAAATATATTATTAATAAAGGAAGAAAATGAGTTATTTACAAAAGTTATTAGATAAATATTGCCCAGATGGATATGAGTGAGTTAAATTAGAGGATGCAGTTGAAATTTTTGATAACAAAAGAATTCCTATAGCTCAAAATAAAAGAATAAAAGGAAAATTTCCTTATTATGGTGCAAATGGTATTCAAGATTATGTAAATGATTTCATTTTTGACGGTGAATATATTTTAATAGGCGAAGATGGTAGTGTTATTGATGGGTTGAATCACCCAATTTTAAATTATGCAACAGGCAAATTTTGAGTTAATAATCATTCGCATGTTATAAAAGCAAAAGAAGAATTTTTAAATAGATTTATCTACCATTTTTTATCTATTTTAGACATTTCTGATATTGTAAGAGGCACACCACCAAAAATGACAAAAGGTAATTTATTAACTATTTTAATACCTAAAATTCCCTTAAAAATTCAAGAAAAAATAGTTGAAATCTTGGAGAGATTTCGTATACTAGAAGCGGAGCTGAAAGCGGAGTTGGAAGTGAGGGGGAAGCAATTTGATTTTTGAATAAACAAATTGTTAAATTTTACCAACTTTGATAAAAATAATTCAAAAGAATTACAATCTATAGGTTGTTTTATTAGTGGTTTAAGATCAAAAAATAAAGATAGTTTTGTCAATGGAAACCAAAGATACGTTTCTTATTTGGATGTTTTCAATAACAAAGAAATTAATTATTTACCTAACAATTTTGTAAAAATATTTGATGATGAAAATCAAAACGATCTTAATTATGGCGATGTTATTTTTTGCGGTTCATCAGAAAATTTTGATGAAACAGGTTATGCATCTGTTTACACTATAAAAAATGATGAAAAAGTTTATTTAAATAGTTTTTCATTTATTTTTAGATTTAAAGATAACAATTTATTTTTGCCTAAATTTTCTAAATATTTTTTTAATTGTAAAGACTTTAGAGACTTACTTCTCAAATGTATAAATGGTGTAACTAGATTTAATTTATCAAAAGAAAAGATGTCAAAAATAAAAATACCTATTCCTCCTATTGAAACCCAAAACAAAATAGTTTCAATACTTGATAAACTATCAGAATATTCTCAAGAAATTAATTCAGGTTTACCTGCTGAAATAGAATTAAGAAGTAAACAATTTAAGTATTACAGAGATCAATTATTAGATTTTAAATAAAATAAAATTTATTTGAAAATAAATGTTTTTTATATAATTATTTAGAATAAAAGGACTTATTATGAGAGAATTGATAACTTTAAAAAAGAGTAGAAAAACGCTAACCAATAGGTTAGCTTTTGCTTTCTTTCTTTCTCTCTCTCTAATCTATTAAAAAATATTATTTTTAATTAGTATCCAGCACACACTGGATGTTTTTTAGTTACCTTTTATTCAATTAATTTGTATATAAAAGGAGAAAAATGAAAAAAATTAAATTATTAACAATTTTACCTACAGCTGCAATAGCCTTGCCTTTTTCTGTAATGAGCTGTGATGGCGGTGGACAAGAAAATAATTCAAGTACAACTACAAAACTTGATCTTTCGGCTGAATTAAATAGCGTTGTAGTTGAATATGACGGTAATAAATCAATTTTAAAACCATCTGAAGTTAAAGTTGAAAAAATTAGAATTACAGGATTTGGATCAGAATATGAAGTTGAGCCAAATTCAATTAATTTAGTTCCTCATGATGATAAAGGTACTTTAGAAGTAACATTCAAATTAAGACAAAAAAATCTAGTTTCTAATGTACAAAGTAAAACAGTAGAAATTAAAAACTTTTTAAATTCTTCTGGCAACGTTGATAAATATAAAGGATATGAACATCTTGTTATTGAAAATGATATTGTTAAAGGAGCAAAAAGTATTCCAGCTGGTGGAATTTTAGAAATTCCAGATGGTGTTACAAGTATTGCTGCAGCTGCTTTCAGTTTCAAAGCCGGAAACTTAAACACAGTTGTAGGATCTAGTGTTACTAAAAATCAAATTACCAGAGTTATTATTCCTGATAGTGTAACAACAATTGGAGCAGCAGCTTTTGCAGAAAATGTAAATTTAGAATCGGTTGTTATGTCTAAAAAAGTTAATAAAATCTCTGAAGCATTATTTGAAGGTTGCGTCAGATTGAAAACTATTAATTTGCCAAATGAAATAGACACAATTGGGAACTATGCTTTCTTAAGATGTAAAGCTTTAACCAAAATTGACTTACCTAAAAATTTAACCTCACTTGGATCAAGCATTGATTTAACAGCTGCTAAAACTTTCCAAGGAACAAGTTTAACAGAAATTACAATTCCAGCTAATGTTAAAATGATTCCTACTTCAACATTTGAAGGTTGTGAAAGCTTATCTAAAGTAACTTTAAATTCAAAATTAGAAAAAGTTTCTTGAGCTGCATTTAAAGGATGTACATCATTAACAGAAATTAATCTTCCTGAAAATGTAAAATTCATTGGTAAACATGCATTTTTAAATTGTTCAAATCTTGCAAAAGTTGAAATGAAAAACAAAGTTACTGAAATTAAAGAAGGCGCTTTTGAAAATGTTACAGCTTTAAAAAATATTACATTAAGTACAGCTTTAACTACTTTATCAAAAGAAGCATTCAAAAACAGCGGTATTACTACAATTGCCTTACCAGCTAACTTAAAAGCTATTGAAGAAGGAACTTTTGAAAATTGTACTGCTTTAACAAAAGTTACAATGGGCAACAACATAACTGCAATTAATTCTAAGGCTTTCTACAACTGTGGTGTTTTAAATTCAATTAATCTTTCAACTTCATTAGTAAAAATTCAAAACAATGCATTTGAAAATACAACAAATTTAAGCGTAGTTACTTTCCCTACAAAAATTACCTTAATTGATAATGGTGCATTTAAAAATAGTGGTTTAGTAACTCTTACAGTACCCGGAACTTTATCAAATGTTGAACCAGAAAGTTTTATGAATTGTAAAAAACTTACAACTGTAACTTTTGGAACAGGTTGAGATAATAAAGATATTAAATCTAAAGCTTTCTATGGTTGTGATGTGTTAACTACTGTAACATTTGCTTCAAAAGTTAAAAATATTTTAAAAGAAGCGTTCTTTGCTTGTCCTCTTTTAAAAGAAGTTTCTATACATAAAGGAACAGACTGAAAAACAGGACTTATGAACAAAAACAAAGCTTTTGATGAAACTATTACAACTGTTAAAGTAATTAATTAATAATTTTAGGACTTGCAAAATTTGCAAGTTCTTTTTTATGCTTAT
This sequence comes from Mycoplasmopsis fermentans PG18, assembly GCF_000209735.1. NCBI lineage: Bacteria > Bacillati > Mycoplasmatota > Mycoplasmoidales > Metamycoplasmataceae > Mycoplasmopsis > Mycoplasmopsis fermentans. The sequence goes on from NC_021002.1 coordinate 354,977, forward strand.
GTTTTCATAATTTTTAATTATGTGAAAAATTATTGTGCTTAAAAATTAAATTAAATATTAAAATATAAATAATTAAAAATTTAAGGAGAAATATGAAACGTACAATTTTAGTTGTTATTGATGGTTTAGGCTTACGTGAAGAAAAGCAAGGGAATGGTTTCAAGTTAGCTAAAACTCCAACATTTGATAAATTATTTAAGGAATATCCAAATAGCATTTTACAAGCTAGTGGTGAATATGTTGGCTTACCAAAAGGCCAAATGGGAAATTCTGAAGTAGGTCACTTAAACATTGGAGCTGGAACAGTTGTTTATACTGGTTTAAGCTTAATTAATAAAGCAATGAAAGATGGAGAATTTGAAAAAAACAAAACCTTCAATGAAGTTTTTGCAGATGTTAAAAAGAAAAATTCAACACTTCATTTAATGGGTCTTTTAAGTCCAGGCGGTGTGCATTCACTTGAAGATCACTTATTTAAATTAATTGATATGGCACATGCTTATGGACTTAAAAAAGTATCAGTTCATGCCTTTGGTGATGGTCGTGATGTAGCTCCAAAAAGTATTATCACTTCACTTAGAAAATTACAAACTCAAGTTGACAAATATGGCTATAAAATAGCCTCAATCGGCGGAAGATTCTATGGAATGGACCGTGACAAAATGTTTGATAGAGTTGAAAAACATTACGAAGCATTATTAGGAAATTCAGACCATACATATGAATCAGTTATTGATTATGTAAATAGCCAATATGATGAAGATATTACTGATGAATTCTTTATTCCAGCAATTGACAAAGGTGCAAACTTTGTTAAAGATAATGACTCAATTATTTTCTTTAACTTCCGTCCAGATAGGGCAAGACAATTAACTCATTTATTTATTGGTTCAAAACTTTATGACAATAAACCAAAACATCCAGTTAAAATTTCTAAATTCTGCTCAATGATGAAATATGAAGGAATTAACACTCTAGTAGCATTTAGTGAAATGGAAGTAAAAATGCCTATTGGTCGTGTGTTAGAAAAAGCAGGCAAAAGTCAATTACGTGTTGCAGAAACTCAAAAATATGCACACGTTACCTACTTTATGGATGGTGGAAACGATATTGAATTCAAAAATTCAAAACGAATCATGGTGCCTTCATTAAAGGTTGAATCTTATGCCAATGCTCCTCATATGTCAGCTGAAGGAATTACAGATGAATTAACTAAAAATGTTTTAGATTATGATGTAACAATTATGAACTATGCAAATCCTGACATGGTCGGTCATACAGGAAACTTAAAATCAACTATTGAAGCAGTTAGTTTCTTAGATACTCAAATTAAAAGACTTTGAGACTGAGCAAGTAAAAACGACGTAACTATTTTTATTACAGCTGATCATGGTAATGCAGAAATTACTGAAGATGAAAATGGTAAACCAGCTACAAAACATACAAGTAGTCCAGTTATGTTCATTTGTACAGATAAAAATATTAAACTTGCAAACGGTAAATTAGCTAATGTTGCACCAACAATTTTGGATTACATTGGTGTTAAACAACCAAAAGAAATGGATGAAAAATCATTATTAATTCGTAAATAAAACAAAAATTACGATTCTTTAAAAACATAAATATCATAAATTTGAAATGCTCTTTTTTTATAATGAGCATTTTTTATTTAAATTTAATTATTAAAGTTTTTTAAAAAAATAAATTAACTTTATAATTGAAATATGAAAAATAATAATAAGTTAATTAAAAGAGTTTGCTTTAGCGATGTTGATGGCACAATTTATGGATTTCCTAACAAAGAATTAAAAAATGAAGTAGTTAATTCAGTTAGAAAAGCAAAAGAAGAAAATGATGTCGAATTTGTTATTACAACAGGAAATCCAGCCAATGAAAAAATCAAAAAATTAGCTAAAATAATGGGCTCAAGATATATCTCAACTGCTGGTGGAGCGAGTGTTTTTGATCTTGAAAAAGATGACTATATTCACCTTGAATTAATGGATAAAAAAGAAGCTCAAAAGATCTTTGACTTGTCTAAAAAACATCCTGATTTTGTGCATTTATATTATTTTGGAAAACATCAATTTTATCTTTATAATCCAAGCAAAGAAATGGAAGAATTTCTTAGTGAATTTTGTGAATATTATGACTGAAATAAAAGTGGTGAAATTAACCAAGATCTCCATAAAATAGAGCTTTTTGGAACAAGCGATGAAATAAAAAAAGCTTATGAAGAACTTAAAAAATTAAAGTTAAAACTCAAAGTTATTTACTTTGGAACACACATCGAAATTACTCCAAAAGGTGTTGATAAAGGCTATGGTTTAAAATGAATTTGTGAAAACATTTTTAATTGCAATTTTGATTATGTTATGTCAATAGGCGACAGTGAAAACGACATTGCAATGTTCGAAGCTTCGGGCTATTCTTATGCTATGGATAATGCTAAAGAAATTGCTAAAAAAGCAGCTAAATATTACACAAGTGATGTCGAACAAAATGGTTTAGGTGAAGCTATAAATGATTATATTTTTAGAACACACTTATTATTAGAAAAACAAAATTTAGAGCAAAAATTAGATAAGCAAAAAGCAAAAAGAAAATACTAGAAATAGGCTATATTCAGCTTATTTTTTTAATATTAATATTAGATTGTAAAAAAATAAATTAAATAAGTAATCAAAATTGAGTTTTAATATATAATTTTGTTAAGCAAATTATATAATTTGTCTTATTTTAATTAAAATAAAAATTTAAGAAAGGTAATAGGTTACTTATGAATTATTACAACGATTTTGATATGAATCAACAACCTAAAGCGAAATTCTGAAGACCTAACGAATGAAATGCATCATTGGTGCAACCTAAGAAATGATGATACTTTGGCGTTATTGGACCAATTATGGCCTTAATGCTTGTCATGATCATTTTAGGTAGTTACTTCATTGCTCAACCTGATAATGGTTCAGGTAAAAATGTTGAAACATATATTTGTTTAATCTTCTTTGGTGTGTATGGTTTCATTATTACATTGCTATTAATGATTTACTTCTTAATCTTATGATTAGGCAAAAGTCAACAAGCATTTAAAGCTGCTAAAGTTTTCTTTATAATGACACTTATATTGTTCCCATTCTTGCTTATTTGATGTTCAGTTTTAAACTCAAGAATGGATCCACCAGAACCTGAAGAAGTATTTAATCCTTATTCAGCTGCTAATGGTTATGGATTTAATCCAGCATGAGCCTCACAAACTCGTACATTTGCCTTAACAGGCCAATATACAGGTTCTTATGCTGCTCAACCACAACCTCAACAAACACAACAATTTGGTCCACAACCAAATCCACAAGCAACTGGTATGTTTAATGTACCTCCAAGAGGCCCACAATTTGGTCCACAACCAAACCCTTATGCACAACAACAAAGTGGAATGTTCAATGTTCAACAAAGACCATGAATGTTTAATGTACCTCCAAGAGGCCCACAATTTGGTCCACAACCAAACCCTTATGCACAACAACAAAGTGGTATGTTTAATGTACCTCCAAGAGGTCCACAATTTGGTCCACAACCAAATCCATATGCACAACAACAAAGTGGTATGTTTAATGTACCTCCAAGAGGTCCACAATTTGGTCCACAACCAAATCCATATGCACAACAACAAAGTGGAATGTTTAATGCACAACCTCAAAATCCACAACCAAACCCATATGGTCAACCAAATCCACAAGATTCAGGTATGTTCCAAGATCCTAATGGTCAAGACTTCGGTGGTTTTGATCCTCAAGGAAACTAAAAATTTAAACAATATTAAAAAAACTTGCAGACGTGCAGGTTTTTTTAATTTGCCTATAAAATAGAGCTTTTAGAAAAACAAGCTTAATTAATTTTCACTATATAAAAAGTTAATAAACATTATTAATATTGATTTTTAAATATTAGTATAAAATTAAAGTATTATGGGTTTTAAATTTAAATCAACAGAAATGCTCATTGCAGAAAAAACATTGAAAAAAATTAATCAATTCGAGCCATTAATTTCTCGTTTAAGTGATGATGAACTTAAACAAAAAACACATCAATTTAAGGCTAGACTTGCAGATGGTGAAACTCTCGACAAAATGAGAGCAGAGGTTTTTGCTGTATGTCGTGAAGCTACAAAAAGAGTTTTAGGTAAAAGACCTTTTGATGTGCAAATGATTGGTGGTGTATTGCTTGATTTAAGTTCAATTGCTGAAATGAAAACTGGAGAAGGTAAAACTATTACTTCTATTGCTCCAGTATATTTAAATGCACTTAAAGGCAAGGGCGCAATCGTTTCGACAGTTAATGAATATCTTACTGAACGGGATGCTGAAGAAATAGGCCAAGTATTTAATTTCCTTGGAATGACTGTTGGTGTTAATAAAGCTCAAATGGATCCTTACTTAAAACGTAAAGCTTATGCTTGCGATATTACTTATTCTGTACACTCAGAATTAGGTTTTGATTATTTACGTGATAATATGGCAAAAACAATGGAAGACAAAGTACAACGCGGTTTACACTTTTGTTTAATTGACGAAGCTGACTCTATTCTTATTGATGAAGCTAAAACACCTCTTATTATTTCAGGCGGAGGTGCAACTGTAGATGGTAAGCCATCTAATTCAAATACTTATTATAGTGCTGATCAATTTGTTAGAACTTTAGATGACAAAGACTATGAAATTGATGAAGAAACAAAAGCTATTTCACTAACCTCAAGAGGTATTGAAAAAGCCAACAAATTCTTTAACTTTAAAAATCTTTATGATATTGAAAACTCAGAAATTGTTCATAGAGTTCAAAATGCTTTAAGAGCTCACAAGATTATGAAGAACAATGTTGAGTACATTGTTCGTGAAGGAAAAATTGAATTAGTTGATGCTTTTACTGGACGTGTTATGGAAGGCCGTGCCTATTCAGAAGGTCTTCAACAAGCACTACAAGCTAAAGAAATAGTTGAAATAGAATATGAAACTAGAACCTTTGCAACAATTACTTATCAAAACTTTTTCCGTATGTTTGATAAGCTTTGTGGAATGACTGGTACTGCTAAAACTGAAGAACAAGAATTCATTGACATTTACAACATGCGTGTAAATGTTGTTCCTACAAATAGACCAGTAATTCGTAAAGATTTAAGTGATTCTATTTATGCTTCATATGATGCAAAATGAAAAGCTGTTACAGAAAAAATTAAAGAGTTATATGAAATAGGACAACCTGTTTTAGTTGGTACTGCTCAAATTGAAGATAGTGAAATCTTGCACCAATATTTATACAAAGCTAATATTCCACATACTGTTTTAAATGCTAAGCAAAATGCTTCAGAAGCTGAAATTGTTTCTAAAGCCGGTCAAGTTAAAGCAGTTACAATTGCAACCAACATGGCAGGTCGTGGTACTGATATTAAACCAAGTCCTGAAGCTTTAGAATTAGGTGGACTTTATGTTATTGGAACAGATAGAGCAGAAAGCCGTAGAATTGACAACCAGCTACGTGGACGTAGTGGACGTCAAGGTGATCCAGGGATTTCAAAATTCTTTATTTCACTTGACGACCAACTTATGAGACGTTTCTCAAACTATGAAGAATTCAAAGAATCTTATGCTTTAGAAGGCGACAAAGAAATAACTTCAAAATCGTTGTTACATGGTTTTGAACAGGCTCAAAAGAAAATTGAAGGGTTCAACTATGATAGTCGTAAAAGTGTTTTACACTATGATGATGTTATCCGTCAACAACGTGATTTATTCTATGCCCAACGCGATTTAATTTTAATCAATGAAGATATCTCATTCATCGTTGAAAGAATGGTTCGTAAAACTGCAACTATGTTAAGTAACTATCCAATTTTTAAAGAAAAGAATGGTTTGTTTAAACACCAAGTATTCACTGATTACATTAATGATGTTTTTCTTGGTCATGGTACAAAAGAACGCTTGGACTATGAAGAAGTTAAAAAAATTTATGACTCAGAAATTAAAGATTTCTTAATTGAAAAATTAGTAAATTTCTATAAAAAATGAAGAGAACAAGCTATTCGAAATAGCAATGATGATACTGATTATATCAATTGATATGAAAAAGATTTAGTGCTTGAAATTGTTGATATTTATTGACAAAACCATATTGACACAATGGATAAATTGCGTTCAAATGTTAACTTAGTTCAATATTCTCAAAAGAATCCATACCAAGTTTATACAGATGAAGGTAGCAAGAAATTTGACCAAATGCTTGAAAACATTGCCTATGATGTAACTAAAAAAATCTTTGATGATCGTATAGGTATTCCTTCAATTATTCCTTATGAAGTTCAACAAGATGATTTATTTAAACAAATTAAAAATACAATTATTTTTGATGATTCTTTAACTCAAGAAGAACGTGAACAACAATTACTTGAAATGTACAACAGCATTAAAGGACAAATTGAACAACAAAAAGAAAATTAATGTATAATAATCATGAGCCGACATTGAGGTTAAAACTTTAATGGTGAAGTCCTAAAAAGGACTTTTTTTTATTGTTATTTAGACCAAAAATGCCAAAAATTGGCTAAAAATAAGCTTTTTATAACTTTTTTCAAGAATAGATAATGTTATAAAGTATAATAAAAATATGAATACACCTCAAGACAACAAAAATCATGAAGATAAAAGAGTACAAGTAGAAATAAAAAGATCAAAAGTGAAACAATCATTTTTGCATTTTGGCTCACTTTATCGTGTTAAAAAATTAAGATGACAAGTTCTTTTAAGTGTTTTAATTGGCTTAATTTTTGGTTTAGGACAATTCCTTTTAGTCCAAATAACAGGACTTTATAACTTAGGTTTAGATGCTTTCTGTCAATCAGTTGCTCGGATTGCAAAACACTTTATTACTGATGATAACTGAAAAAATAATATATATAACCTTTTATTCTGAACAGTTAACTTATTAGCTAATATTCCTTTATTTATATTAGGTTATAAAAAAGTTAATAAGCGTTTTGGGTTTTTAACAATAATTTTTATGACTACTGCTACTATTTTTGGGTTGATAATTGGTTTCATAACAGGTAGTGAAAATTGATTTATTTTTACAAAAATTAAAGCAGAAGAATTAACATGAGATGAGGCAAAAGGCGGCAATTTAACAATCTTTGTTTATGCATTAGTTTGAGCATTTTTACAAGCAGGAATAGCAGCGGCTTTATTAATAATTAACTCAAGTACAGGCGGAAGTGATGTCTTAGGAGTTTATTGATCACACAAAAAATTTAAAGATGTTGGTGCAAGTTTCATTTTTGTTCACTTAGCATTTTTAACAGTTGCTAATTTAATAGGAACTTATATTCCTTTAATTACGCCAAAAGGATCTTTTAGAGAAGGCGCTTATAAACCAGAATATTTCTTTAATCCTTCATTTATTGCTGGTATTGTTATGGTTTTAATTAATGGGGTTGTGTTAAATGTTCTATTCCCTAAATATAAAATTGTTAAAGTTGAAATTTATTCATCTAAAATTCCTGAAATTCAAGAAAAAATTAATACTTTAAAAGATGTGAGATTTGCAACAAGCCACTTAAGTGTTAAAGGTGGCTACTCAGGTCAAGAACAAGAAGTTTTAGTTACAATGTGTTTATATTTAGATGCAGCACATCTTCTTGAAATTGTTCGAGAATTTGATGAAAATGCCTTATTTACAGTTACAGACCTTAAAAAGGTAGATGGATATTTCTATGTTTCAGTAGAAAATCACAAGAGTTTATTTAATAAAAAAATTGAAAATAAAGAACAAAAGAAAACTAAAGAAAATGTAGAAGATAACTCGAAAAAATAGTTGTCTTTTATTTTTTAAATTTTAGTATTACAATTATTTTTTTAAATTATAATTTTTTATTATGGAAAATAAAAATAATCAAAATGAATTAACAAACCAAAACGAAATAGAGATTCAACGTTCAAAAATTAAACAGTCGTTTTTGCATTTTGGTACTTTATATAGGGTTAGAAGTTTTAAAAAACAAATAATTTACACCATTATTATTGGAGTTCTTTTTGGTATAGTTCAACATTTACTTATTTCAATAACAGGACTTTATAATATGGGTTTAGACGGACTTTGTCAGTCAATTGCTCGGATAGTTAGACACTTTTTAAGATGAACAAGTTTAGTATGAAAAGATAGTGACAAACTGATTGAGTCCTTCTGAGTTTTAGTGATTTATAATGTGTTATTCTGGCTGTTAATATTAGTAGCTAATATTCCTTTATTTGTTTTAGCATATAAAAAAATTAGCAAAAAATTTGGTTTCTTATCTATTATTTTCTTAGTTGTAGCTTGTATTACAGGTTTTTGTATTGGTTTAATTCCAACCTCTGAGCAATGATTTATGATTTCAAAAATTGATTCAGCTAATTTAACTTGAGAAACAGGTAAATTTAAAGATTTTTCAATTTTCTTATATGCAATACTATGAGCATTTTTACAAGGAGTATTTGCTTCAGCTTTATTAATTATTGGTTGTTGTACAGGAGGAGCTGATATTCTAGGAGTTTATTGATCACACAAAAAATTCAAGGATATTGGTGCAAGTTTTATACTTGTTCACTTGTTATTTTTATTTGCATGTAATTTAATTGGTAGTTATATTCCTTTTGCAGTTGAAGATCCTATTGCAGCTTCTTTTTCAAAACATCCAGGTAATAGATATGAATTAGAAAACTTTTTCAACCCTTCATTTGTCGCCGGATTTATTATGGTTGTAGTTAATGGTATTGTTTTAAATGTTTTATTTCCTAAATTTAAAATGGTTAAAGTTGAAATTATTTCAAATCAAGTTGAAATGATTCAACAAAAATTGAATACTTTAAAAGACCGTCGTTATGCTACAAGTACCTTAACTGTTATTGGTGGTTACAGTCATAAAGAACAAAAAATTCTTTTGACAACTTGCTTATATATTGATGCAGCTAAATTATTAGAAACAGTTCGTGGAATTGACCAAAATGCCTTATTTACAGTTATGGATCTTAAAAAAGCAGATGGTTATATTTATACAACTCACGAACATCAAAATCATTTATTTAAACATAAAAAACGTGACGAAATTAATGATCAACAAAAGCAAAATTAAAAATCGGGAACCCCGATTTTTATTATTAAATTTTATTATTTTTTGCCTTTGTGGCTAATAGCATCTCTAACACGGCCTGTTGTTTTGTGAATCAATACAGAACCACCACGTTTTTTAGCAATTTCATTTGCTAATTCAACAGCTTCTTTTTGAGTTTTAACAATTTTTGTAGGTCTTGAGTTCCCAACACCTTTAACTTGTCAACCTAAGCCTTTAGGAGTTACGTGGTATACTGTTGCTTCTTTGTTTTTTGTTTCTGCCATAATTTTCCTTTCATTGTTTTTATTAAGTGTATTAATATTATAAAGAAAAAAACAACAAATTTAAAATATTTTTTTAAAGAGCATTTTTTCCAATAAGCCTATTTTAAAAAGCTATAAGTCACAATTTATTTTTGAACATAAAACCTAATTTTTTAAACTAGTCTTCAATTTTAGCTAAGAAGTCTTTAGATTTTACATTATTTTCTTTAATTGAAAATATAATGTTGACTTTGCCATTTTTATCAAGAACTGTATATAAAAATCCATGAGAACCTGCATTTTTACCTGTAATTTGTTTTGAAGGATGTGTTATAACTTGAGATGGTTTTTTCAATCCAGTTTTTTTGTAAGCTTCAATTGCTTCTTTTGTTAATTTAAGCGAAGTTAGATTAATTGGTTTTTCCTTTTTATTATTACCTAATTTTTTTAAAGTAAAAGTATAATTTTTTGGATTAATATCAATTCTCATGTTTTTGTTGTTCATGTATTCTTTAATTTTAGCTAATTGAGTAGCATATCCAGGATCAGTTTTGTCATAGGTGAATATTTTGCCTTCTTCTGCCAGCTTTCTTAAATCTTCATAAGGATTTGCTGGAACTTTACCTTGTAATTCAACATGAGTAAAGTATTCTTTATTAATGTTTGTATTTTTGTAAGTTACTTTAACTCTTAATTTTCCTGCTTTTTGTAAAGCAAGTTTTTCGGCATTATTTTTTGGTCAATCAACAGTTACGCCAGTTAATGTGAAAATGTCATTTGTTGTTGTAGGTACATTTAATTTAGTTTTTTCATAGATGATGTCATTATCTGTAGCCTTTGTAACATCACAAGGGTTAGGTAATGAAAGATTAATTTCAGCTAAAAATGTATCTTTTAATTCTACAAATGATTTTTCTGCAAAAGTTAATTCAAATTTCTTTTCTTTTGGAGTTGATTTAGTTGTGTATGAAACCGTAATAGTTAATTTACGTGTTGCATCATCAAAATTTAATGTCATTAAATTATTTAAATTAATTGTTGTGGCTTGAATATTCAATTTTTCAAGATTTTCTTTATTGAATTCTTTTTCTTCATTTGTATCTGGATCAGTGTAGTAAAGTTTTACTAAATTTTGTTCTTCTTTAATTTCTGAATAATAGTTCTTTTAACTAATTTTAGTTTTTAAAGTACCGATTAAGTTTTCAAATTTGTCTTCTGAATATGGAGCTGGTTTTTTGAAATCATTAATTTCATATTCAACTTCAACATTTTCTTGACTTTTATCTTCAAAACTTAAAGTTAATTTCAATTTTGCTTGACCTAAATTATTATTAGCAACAATTAATTCTGTTTTATTAATTGTAATCTTTTCTTCACTTAGATATTCGCTTAAGGTTTTACCACTTGGAGTTGTGGCTGTAACTTGAGCCAATAAATCACTTGTGTGAGCTGCAATATATTCTTCAATTGTTTTACTTGCTTTTTCATTTAAGTCAACATTTGTTAATTTAGCCATTTTTTGTTGAATGGTTTCTTTTGTAACAAAACCAGTTATTTCTTTGTTGTATGCATATTCTGGTTGATTTCATTGTTGTCATTTTGCAACTAATTTAACTTTTCCTTCAAAATTGTCAACAACTTCTAATTGATATTTAATGTAATTTAAACCTTCCATGTTTTTAAATACAGATAAATCATTTTGATAATCTGCATTTGTGAATGTAATTTTTTCTTCTTTTTCTTGATCAGTTAGTGCATTAAATTCTTCAACATATTCTTGTGCAGTTTTAGTTGATTTATCTTTTAAATCCACATTAAATGCTGCTTCTAATTCACTATTAACTTTAATTTCTTTAAAGCCTGCAACTACTTGACTTCAAACATATGTTTCAGTTTTAGTGGCGTCTTTTCAACCAAAAGTAATATTAATTGATAATCATCCTGAATAAGGTTCAGTTTCACCTGATGAGGTATCAGCTTCTTTATTTTTAATTTCAATACCTTTTTCATTAAATACTTTTGTTACATCAACTTGTGTTTTATTTTTGAAGTATCTTAGATCTGTAATTGTATAGTTGAAAACATTGAAATCTTTTTTGTTTTCTAAAACATCAATAGTATCAAAAATACCTTCTAATGTTGCTTGTAACGATTCAGTTTCTTTTTTGAATCCAGTTAATTTGATTGTAATTTCTTTTGATTTAGTTTTTGCTTTATTTTCAAAAGTTGCTTTAATATTTGCTTCACCTTTTGAAGCACTTACTTCTTCTATTTCTATGCTTTTAATTGATATTTCATATTCTTTTAAGAAAGTAGCTAAATCTTTGCTATTTGAAGTTGCTATTGACAATTTAGCTTGTAATTTAGCTAGATCATTAAATTGATTTTTGTATTCTTTAACTGTGTATTTGTCTTTTTCTGCTAAGTCCAAACCAGTTATAAATTTGATGTTTTCGTCAAATTTGTCAGTATCTACATAAAATCCTACAACCTTAATTGTGAATTTTTTAATTTCTTTATTTCCTTCTTTTTGAGTAAGGAAAATTTCTAATTCACCCTTAGCTTTATCTGCTTTTAAGTTGTCAATTATATATGTATATTTCTTTGTTGTACTTTCAAATTTAATATCTTCTTTTTTAATTTGATCAGCTTCTTTTGTAGTTGTGCTAATCTTATATACTTTGTTTGTAGAGTCATAATCAGCATTCTTAATATCTGCAATAGACAAAAGTTTAAAGTCTTCATCTGCTTTAATTTCTTCTTTTGTTGTGTTTTGACATTGAGATGAAATTAAAGGTAAAACACCTGCTGTTACGCTTGAAAAAATAAGACTTAATTTAATTTTCTTCTTCATATATTTCTCCTTCATAAGAATAAATTCTTATGCTAATAAATTATCTTAAATTCCTATTATTTTTTAAATAAATGGAAAAAATATCCACATTTTTCAAAATTAATGAAATTAATAAATTTCTCATTTTTTAAAGGAATTTACCAAAAACACTATAAAACAGCATTATTGGATAAAAGCGGTATAAATTGTGAAAATTTTATGTGGAATAACTATGTTAAAATTACTTTTTTTGTTACCAAAAATAATATAATTCTATAGCAATAAATTTTATAAGAGAGGTGCAAATGACAAGAAAAACTAAAATAGGTATTTTAATTGGAACAAATATTATTGTTACTGCTGGACTAATAACAGCTTTAGCAATAGCGCCAACTAGAAATAATAGTAATCATTCAAATTCAGGCACAACAACAAGTGAAACAAGAAAAATAGAAGTCAAAGCTAAAGTGAGTGTTGATTTAAGCAAAAAAATTGATCAGTTATCTAATCCAAGCACTGAGTGATTTGATTTTAATGGAAAAGCAATTCAAGAAAGAGTTGTTAAATTAACTGGAAAATATGATTCTAAAACTCAAATTTTAACCTTAGAATTTGAGTTATTAGATACAAAAACTTCAAAATCACAACATTTTACTGCACAAATTAAAGTTGAAAATTCTGTAGGTGGAGGTACATCAACAAGCGAAACAAGAAAAATAGAAGTCAAAGCTAAAGCAAGTGTTGATTTAAGCAAAAAAATTGATCAGTTATCTAATCCAAGCACTGAGTGATTTGATTTTAATGGAAAATCAAGTCAAGAAAGAGTTACTAATTTAATTGGAAAATATGATTCTAAAACTCAAATTTTAACCTTAGAATTTGACTTATTAGATATCAAAACTTCAAAATCACAACATTTTACTGCACAAATTAAAGTTGAAAATTCTGGAGGCGGAGGAACAACAACAGGTGACTATGTTTATGATAAAAGTAATAATTATTATTCTTCTTTAGAAGGTTTAAGAGGAGTTGATTTATTTAATGCTTTATTAAATTTACAAAAACAAAAAAGAAGCAAACTTACAAATTATGCAGATTTAGTTAATAGAATTTATAGAAATGCATTTATAGATAAATATTTCGAAAAAGACAACACTATTCTTGATGTATATTCAGAAAATCCAAATGGAAAAGACCCTTATGTTTTTAAAGTTGATGAATATGATGGAAGAGGCGGAAAATCAACAGGAAAATCATATGGTAATGGAGAAGGATCTATGTTTAATCGAGAACATATGATTCCTCAGTCATGATTTAATAAAGATGAGGCAACAAGATGTGATGCTCATTTTGTTTGACCTACAGATAAAAATGTAAATGCTTGAAGAGGTAATGATCCTCATGATAATATTAGTAGTCCATCTTGAACTTCTTTAAATGGAACTAAAGGGAAAGATGGTGTTGGTTGTGAACCTATTGATTACTTTAAAGGAGATATAGCAAGAGCATATTTCTATTTCAATGTTACACACCATAATGGAACACATAATAAAGGTGAAAGAGTATATACTTCAACTTTTCCTTTCTTTGTAAAACACTATTTAGATGTATATTCTAAATGAGCAACAAATGATCAAGTTGACTTAATCGAAATTGACAGAAACAATAAATTAGATGAAATCTACGGTGGTTTAAGAAATCCATTTATTGATTATCCTGATTTAATTGAATTAATTTGAGGCAATGATACAACTAAAAAATTTGAAAATCGTGGTGTAATCGTTAGTGTAAAAACACCTTAAAATAATATAAATTCAACAAGCAAGAAATAATTTGCTTGTTTTATTTTTATCTAAAAAGCCTATAAAATAGTTGATTAGAGTAATAACACAAAAAATTTATTTTAATTAATTAAAATACTAAATTAAATCTTGCTATTTGAGTTTATAATTAAAATATGTCAATTTTTAAATTAATTTCACCTTATAAACCTGCAGGTGATCAACCTGAAGCAATTAAAGAACTTGTAGAAAATATTAAAGACAATATGCAACATCAAGTGCTTAAAGGAGTTACTGGTAGTGGTAAAACTTTTACTATTGCAAATGTTATTAAAGAATTTGATCGCCCTGTTTTAGTTTTAAGTCACAACAAAACTTTAGCTTCTCAACTTTACAGTGAGTTGAAAGGTTTCTTTCCTCATAATCGCGTTGAGTATTATGTTTCATATTTTGACTACTATCGACCCGAAGCTTATATTCCTTCTTCAGATACTTACATTGATAAACAATCTCAAAATAACAAAGATTTAGATGCTATGAGAATGTCAGCTATGAATGCTGTTTTAACTAGAAATGACACTATTATTGTTGCTTCAGTTTCGGCAATTTATGGTGCACTTAATCCTAGTGAATATTATGCTTCAGTTTTTCCTATTGAAGTAGGTATGCAAATTAAAAGGCAAGAATTCTTTAAAAAACTTGTTCAAAGAAACTATAAAAGAAACCAAATTGATTTAGAATTAGGCACTTTTAGCGCCAAAGGTGATGCAGTTTATATTCAACCAGCTGATAGTGATGAATATCAAATTCGAGTCGATTTTTTTGGCGATGAAATTGATTCAATTGCAACTTGCGATCCTATTACTAAAGAAGTAATAGAACGTTTTAGTCATTACACAATTTTCCCCGGAGATGCTTATACAGTTGATAGAAGTGTTATTGATGAAGCTTGTGACAAAATCTTAGTTGAATTAGATGAGAGAATTAAATATTTTAAAGCTAATAACCAATTAATTGAAGCTCAAAGAATCCAAGAAAGAGTTGAAAAAGATGTCGATAGCTTAAGAGAATTTGGTATGTGTCCTGGTATTGAAAACTATGCAAGATATATGGATAGAAGAGAAGCAGGCGAGCGTCCTTATACCTTATTAGACTATTTTAAAGGCAAAAAACCACTTTTATTTATTGATGAGAGTCACATGATGATTCCACAATTAAATGGAATGTATCATGGTGACTACTCACGTAAAAAAAACTTAGTTGATTATGGTTTTAGATTACCAAGTGCACTAGATAATAGACCACTGCTTTTTAAAGAATTTGAAAATGAATTTGATTTTCAAACTGTTTATATTTCAGCTACCCCTGATGATTATGAACTTGATAAAACTCATGGTTTATTAACCAAATTATTTGTTCGTCCTACTGGTCTTTTAGATCCTAAAATTGAAATTAGACTTTCTAAAAACCAAATTGAAGATATTTATGATGAATTGCAAAGACAAAAAGATAAAAATGAAAGAACTTTGATTTTAACTACAACTAAACGTTTAGCTGAAGAATTAAGTAGATACTTTTTAGAAAAAAATGAAAAAATTGCTTATATCCACTCAGAACATAATACTTTTGAACGGAATGAAATCTTAAGAAAACTTCGTAAAGGCGTTTACGACACTGTTATTGGAATTAACTTATTGCGTGAAGGTGTTGATTTACCTGAAGTAAGTTTAATTATGGTTTTAGATGCTGATAAAGAAGGCTTTATGCGTTCGACTAAAAGCTTAATCCAAATTTCAGGTCGGGCAGCTAGAAATGCTAATGGTCGAGTAATTTTCTATGCAGATAAAACTACTAAAAGTATGCAAGAGTGTATTGAAGATAATGAAATTAAAAGAAAGATGCAGATTGCTTATAATAAGAAACATAATATTACACCTAAAACCATTATTAAACCAATTGCTGAGCCAATTCATGGCGAAGGAATTGAAGGCGAAATTGAATTCTTTTTCAAAAACGAAAAACGAAATCAAACTCAAAGTGGCAAGAAAGCTAAAGAAGAACTTATTAAAAGATTACGTGAACAAATGAATCAAGCAGCTAAAGAATTGGACTATGAAAGAGCTATTGAATTGCGCGATATTATCCTAGAATTACAAGCTGGTAAAGATAAGAAAGTTGAGGAATAAAAATGAGAGTGACATTATTTGATTTAGTTAACAACTTAAAGTATTATTCTTCTTTAACTATTAACTTATATTCTATTAATAAAGCTATTAGACAACTATTAAAAATGATTCCAAATTTGAGTGCTAAAGAAAAAGAACTTTTAACTTTAGATTATTTAGGAACCGAGTTTAATAAATATTCGAGTGAGCTTTATAAACATGCAATTTGTATTGTTTATTTAGCTAATAAATATAAAGTTAATTGAGCGGTAAATTTTATAAAAGACTTAAAATTAGAATTAAATAAAGTTAATGATATTGAAGGCTTTTTAGATTTAGTTTTAACTCAAAAAAATCAAAAACTAATTAAACAAAAATTAAGTCAAATATTCAAATTTGTTAACTTAGATGGCAATGTAAAAGACATTATTATAATTTACGATTTAATCTGTTTTATAGGTTTATTAGTAAATTTAACAAACACAGAATTTGAACTTTTACCATATGATGCATGTAATATTATTTCGTAAATAAGGAGGTTTTTTATGTCAGCCAAAGAAGAAATTATAGTTAAAGGTGCTAGAGAACATAATTTAAAAAATGTTTCAGTAACTTTACCTAAAAATAAACTCATAGTTTTTACAGGGCTTTCAGGTAGTGGAAAGTCTTCTTTAGCATTCAATACTATTTATGAAGAAGGTAGAAGAAAATATGTTGATAGTTTAAGTAACTATGCTCGTTTATTTTTAGGTGGAACAAGTAAACCTGATGTTGATAGTATTGATGGGCTTAGTCCTTCTATTTCAATTGAACAAAAAACAACACATAATAACCCTCGTTCAACTGTTGGTACTGTTACTGAAATTTATGACTATTTTAGATTACTTTTTGCTCGTATTGGTAAACCATTTTGTCCTCACCATAATATTGAAATAACTAGTCAAACCAATAAAGATATTATTGATTCAGTTTTCAATTTAAAAGATGGATCAAAACTTTATATTTTAGCTCCTGTTGTTGATGGTGAAAAAGGAACCTGAGCAACGCTTTTAGAAAAACTTAAAAAAGAAGGATTCTTAAGAGTTAAAGTTGATGGTGAAATAAAAAACCTTGAAGATGAAATTAAATTAGAAAAAAATATTAGACATACTATTGATATAGTAATTGACCGTGTGGTTTTAAATGAAGAAAATAGAAACAGAATTTCTGAAGCTTTAAGTGTTGCTGTGGAATATGGAAAAGGCATAGTTAAAGTTGAAACTACTGATGATGAAGTTAAAACATTTTCAAAATTACACTCTTGTGTTTATAAAGATTTTGAAATGCCTAAAATTGAAACTAAACTTTTCTCATTTAACTCGCCTTATGGTATGTGTCAAAATTGCAAAGGACTTGGAGTCGATTTAAAAGCTGACTTTGATGCTCTAACTCCAGAACCTTGAAGAAGTATATTTGAAGGTGGAATTAAATATTTTGAAAACACAGTCAATACTCAAAATTTAGAGTGACAAGAATTTGAAGTTTTATTAGATCATTACAAAATTGATAAAAATTGTCCAATTGAAGATTTAGGTAAAAAAGACTTAGAAATCATTAAATATGGATCAAAAGAAGAACTCGACTTTGTTGTTGTTTCTGAAAGTGGAAATAAATGAAGAAAACACAAAGTTATCGAAGGTATTTTGACTAAAGTCCAAAGACTTTATATAGAAACAACTAGCGAAAGAATTCGTGACTGACTTAAAAAATACATGGGTACTTTTGAATGTTCAACTTGCCATGGAAGTAGATTAAATGAATATGCACTAGCAGTTAGAATTAATGGTTATAACATAGAAGACTTTAGTCGTATGTCAGTTGAAGATGCTTTGATTACTATCGAAAACTTAAAATTGAATGAAGAAGAGACTAAGATTTCTACTTTAATTATTAATGAATTAATTAACCGTTTAAGTTTTCTTAAAAATGTTGGACTTAACTATTTAACTTTAAATAGAAATGCCGAAACTTTAAGTGGTGGTGAAAGTCAAAGAATTAAATTAGCAACTCAAATTGGTTCTAATTTAACTGGTGTTTTATATGTTTTAGATGAACCATCAATTGGGCTTCATCAAAAAGATAATGACCGTTTAATTAAAACACTTAAAAGTATGGTTGAAATAGGTAATACTTTAATTGTTGTTGAACATGATGAAGAAACAATTAGATCAGCAGATTATATTGTTGATATTGGACCTAAGGCAGGAATTCATGGTGGTGAAATTATTGCTCAAGGAACTTTAGAAGACATTATTAAAGAACCAAAAAGTATCACTGGAAAATATTTAAGTGGTGAAATGAAAATCGAAGTACCAAGAGTTAGAAGAAGTGGAAATGGCAAAGTAGTTACTATTTTTCAAGCTGCAGAAAACAACTTAAAAAATATTGATGTCAAGTTTCCTTTAGGTAAATTTATAGGAGTTACAGGCTTAAGTGGCAGTGGTAAAAGTAGTCTTGTAAATGAAATCCTAGTTAAAGGTATCGAAAGCGTATTAGGCCATAAAACAGGCAAAATCGGAAAATTCAAGAGTATTAGTGGACTAAATCAAATTGATAAAATTGTGCCAATTAGCCAAAGCCCTATTGGCAGAACTCCTCGTTCTAATCCAGCAACTTATACCTCAGTTTTTGATGATATTAGAGAAATTTTTGCCTCAGTTGAAGAATCACGTGCTAGAGCTTATAGCCGTTCTCGTTTTAGTTTCAATGTGCCTGGCGGACGTTGTGAAAAATGTCAAGGAGATGGTTCAATTAAAATTGAAATGCACTTTTTACCTGATGTTTATGTACCTTGTGACGAGTGCGATGGTCAAAGATATAATCGTGAAACTTTAGAGATTAAATACAAAAATAAAAATATAGCTCAAGTCTTAGATATGACTGCTGATGAAGCACTTGAATTCTTTAGTACTAGAGCAAATATTAGAATTAAATTAGAAACTTTAGTTGCTGTTGGATTAGGTTATATTAAGCTTGGACAATCATCAACAACACTTAGTGGTGGCGAAGCTCAACGGGTAAAATTAGCTACTTATTTACAAAAGAAGGCGACAGGAAAAACCATTTATGTATTGGATGAACCTACTACAGGATTACATTCTTATGATGTTGCAAACTTATTAAAAGTTTTAAATAAAATTGTTGATAATGGTGACACAGTTGTTGTTATTGAACACAATTTAGATGTCATTAAATGTTGTGATTATATTATCGATCTTGGCCCTGAAGGTGGGGTAAATGGTGGCCGAGTTGTGGCTACTGGAACTCCTGAACAAGTGGCAGAAAATGAAAATAGTTACACAGGACAATACCTAAAAATGATTTTATAAATCACAATTTTGAAGAAGCACAAGCTGCTTTTTTTATTTTTCTAATTTGCTAAATTTTGACCAATTAACCTATAAAAAAGCCTTAAAATTCAAAAAATAAATTTTAATTTTTCTTAATTTAAGAAGGCTTGAAAAATTTTGAAAAAATAATACATTTTTTTTCTTGGTATTTTAGATTTTATTGGTAAAATATAAACACATTTGCTTTTTTATTTAATATTAAATATTTATTATGCAAAAAACCTTTTTATGGTATAAGCTGACAAAAAAGCAAATTTTATTATGAGAAAAAAGGAGTATTACTGTATGGATGTTGCAACAAAAAAATATGTAAATAAATACCCTTACAAAGTTCGTAAATATGGACCTATTACCGAACGCCGTGATTACTCTGTAACTAAAATAACTTGAAACGTTCCTGACTTTTTAGTTACAAGTAAAGAATCATTCGAATGATTCAAAAAAACTGGTATTGAAGAATCTTTAAGAGAACACTACCCAATTACAGCGACAAACAAAAAAGTTTCATTAGAATATATTCCAAATTCTGCAGATTTGGAAATTCCTTCTAAAGAATATGAAGCTATTAGTGAAGCTAGAGTTAAAGGCACAAACTATGCTGCTAAACTTTATGCTAAATTTAGAGCTACAGCTACTGAAACAGGTATCGTTAAAGATGACAAAGTTCTTTTAGGTGAAATTCCACTTATGACTTCAGGTTGAAGTTTTATCATCAATGGTAGCGAAAAAGTTATCGTTAGTCAATTAATTAGATCACCTGGAGCTTACTTTGGACGTGGCGTTAGAAATAAACAATCTGATGACCTTTTCAACAAGGTAGAAATTTTACCTCGTATTGGTTCTTGGGTTGAAATCTCTCACAAGGTTACAACTAAAACACCAGATAGCGTAAAAATTAAAATCGATAAAAACAAAAATGTTAACTTAGTAACTTTCTTAGGTTCACTTGGTTTAGATCGCCAAATGATTATGAATCTTTTTGGTAAATCAGATGTTTTAAAAGAAACCATCAAAAAAGACAAAAAAGTTGATCCTGAGCTTGACCAAGACACAGTTATCAAAAACTGTCAAGAAGAATTATTTAGAGTTCTTCGTCGTGGTGACCGTATCACAGATGAATCAATTGCTAACTTGATTCCAAGCTTACTTTTCCACAGAAAACGTTACAGCTTAAGTGAAACTGGTCGTTATATGTTAAACAAAAAACTTAACTTAGTTGACCGTATTTCAGATACATTTTTAGGTGAAGACTTAGTTGTTATTAACAAAAATGGTGATGAAGAAAAAATTAAAAAAGGTACTTTGATTACACACAAAATTGCTTTATTAATTCAAAGCAACTTTGACAGTGGTAAATTACCTTCTGTTGAAATCGAAGGTGTAAGACCTGAAGTAGCATATGCTAAATTATTAAGTGATGCACAAAACAAATCACTTAAAAACAGAAACAAAATCATTATTTTAAAAATCTATCCAACCAAAAAATGAATGGATAAAGGTTTAACTCCAGTAAAAGTTATTGGAAATGACCCTAAATCAGTTGAACAACACTTATTAGTATCAGATATTATTGCTGCTGTAGGTTACTACTTCAACTTATTAGATGGCATTGGACAAGATGATGATCCTGACTCATTAACAAACAAACGTATTGTTGCAGTTGGTGAATTATTACAAAGCCAATTAAATGTCGGTTTAGTAAAACTTGAAAAAACTACACGTGAAAGAATGGGCGCTAAAGAACCTGACAAAGTAACACCTAAAAATGTTACAAACAATAAACTCATTTCAACACAAATGAAAACATTCTTTAACTCATCAAAACTTTCACAATTTATGGATCAAATTAATCCACTTGCTGAAATTTCAAATGAACGTCGTATCACTTCTCTAGGACCTGGTGGTCTTAACCGTGATACAGCTCAATTCGAAGTTCGTGACGTTCATGCAACTCACTATGGAAGAATTTGCCCTATTGAAACTCCTGAAGGACCTAACATTGGTCTTATCTTAAACTTTGCAACATATGCACAAGTTAATAAATATGGTTTTTTGCAAACTCCTTACTATAAAGTTGAAAATGGTGTAGTTGACTATTCAGAAGTTCATTATTTAACAGCTGCTGAAGAAATTGGATTTAATATTGCTCAATCAATTGTTAAAGTTGATGAAAACAATAAATTAGTTGATAAACAACTTACAATGCGTCACAATTACAACTATATTATTGGTAAACCTAAAGAAGTAGACTACATCGAAGTAGCTCCAAACCAAATGGTTTCAGTTGCTGCCGGATGTATTCCTTTCTTAGAAAATGACGATGCTAACCGTGCACTTATGGGTTCTAACATGCAACGTCAAGCAGTTCCTCTTTTAATTCCTGAAGCTCCTTTTGTTGCCACAGGTATTGAATCTGATATTGCTAAATATTCATCAGGTAACTTCGTTGCTAAAAATGATGGGCTTGTTGAATATGTTGATGGTAAGAAAATCAAAGTTAGAAATCAAAAAGGCACTTTAGATACTTACTATCTTAAAAACTTCCAACGTTCAAACCAAGATACAGTTGTGCACCAAAGACCTTTAGTTAAAGAAGGCCAAGAAATCAAAAAAGGTGATTTACTTGTTGATGGCTCAAGTTTCAAAAATGGTGAATTAGCATTAGGCAAAAACGTAGTTGTTGCCTTCACAACATATAAAGGATACAACTATGAGGATGCTGTTATTCTTAATGAACGTTTAGTTAAAGATGATGTCTTTACTTCAATTCATATTGAAGAACAAACAATTCAATTCAGAACTTCAAAAGCTGGAGATGATGAATTAACTTTAGATATTCCTAACGTTTCTAAATATGCAACACGTCATTTAGATGAACATGGAATTGTAAGAATTGGATCAGAAGTTGTTCCTGGAGATGTTTTAGTTGGTCGTGTAAGCCCTAAAGGTGATGACAACCCATCTCAAGAAGAAAAACTTCTTTCAGCTGTGCTTCAACAAAGACAATTAAATGTTAAAGATACTTCATTAAAAGTTAAAAATGGACACAATGGTACCGTTATTGGTGTTGATGTTTTAAGCCGTGAAAATGGTGATGCGTTAGAAGATGGAATTGAAAAAATCGTTAAGGTTTCAATTGCTATTAAACGTAAAATCAAAGTTGGTGACAAAATGTCAGGGCGTCACGGTAACAAAGGTGTTGTTTCAATCGTATTACCTGAAGAAGATATGCCTTATTTAGAAGATGGTACACCAGTTGATGTTATGCTTAACCCTCAAGGTGTTCCTTCACGTATGAACATTGGTCAAGTTCTTGAAATTCACTTAGGTATGGCTGCTAAAAAACTTGGATGTAAATTTGTAACTCCTACTTTTGATGGGGTTAAAAAAGAAGAAATTCAAGATGTTACTTTAGAAGCTGGTTTACCTTTAAGTGGAAAACAATGATTAATTGATCCTATTACAGGTAACAAATTAGATAAACCAGTTTCAGTTGGTGTTATGTACATGCTTAAACTTAACCACATGGTTGATGACAAGATGCACTCACGTTCAGTTGGACCTTACTCACTTATTACTCAACAACCTCTTGGAGGTAAGAGTCAAAACGGTGGTCAAAGATTTGGTGAAATGGAAACATGAGCTATTGAATCTTATGGTGCAACAAATGTTCTTCAAGAAATCTTGACATACAAATCAGATGACATTAATGGACGTAACCAACTATATGCTGCATTAGCTTCAGGACGTGAATTACCTAAACCAGGTGTCCCTGAATCATTTAACGTATTAAGCTATGAATTAAAGGGATTGGGAATGAAACTTGATCTTAAAAAAGTAAAACAAGACGATAATGATTTCCAACAACACTTCGACATTAGAGGAGGAGATTCAAATGAGTAACTTTATAGACAAAAACAAGTTAAATAAAGATCGTGAAATTGAAAAAATTACTCTTTCTTTAGCTACTAAAGATGACGTTCTTCAATGATCAAATGGTGAAGTAACTAAACCAGAAACAATTAACTATAAAAGTTACAAACCAGAACGAGATGGTCTTTTTGATGAATTAATTTTTGGACCAACAACTGACAACAAATGTCCTGTTTGTGGTACTAAATATAAAAGAAGTGATGAAGGAACTCAATGTTCAAAAACTCCTTTATGTGAAAAATCAAAGGCTACAATTTTAGCTAAAATTTCACGTCGTAGCCGTATGGGTCACATTCATTTACAAAATCCTGTTGTTCACTTTTGATTCTTCAAAATTGATCACTCAATTATTTCTAAATTACTTGGTTTAAGAGTTGCAAAAAGTTCTAAAACAGTTTCAAAAACAGATTTAGAAAAACTTATTTACTACAAAAGCCACATTGTTTTAGAAAGTGGTGGCATTAAAGCTCTTCAAAAGAATGCAATTATTGATATTGCTGAAGCTGCAGTTATTTATCGTGATGCTTTACTTGAAATTAGAAGCAAATATTCTGAAGAATCAGAAGAATATGAAATTATTAATGAATCACTAGAAGAATTAGAATCATATGCAACTAGTAAAATGGGTAAAGATTATGGTATCGACTTCTATGAATACAATGAAATTATTCACGAATACAGTGATGCTATTATCTCAACAGGTTCTAAAGCTATTGAATACTTATTAGAACATGTTGACTTACAAAAAGAAGCTCAATTAATTGAAGATGAAATTAAGAAAATCAATCGTTCAATTAAAGATAAAAATCACACAGGCACAAGAGGTCAAGAACGTTCAAAACTTTACAAACGTCTAGCTGTAATTAATGCCTTCATTAACTCAGGTCAAGATCCAAAAAGCATGCTTATTTATGATCTTCCAGTTATTCCAGCTGACTTACGTCCACTTGTTCAATTAGATGGTGGCCGTCACTCAACTAGTGATATTAATGAGCTTTATCGTCGTATTATTATTAGAAACAATCGTCTTAAAAAATGAGAAGAAACCGATGCTCCTATGCTTATTAAGCAAAATGAATATCGTATGATTCAAGAAGCGGTTGACTCATTAATTGATAATGCACGTAAAAAACCAAATCCTGTTACTTCAAAAGATAGCCGTCCTCTTAAATCAATTTCAGACGCATTAACAGGTAAAAAAGGTCGTTTTCGTCAAAACTTACTTGGTAAACGTGTTGACTATTCAGGTCGTTCAGTTATTGTTGTTGGACCAGAATTAAAAATGCACCAAGTTGGTATTCCTCGTGAAATGGCTGCTAAATTATTTGAACCTTGAATTATTAAAGAATTAATTAAAGGTGACAACCAAATTAACTCAATTAAAGCTGGTAAAAAAGCTGTTGAAAATTTAGATCCTATTATTTGACCTTATGTTGAAAAAGCAATTCAAGGTCGTCCAGTGCTTCTTAACCGTGCACCTACATTGCACCGTCTTTCAATTCAAGCTTATGAACCTGTTTTAATTCGTGGTAAAGCTATTAAACTTCACCCACTTTCATGTACTCCATTTAATGCTGACTTTGATGGTGACCAAATGGCAGTCCATGTTCCTATTAGTGATGAAGCAGTTAGAGAAGCCAAAGAATTGATGCTCGCTTCAAGAAATATTCTTGGGCCTAAAGATGGTGAACCTATTATCAACCCAGGTCAAGATATTATTTTAGGTCTTTATTACTTAACTCAAGAAGCTACAGATGATAAAGTAATTGGCGAAGGTCGTTATTTTGGATCATATGATGAAATGATGACAGCTTACGAAAATAAACTTGTTTCACTTCATGCTCGTGTTGTTTTACCAATTAGTGAAATCAATAAAAGAGTTATTCCAGCTGATGGTCAAGACCGTTACATAGTTTCAACTGTTGGTAAATTTATCTTCAACTCAATTTTCCCAGATAGCTTTGAATTTATCTTTGGAAAATATGTTGAAAGAAATATTAAAGAAGTGGATGGCAAAAAAGTAATCAGTGAAAAAGAAGTATTACACACTTCAGGTGATAAAAATCAACTTAAAAATTACTTATTACCTTATGGTATGAATTTCCCTGAAATTATTAAAAACATGCCACTTAACTTACCTTTAGGTAAAAAAGATATAGCTAAAATAGTACGTCGTATTTTTGACCGTTATGTAGCTATTGTTACAATGGAAGACTTAGCTGCTATTATTAGCGACTTAAATAGTGAAACAATTAACAACTTATTTGATAATTGTGCTAATTTAGTTGATTACAACAAAAACACTATTCCTGTATGACATACAGAAAACTTAGTACGTATAATAAAAGAAGAATACGAAAAAATTAATGAAGAATTAATGATTGAATATCGTAAAGTTGATCAAGAAATTGGCTGAAGAGTTAGTGATTATACAAAAATGCTTGAAAGAGTATGATTTAGATATACAAACTTTGTGGCTGATGTTTTAGACAAACTTAAAGCTTTAGGATATCATTATTCAACAATTTCAGGTACCACTATTTCAATTAGTGATGTTACTACTTTACCTTCAACAAAAGACAAAATTAAAGAAGGAGACAAATATATCGAACAATTAAGAGACTACTTTGAACAAGGCCTTTTAACTGATGATGAAAGATATGCTTTAACAATTCAAAAATGAGCCGAAATTAAAGACTCAATTGAAAAAGACTTAAAAGAAGTTACAAAAACTGATCCAGATAACCCATTATTTATGATGTTTACTTCTGGTGCTCGTGGTAACTCATCAAACTTTGTTCAATTAGCTGGTATGCGTGGACTTATGAATAACAACACTAAAATTCTTAAAGCTGACGCTGAAAATGAACGTGTTGTTCGTTCAACTGTTGAAATTCCAGTTAAATCATCATTCCTTGATGGTCTTACAGCTTATGAATTCTATTCATCAACCCACGGTGCTCGTAAAGGTCTTACCGATACAGCTCTTAACACAGCTAAATCAGGTTACTTAACTCGTCGTTTAGTTGATGTGGCTCAAGGTATCGTTCTTCGTGAAGATGATTGTGGAACTGACTATGGTTTCGAAGTTAAAGATATTCTTGATACAAAAACAAATACAATTATTGAATCACTTGGTGAAAGAATTGAAGGTCGTTTTTCAAACGTTCCTATTTATCATCCAAGAACTAAAGAAATGATTCTTGATGCAGATCAATTAATTACTCCTCAAATTGCTGAAGAAATTGTTAAAGCTGGTATTAAATCAGTTGAAATTCGTTCAGTACTTTCTTGCTATACTAAAAATGGTGTATGTAAAAAATGTTATGGTAAAGACTTAGCTCTTAACCGTGTAGTTAACATTGGTGAAGCTGTCGGAGTTGTTGCAGCTCAATCAATTGGTGAACCTGGTACACAGCTTACCATGCGTACATTCCATACTGGTGGTGTTGCTGGTGTTGAAGATATTACTGGTGGTTTTGGTCGTTTAATGGAATTAATCGATGCCTATGATTCACCATGAGGTAAACCAGCTGTTATTGCAGAACACTATGGCAAGATTACAAAAATAGAAGATAAAAAAGATACTTTAGGTAATGCTAGTGATTATCAAGCTATTACTCTTGAATATGAAGATGAAGAAGGCAATACACAAAGCAAAATTTATGCTGCTCGTAAAGATCGTCGTCTTAGAGTTAAAAAAGGTGATAAAGTTATCCCTGGACAAAAAATTGTTGAAGGACCTATTATCCTTAATGAATTACTTAAAGTTGCTGACACTCGTTCAGTTCAAAACTACTTATTGAAAGAAGTACAAAGACTTTATCGTCTTCAAGGTATCACAATTAGTGATAAATATATTGAAATCATTATTCGTCAAATGCTTTCAAAAATTGTTATTACTGATCCAGGAGATAGTAAATTCTTTAGTGGTAACTTAGTTGATATCTTTGCTTACCAACGTGAAAGTGCACGTTTAATTTCACAAGGTAAAAAGCCTCCTTTTGGTGAAGTTAAAATCAAAGGTGCAAAACAAACTCCTTTATTATCAGATTCATTCTTAGCTGCTGCTTCATACCAAGAAACTCCAAAAATTCTTGTTAATGCATCTATTGCTGCTCAATCAGATAAACTTGAAGGACTTAAAGAAAACATTATTTTAGGTCACAAAATTCCTGCTGGTACAAACTGTAATTTTGAAGAAAAAGGTAAATATGACATCCGTGATCCACGTTCATATTTCCAAAGTAAATTTGCAGAAAACTCAGATTTTCCAAATCCAAACTTTGAAGATAACTTAAATAATTTACAAAGTCAATTAGATGAATTCAACAGTGTTGATCCTGAAGAATTAGCAATAGAAGAAGAAATGGGAATCGAAGAAGTTTATGAAGATGATTACTACTCAGATTTAGATGAAAATAATGACAACAATTAATAAATAAAAAATAAATAGCTTTTACCAAAAATATTGTTTTATAGTACTATTAGTAAAATTTAGCTATTTATTTTTATTTTTTTGTAAAAAATACTCTTTTTGACTAATCAAGTTATTTTATAGTATTTAAAAAAACAAATTAAATTTGGTATATAATTAAAGTCCGGTAATATTTAAAATATTGCCGGGTGAATTTAGGCGCCCTTCACTCAGGCGCAAAAAATTATTGTTATCATTTATTTCATTGAAAAATATTTTTATCGATTTTTATAACTTTTATTAAATTACAATTAATTACATTTTCACATATCATTTATTTATATTTGGTAGTTTATTAAATCATAATGTTTAAAAAACTCTTTTTAAAGTGTTGTTAGGGAATTTTAAATTCATATCAATATGCTCCTTTCTGTGGATTTCTTTTTGTTTTAAAATAGAAATTTTGCATAATAAGAAAATCTTTAAAATTTCTTATATATATTGTTTTTTGTTAATATTATTATCGGGTATACATTTTTTATCCTCCTTTTAATATTATATTTATATTATGAATAATACGCGAAACAGGCGTGGCCTGTTTCGCTTTTATTATTTTTTTAGTATAATAAGGTATATTTATTACTTATAAATAAATTTAAGTATCTTAAATTTAATTAGGAGTCATTTATGAAAATTAAACTAAAACAAACTTTGATTATTTTATCAACCACTTTAGTTGGCACAATTGCTCTAGCAACTGGGCTTAGTTTCTTACCAACAAAAGACAAAACAATTCCTCGTGGTAAACAATCTTTCAATGATGACCATAAAAATTACAATGACCCTAATATTCCAAATTTACCTGGCAATAACGTTCCAACCAAAAACCCTAAACCTACATTAGTTTTAAAAAATCGACCTAAATCTGCAAATGCAATTACTAAAGAAAATAGCATAAAATATTTAGCTTTAGGCGACTCAATTTCAGCTGGATTTAATGCTCAACTTGATAAAGATTATCCAGGACAATTAGTTAATTCAAAAATTGAAGGTTTATCATTCCCAACTTATTTAGCTTCATTTTTCCAACAATTAGCAGACAAAAAATTAGAAAGTTTTGATAATAAAGCAGTTTCTGGAACAACCTTTAAACAATGAAATTTACTTTTAAATTATGATCCAAATAAACCTTTAGACCCAAAAGATTTGGCAGAATTAAACAAATATTTTGGAACTGATTTAGTAAATATTAAAAATGATTTAATTGCTAAAATTAAAAATGCAAACTTAATAACAGTTACTTTAGGTGCTAATGATTTCTTAAAGGATTTATTATTTAAAATGGTAAGTAACATGCCAATTTTGGATTTAATTAAGCAAATTAAAAACAAAAATTTGGACTACAATATGTTAGTTTCACATTTTGATCAAGTTTTTAGAACACTTTTTGAACAACTTGAAAATCGTCAAAAACAATTTATTCAAACTATTAAAAGTCTAAATGATAAAGTTAATATTAATTTCATTGCTTATCCTTTACCATTAACTTTTATAATGGATTTAATTGATAAAGTGATTAACAAAGGCGATACAAATAATGCTTTAAGTATTGGTCAAACTATTTTAGATTTATTAAATAAAAAGCTTAAATATACTGCAATTAGTCAAAAAACATATTACATAAATCCATATCAAAGTAGCTTTTGAAAACAAAATTTGAAGTTATTAACTCCAAATATTTTTGATATACACCCTTCAAGTTTTGGCTACAAAAAAATGGCCATGGAAGTATTTGTTAAATTAATTAATCCATCTCGTGATATTAATAAATACCATGAAAATAAAATTGAATGAGATAATAAATACTTACAAAGCGACCAAGATTCTTTTGAATACCAAATCGAAGTTAAAAATCCATTTGAAAAAATCAAAACTATTTTCAAAAATAATTATGATGGTTACTTAAAAGAAAAAGATAGTTTCTTCTTAGCTTATGAAAATCAATTAAATGAAGGCAATTATATTAATAGAGTTTTAAACAATAATGGTTTAGCTGATTTCTTATTTGTTGATTTAATTAACTCAATGTTTAAATCAAAAATTTATGAAACTATTGATCCAAATAGAAAACTAGAAAAATTCATGCATCGTGATGACTATGCAAACCAAAAATCTTTACGTGACTGATTCTTTAATGGTCAATTTATGGCTAAATTTTTATATGATGTTCAAAAACAATTATTTGAACAAGACTGAGATCAAGATAATTTACCAGGAGCTAAAGACTATCAATTTAAATACCTTTTAGAAGCAATTAAAACACAAACTTTAAAAGAAGAAAGAATTATTGAATTTATTACAAGTTTTTGTTCAAGTTCAGTAATTACAACTCAAAAAGATGAATTAAAAACCATTTTAGAAGAAATCTTTTCAAATATTGTTGCATATGAAGTTAAATATGAAGACATGCTTAAATTAGTTAAATCATTCTACAACGAAAATATCAGCAAATATATTTCACAAAATGATTTAGCAAGTTTATTGAAATTGGTTTTAAATACTAAATCAATTAAATCAGCTGTTGGTGATTTAGTTGTTGAATTAATTAACAGTGCTCCAGAATATGCAAAATGTAAAAGCATCAATGAATTATTTAATGTATTTATTAGTAATAAAAATAACCAAAACACCATTAAAAAATTCATTGAATCAATTGTTAATGACTTATTAAGTCAAAACGAATTTAAACAAATTGTTTCGCGTCTTGCAAGTAAAATAATTAAACAATATCCAGAATTATTTAAAGATATAGATGAAAATAATTTAACCAATTTAATTTATGAATCATTATCACTTGGTGGTGAAATTAATAATGCTTTAGGGCTAGTGACGAAATTTGTCAACAGCCTTTTAAATGAGTTAACTACAACCAATATTAAAGAATTTAAATTTGATAATGTAATTAAAAATACATTAACTGAAATTAAAACATTATTTGACAAAGACAATTGACAAGAATCAACATTTAATATTATTAAAATTGTTGCTAAATCTAACCTATACAAAAATCGATCAACAATTTCACAATTAATCAAAAATATCTTCAATTACTTAAATACTAAAAACTCATTTGCTAAGAGAATTGTTGATCTATTTTATGACAAAAATCAAGCAAAAATATCAGAATATATCTCAAAAGAAAATCTTACTAGTTTATTCGAAAAGGTCTTTAAAACAGAAGAATTGAGCAATTTAATCTCACAACTTGTGAGTGATTTATTAAAAACAAATCAAACACAATTGATGGATGTAACAAATTTTTTTGATGCTATAAAAGTTATCTTTAAAAACTTTGTAAATACTTCAGCTTATGACTATATTTCACCTTTAATTAAGAAGGTATTTGAGTTTCCTGAAGCTAAAGACTTATTCAAAAAAGCAATGGCAAAAATACCAGCTCAAGAAGCTAAAAATCTTAATGACCGAGATGTAGCTGATATAGTAAGTTTTGTTCTAGATAACAACGAATTTAAAGACATCTTGCAAGATTTTTTAGTAAAAGGTATTTTTGGCGATGCAATAACAATTGAAAAATTAAAAGATGCAAATAACATTATTAAATCATGACTTGCTAATAAAGGAAGTGTTGACTATATTGTTCTTAAGGCTTCAAAATTTATTCTTGATGTTTCACAACAAAGTTCAATCAAAGGAATACTAACTTCATTAATTTATGAAGCATTATCTAAAGAAAGAAATTTAGTTAAAGATATTGATCAACAAGAAATGGAAAACTTTATTGGTGACTTCTTAACAATTATTCCTTCTTTAGATGAAGAATTTAGATTTATAAAAGATGTCTTAACCAAAATATTTAATGAATTAAAAGCAACCGGTAAAGCAATTGACTTTAAAAAAGTCATGAGCGAATTTGCTAAATGTATTAAAAATAAATTATTTAACAAGAATGATTGAGAAAAGAATACAGTTAAATTAATTAAAATTGCAATTACTAAAAAAACAATGAATAAGCATCAAGCATTTTTAAGAAAATTTGTTAAAAATATTCTTGTTTATGTCAGTGAAGATATAGCATTAGGTAAAAAACTATTTAAAAGCTTATCTGAAAAAGCACACAAAATAATTGATAAACACATTGATGAAAATGACTTTAACAATATGTTTATTGACTTATTCCAACGCACTGAAGGTCTTCAAAGAATTATAGATAACATTCTTGATTCATTATTTAGCGATATTGATTCATATCAAAATGCAAATAGCTTAATTGACATTCTTAAAATTTATGTAATGCCTCAAGATCGTGCTGATCGTTTAGCTAAAAACTTAGAAGATGTTCTAAAAGAATTCTTGAAAAATGAAGCTCTTCATAAATTATTAAGAGGTCTATTTGAAGAAAATGTTGCTCCTTATGGAATTGATCCTAAGAGCCCAGGTAATAAAGCTTTAGTTGATGATTTATTAGCAAACTTGCATACATTCTTTGTTGATTTAAAAATATTGCCTAACTTAGCTAACTCAATGGTTGACAGCTTCAAAAAATACAATAACTTTAATGAAATTATTAAAAATATTGAACCGATTTTAGTCAATGGACTTAAATTAAAAGAATACTCATTTGTGGCTACAATTCTTAAAAATAATATTGTTAATAAACACAAAGAATCAATTAGAGATGATATCAACAAAGTTATCGCAGGTATCACTTCAAAAATTAATTTAGTTAACAAATTTATCGATGACTTTAATTTAATTAAACCTATTAAAGATATGGGCCTAAGTGAAACAAAAGCACGTGATTTCTTAACTCAAGTTATTCAGTCGCAAAACTTAAAAACTATAATAGATGTCTTTGTTAAAGAGCTTTTAGACAAAAACTTAGAATATGCTCAATTAAATTCATGACTTGAAGCTATAAGCAAATTCATGAGTTCACCAAGCGCATTAATAATTAAAGGAACAATTAAACAATACATAACTGAATTATTTGAAAAGAATGAAGAAGTAGCTTTTACAATTGGTAAACTTATAGCTAATGGTTGAAGAAAAGAACACTGAACTAATAGTGAAAATGATGACATTATTATTCAAAAATTCATTCGTTCATTTGGTATTGGATTACTTAAAACAAATATTTTAGATGATATTGTAGATAGCATTTTTGAAAGATTGAAGAGAATTAATACCTATGGCTTTGAAAAATTAATTGATAACTTAAGAGATGCTGCAAAAGAAGGAGCACTTAAGTTTATTAGCGAAGGTGGCAAAGTTAGATTATCAAAAATATTTGACCAAATACCTTTAATTAGAGATTTACTTGCTAAAGTACCTCAAAAAGAATTTTCAGATTTTCTTAACTTAGCATTTAGTTCAACTCCTAAAAATGATACAGAAGGATTATTCAAAGTGATGTTTAATTCTGATAAAGGAACATCTAAATTTGAAGTTGGTATTGGAGCAAGCGGAATTATCGATATTCTTAAAGGTAAAGTTGGTGATTTAGTTTCAGCTATTGCTTCACCTCTTGTTAAAGAATTCTTTAAACAAGCAAGTGAACAAAATTATAGTGATCATAATACATTAAGAAAAACTAATACAGGCTTCCAAGCTTTATGAAGATTTTATAGCTTTTTAGCTTCAGTATTGTATTCAAACACACCAAGTGGATTGTTTTGAAATGGAACAAGTTTGACAGCTGAAGCTTACTTAATGGATGGTTTTGTCAAAGCATTCAAAGATAACGTAAAAGACTATAAAACAGCCTTATTGGCAAAATATGGTGATAAAAGTTTAATAGGATTTAATAATAGTTTTGACCCTCTTGATTATTACTTAAGTGGTATGACAACAGTAAATTATTGAACTGGAACTCTTCATAGTCGCTCAAACAGTTTAAATGACTCTAGATATGGTAGTGATCATGTTCTAACTTACATTTATTACAAAGACAAAAAAGATTCTAAATTTACAAACAAAAAATTCAAGCAAGCATTAATTGAATATATGCATCAAGGTTACATGCCTTATAAATAAAAATAGAAAGAAGATATTATGAATAAAAAAGAATTTAAAAAGAGATTAATTGAATACTGCGAAACGGAAGGATTGAGCAGATATGAAGAAAATGTAGCTCATGCATTAGTGAAAAATATAAATTCAAAAAACTTTGAAGTTAACTATGACAATTTTGGATCTTTAATTTTGCATAAAAAATCAAAAGTTAAAGATGCTCCTAAATTTATGATAGCTGCTCATATGGATGAAGTTGGTTATTTAGTACGTCAAATTCATGAAGATGGACAAATTCTTTTAAGCTCAGTTGGTGGAATTTGAGCAAATGTCGCAATAGGCACTAAAGCAACTTTAATTACTAGTGACAATAAAAGATATAGCGGACTTTTCGGACACACTTCAGTTCACATTATGGAAGCAGAAGCTAGAAATAGAGCGGTAACAAATAAAGAAATTTATGCTGATTTTGGCTTTAAAAACAAAGAAGAGGCATTAAAGAAAAATGTTCAAATTGGTGATCGTGTTTTAATGTCGGGTGAAACAATCAATTTTGACAATGAAAACTTAGTTGGAGCTAAAGCTATGGACAATAGAGCTGGAGTTACAACACTAGAATATATAGCTCATCAATTAAAAGATTTAGACTTAGCAGTTGATTTATATTTAGTTGGAACAGTTCAAGAAGAAGTAGGTACTAGAGGTGCTAAAACCTCAGTTACTGTTATTGATCCTCAAATTGCAATAGCACTAGATACAACCAGCACTCATGATACTATTGGTACTATTGCGGGTACTACCGCACTAGGTAAAGGCGCAGCCATTAGAATCATGGATGGAGCTATGATGGCTAATCCAAGACTAGTTGAATTAATGTGTAAAATAGGCAGAAAAGAAAAAATCAAACACTACAAATTTGTTGCTATGGGTGGCGGTACTGATGCTAGTGCGCTTCAATATGCTAAAGGTGGAGCAGCCACTTTAACTATCTCTTTAGCTCAAAGATATCTTCATTCTCCAATTGGAGTTTGTGACATAGAAGACTTGATGGCAGCTGGTGATTTAATTGTTGAAACAGTTAAAGCAATTAATCCTAAAGTTTACGATCAAGAAATTAAATATCATTAATATTTGTGTTAAATAACTTTTACTTTATAATATTAAATAAGTTATCACAAAAATGAGGAGGTTAATATGGGTACAGGTTCATGAATCGGATTAGTTATTGGTATGGCAATCTTATTCTTTTTAATGGGTGGTTTTATTGCTTTTATCGTTTCAAAGAAAATGTTCGAAAAACAAATTAAAGAAAACCCTCCTATTACTGAAAAAATGATTAGAGCTATGTTCTTACAAATGGGAAGAAAAGCTTCAGAATCACAAATTAAAGCTGTTATGCGTTCAATGACAAATGCTAAAGATGAAAAATAATAATTGTAATAATTTGCAAGCAAAATAAAATATTTGCCCTAGTTAGTGAGCAAATATTTTATTTTTTCTTTTTAAAGAATCATCTTCTTTTTGGTCTTTTGTTTTCTTCTCCTTCAACACTACGAGCATAGTGACATTTAGGGAAGTTAGCACAACCAACAAATTTTGTATCATTTCTTTTATTATTACGAACAATTAATTCACCGCCATCATCTGGACATTTTTCATTTAAATATTCAAGTGCAATAGCAATTAATTCTAATGTTTCAGTTGCATTTTCATAAGTCTTATTAAAACGTTTTCAAAAATCATACATAATAGGTTGAACAGTAGTTTTATTTGAAGCAATTAAGTCTAATTGTTCTTCAACTTCAGCTGTATAGCCTTCATTAATAATATCTGGAAAACCATCTAATAATTTACTTAAAACTAAACGGCCAAATTCTGTATGATGTAAACTTTTATCAATATTTTCAAAATATTTTCTTTCCAAGTTTACTGCAACAGTAGTTGCAAAAGTTGAAGGACGTCCAACTTTAATATTATCTAAAGCTTCAATTAATGAACCTTCAGTGTAACGAGCTGGTGGTTTAGTTTCATGATTTGTTATTTGATATTCTAAAACATCCACTTTTTGTTGTATTTGATAATTAGGATCTTCAATATCTTCATTTTCATTTTTAACAAGATAGTAACCTGGGAATATGGTTTTACTTACATTAGCTTTAAAAGTTAACTTATTTTTTTTAAAGGTATAAGTTTTATTAGCTTTAATTGGTGGATTAATTAAAGACATAAGTGTGTGTTCATAAATTAGCTTATAAACAATGTATTCACTATTATCTAAATTAAATTTAGCTTTAGCAACTTCAGGCAGTAAGTTTATATCAGTTGGTCTAATAGCTTCATGGGCATCTTGATCGCCTGCAAAGCCTTTGATTTCTTGAAGAATATATTCTTCACCGAATTTATTTTTAATATAACTTCTAGCAATATTTAAGAAATGTTGACTCAATCTAGTACTATCAGTTCTAGGATAACTAATCAAACCACCATCACCATAACCTTCATAAAGTTTTTGAGCTGCAATTTGAGTTTGTTTAGAAGTTAGCGGACTTTTCTTATATAAAACTGCTTGTTTAAGTGGCGTATATTTAGCTAAAGTTTTTCTTGCTTCTTTAATATCTTCTACTTCTAAAACATTAATTGGTTCAATGCTAATTTGTTCTTTAACTTTTTCTAATTCTTCAGGATAAACTCAGTTTTTTTCTGCTGCTGGATGTTTATCTATATAAATAGAAGCACTTAATGTTTCATTTAATTTAGCTTCAACTTTGTGATAACCACGAGGCACAAATGCATTAATTTCATCTTCACGATCAACTACTAATTTAAGAGCAATTGATTGTACACGTCCTGCACTTGGAGTACGAGGACTATTTGAAATTTTCTTTTGCATTAATTGGCTTAATTTGAAACCAATAATTCTATCAAGCATTCTTCTTGCTTTTTGTGAATTAATTAAATTTTGATCTAGTTCTGTTGGATTTTGAATTGCTTTTTGAATAGCTTCTTTTGTTATTTCATTGTATTTAATACGGTAGTATTTTTTCTTATTTTTATTACGATCTTTTTCAATTAAAAAGTTAACTATGTGATCTCCAATTGCTTCTCCTTCTCTATCAGGGTCAGTTGCAATATAAATAACATCGGCTTTTGCTATGGCTTCTTTAAGGTTTTTAATAACATTTTTTTTACTATTGTCTAATGAGTAAAAAGGCTCTCAATTTTCTAAATCAATTCCTAAACCTTGTTCGCCTTTCCTAGTACTCATAATAGCGATATGACCAACAGAAGCAATCACATCATAATCGCTTCCTAAATATTTTTTAATTGTCTCAACTTTGTTTGGAGATTCCACTATAACTAAATTATTCATAACTTTAATTTATCACAATCTTGCAATCTTGTTATCATTTTTTTAGCTATTTTTTTGCCTTATTATATTTAATATTAAAGTATTAATATTAGAGTCAAAAATATTTAAAAATTTATTTACACAAAAATTTCACTATTGAGCATTTAACTTAATTTGCCTATTTTATAGTGCTTTTAGTCAAAACTTCAAATTTACGAATTTATATTTTTAAATATAATTTATTTAACATAATTCTTTTTATTGAAAAATAGTTATTTTTTTACTAGCTAGTAATTAAATTATATATATAATATAACAGAGTATTTTATTAGGATAATAATACTCCTTGGTCACTTAAGACCCTGAAGTCCAAAAGGAGAAAGAATGCACAAATATGAAATTATGATGATACTTGATCCTAAGGCAGATGCCAAGAAGAGCATTGACTTAGTTGAAAGTATTTTCAAAAAATCAAATGTTAAAAAAGCTGAAAAGCTTGAAAGAACTGACTTAGCATATCCAATCAAAGGATCATTAAAAGCTCAATACTTACTTTTTGAAATTGAAGCTGAAAGTCACTTAATTGCTGAATTAACTCGTCGTGTTAATATCTCAAAAGATATTTGAAGACATTTAGCAATTAACTTAGATTCTGAAAGAGGATATGGGAAAGTTAAAAAAGAAAGCCATAGAGCAAAATATGAAGAAAAGAAAGAATTCAAAAAATCAAATAAATCAGCTGAAGCTGGTGAAAAAGTAGCTGAAGAAAAAGCTGCTAAAAAACCTAGATCAGCTAAAAAAGAATCACAAGAAAAAGAAGTTAAACCACGTCAAAGTAAAGCTAAAAAAGTTGAATAGTTAATTAACTTCTCGTAAGGAGAAAGCATGAACAAAGTATTACTTGTAGGTCGTATTTCAAATGATATAAGAATGTACAGAACAAATAGTGGCATTTCATATGCTAGAACTTCTATAGCAGTAAATCGTCGTTCTTCAAATGACAAAATTACTGATTTTATTCCTATTGTTGCATGAAGAAATTCAGCAGAATTTTTAAATAACTATGCTTCAAAAGGAGCTCTTGTTTCAATTGAAGGTTCATTTACTTCATCACAATATGAAGGACAAAATGGAACAGTTTGATCATATGAAGTTACAGTTGACAATATTTCATTACTTGAACCTCGTTCAGTAAGAGAACAAAGAACAGGCAAAAGTGGAGAATATTCAGCAACAACTCCTTCATTTAATCAAGCAAATTATCAACAATCTAAAAATCAAAATACAACTAAAAAAGCAGCATCAAGCCAAACTAAAAATAATTCAAAACAAAATGAAAACCAATTTGGTGGATTTTTACTTGATGGCGAAGATGAAAATGAAGATAGCTATCATACATTTTCAATTGATGTTGATGAAAATTAGTAAGGAGAATCATGGTATTTAATAACAAAAAGAAAAATAACTTTAGACGTCGTAGATGTGAAACTTGTGATCAAAAATTAACTTATGTTGATTACAAAGATGTTGAATTCTTAAGCAAATTTATTACAGCAACAGGTCAAATTAAACCTCACTCAGCTACTGGTGCATGTGCAAAAGATCAAAGAAAAATTGCAAATGCAATCAAAAGAGCTCGTTTTATGGCACTTATTCCTTATTCAAAAGATCGTGTTCGTTTAGTTAAATAATTTAATTATTTATAAATATTAATTTAATCACCTAACTAGGTGATTTTATTTTACTTATTCACTTAAAAAATAAGTTATATAATTGAAACACTATGAATTTTGAAAAAATATTTATTTGCACAACAGACACAGTAACAGGCATTGGCGGACCTATTTGCCAAGAAACCTTAGATGCTCTTTATTATCTTAAAAAAAGACCTAAAAGTAAAAAAATAATGATTTTAGTTGCCTCATTAAAACAAGCTCAAAGTTTTAAAGAATGAACTAAAGAAGCAAATGATTTAGCCTTAAAATATTGACCTGGAGCTTATTCTATTATTACTAATAACCAAGGTTTCAGAATGCCAAATAACAAAAAATTATTAGAATTTTTAGAAAAAAATGGACCTATGTATGTAACAAGTGCTAACGTCTCAACTCAAGAACCGATTGATATTAAAGATGCTCATAAAGTTTTTCCAGAAGTTAAAAATGTTTATAACTTTGGAAAAGGCAAAGGTGTAGCTAGTCATATTATTGATGCTCAAAGTAATGAATGATTGCGATAAAAAAACTGCCTAAGGCAGTTTAAATTAAATAGTTAATTCTAAATCTTTTGAAACAGCTTCATAACTTTCTTTATCATTAAGATAAAGCAAGTTAAGAGCTGCTTTTTGTTTAGCTAAAATAACATCAGATTGAGCTTTTGTTAATTCATTTGAGCCAGTTGAAATTAAAGTTTTTTCTTTAATTGATTTGTAAAATTCTTCTGCTTCTTTTTCTGTAATTTTGTTTTTAATTAACAATGAAAAAGTAAATTCAATAATTGCGTCTAAAAGAGAATTACGAACATTTGTTTTTGCTAAATCAAAAATTTCATAACCATCTTTTTGTTTATTTTCTATTGCATTTCTTAATAGATTAGCTTTATCTGGAGGTAACATTGCTAATTTACTTTTAATAAAATCATTTACTTGTGTATCTAATAAAATAGGTGGTAAATCAAAACCATATTTATTTCCAACTGTTTCAATTGCTTTTTTCATGTAATCTAATAAATAACTTGAAGCCATTTCATTTTTCAAATTCATTGACAATTGATTATAAAGATCATCAAGAGTATTAATGCCTTCAATTTTGATTTCTTTTATGTTGTCATTTGTTAATTTAGTTTTAATTGGACGAAAAACTTTAGTAACTGTAATTTTAATGTTTTCATTTTCTGGTGTATTTACTGAAAATGATTCATTAACTTTACGATTCATTAATTGACTATTAATTGAGTTAGGATTTTCATCTTTTACAATTTTTTTATCTAAATCTTTACGTGACAATATTTCTTTTTTGTCTTTAGAAACTGAAATATTATATCTAACATAATCATTTTCTTTTGATTGGTCTTCAACTTCTTTAAGTAAAGGATAATCATCAACAAATTTTTTGTAAATTTCATCAATAGCACCTTTTGTCACCATTTCATATTTACCATCTGGTTTAATATTTATGTCAATTTTATCGAATTCAGCTTTTGGATAAATTACAATTGTAACAACAGCTTTAGCTTTATCTTTAGTAATATCTTCGACAACAACAATAGGCGAAAAAGCTAAACAATTTAGATATTTTTCTTTTAATTCTTTACCCATTGATTCAACTATTTTATTTGTATCTGATTTAAAAGCTTCTTCAATTAATTGGTCAGGTGAAATTTTCTTGCCTTCTTTAATGCTTTCCATTAAAAAATTATTTTGAATTTGTTTTCATTCTTTGTCTTTAAATTCAATGGTTTTGGTTTCTAAAACATATTTAATCATTTTTCCTCTTTTCTTTATTTATTATATTTAATAGTTCATGATTTTTTCATATTCATCTAGTGTTCCATGATAAATAAAACTTTTATCAGGAGCAATTTCAACAATAACATTAGCTACTTGGTTAACTAAAGCTCTATTATATGTTGTTACAATAACACCACCCTTATAAGCTTTTAATCCTGCAATGACACTGTCAATGCTTTCAGCATCAAGGTGATCTAAAGGTTGATCTAGAATCAAGAAGTTAGATTCTAAAAGCATCATTCTTGAAAACATCAATCTCGCTTTTTCTCCACCTGAAGTTACTTTAACATTTTTAAATACTGAATCATTTGAAAATAACATTCTTCCTAAGA
This sequence comes from Mycoplasmopsis fermentans PG18, assembly GCF_000209735.1. Classification (NCBI taxonomy): domain Bacteria; kingdom Bacillati; phylum Mycoplasmatota; order Mycoplasmoidales; family Metamycoplasmataceae; genus Mycoplasmopsis; species Mycoplasmopsis fermentans. The sequence goes on from NC_021002.1 coordinate 396,113, forward strand.
AGCCTCTCATTCTTTGATCACTAACATCTTTGGTTTCTTCAGTTGAGTTGTATGGAGGTCATTTAGCAATTCATTCTAGAATTGTTATATCTTCTTTAAAATATTCTTTATTTTCATTTGGATAATAAGTGTGTTTTATTGTTTGGCCCCATTTTATAGTGCCTTTTGTTGGTTTTATCTTACCAATTAAGCATTCTAAAAATCTAGTTTTAGCAATATCATCTTCACCAATTAAAACCATTTTTTCACCACGAGCTAAAGTGAATGAAACATTTTGGAATAGTGTATTTCCTTTTTCATCAACATAAGTCAAACCTTCAACAGTTAGAATGTCTTTACCAGGTTCACGGTTAATGTCTCAATTAATATAAGGATATTTACGATTAGAAGGTTTAATTTCATCAAGAGTAATTTTTTCTAAAGATTTTTTTCTACTGGTTGCTTGTTTACTTTTAGAAGCGTTGGCGCTAAAACGAGCAATAAATGCTTTAAGTTTTTCAATTTGTACTTCTTTTTTAGCATTTGATTGTTTCATTAATTCTCTAGCTAACTCACTACTTTCTTTTCAAAAAGTGTAATTACCTGTATAAATTTTTGCTTCATTGTAATCAATGTCAACTATGTGAGTGCATATGTTATCTAAAAAGTCACTGTCGTGGCTAACTACTATAACAACATTTTGATAATCTGCTAAAAAGTTCTCTAATCATTTAATTGCACGCAAGTCAAGATTGTTAGTAGGTTCGTCCATGATTAAAATATCAGGATTACCAAATAATGCTTTGGCTAATAAAACTTTAATTTTTTGATTAGCAGTTAATTCTGACATTTTTGATTCTCATTTATTTTTTGGAATTTGTAAACCTGACAATAATTCTTGAGCATCATTTTCAGCAGTTCAACCACCTAATTCGCCGAATTTTTCTTCTAATTCTCCTGCCCTTGTATAGTCTTCCATTGTTGCTTCAGGATTTGCATAAATAGCATCTTTTTCTTGTTTGATTTTATATAAATCAGTATTTCCCATAACTACAACATCGGTTACATTCATATTGTCATAAGCATTATGATCTTGGCTTAAAACACTAAGTCTTCGGCTTTTTTCAATTATTATTTGGCCGCCGGTAGCTTCTATTTCACCAGCTAAAATTTTTAAAAATGTACTTTTGCCAGCTCCATTGGCTCCAATTATTCCATATGTATTTCCAGCTGTAAATTTTAAATTAACATTTTCAAATAATTTTTTGTCGCTAAAAATTTTACTTAGATTATTTACTTCTATCATTTTTCCTCCTAAAGCATAATAATTATTTCAATTATAAATTAAAATAAATTTTAAATTTAAAGTTAATAAAAAAAGCTACAAACTATACTGCAATAGCTGCATCTCTAGCAATTACTAAAAATAATTGAGGTGCATTTAGTTGTAAAAGTTTTAAAGCTATTTTTATATTAATTAAATCTTCTTTTACAGTGTTAACATTTTTGTTTTCATTTCTATTGTAATAGTTGTTTGATTGAAATAAAATATTTTCGCTTAGATTTAATTCTTGATTTACTTCTGTGTCATGGACTTTTATTTTTTCTAATGTGTAAACTAATTTTTTAACAATGTCTTCAACAATTTCTCTTCTAGCACTATTAATCGCATTATCTATTATTTGTTTACCATATTGATCTTTTTCTTGAATACTTTTTTCAATAGCTGCTCGATTATTTGGATTTACTTTTTCTAAATATTGATGAGTATAATCTGATATTTTGCTATTTATAAATTCATCAGGAATAATAATTGTATTAGTATTTTCTAATTCACTAATTAAGCTGTCAAAATATCTCATAACTTCTTTAATGGCATTTTGTTTTTTAGTCATTGAAAAGAAAAAGTTTTTTAAAGTAATTAGATTTGTAACATAAGGTATTTTAAGAAAATAAATATTTTGATTGGTTAGTGGCATCGAAACAGTCCTTTTGATTTCAATTACTTGCATTTCTCATTTTCTACCTAAAGGATCATTGATGCTAAAAATTTCACCATATCTATGATTAAGAATTGAATTATTAATAGTAAAGTTGTTTGTGTGGTTAGCTATTATAAGAACATTTTTATCATCTTTCATTAAGATATTATTTTGAAATAATTTAATGTTTAACTTAACTAAGTCGTTTTGTTTAATAAAATCATTTACTGAATTTTTAAATGTGTAATTTTTAATTGTATTTTCAAAAATTGCACCAATTGAATTTTCATCAAAAAAGTTGTAAATATAATTTACTGGAGTATTTTTATAGTTAATTTTTTTAAGCTCTTCAAAAGGATAATAAGCAACCACAATTTCCGCACTAATAGTGTTATTTGAAATAATATCTTTTCTAATTGCTGGACTAGCAATATAGGCTAAAGCATCACTTTTTAAAATTTCATTTGAAATTAAGTTATATATTTTTTTGCATTTATAATCAAAAGATTTTTCTAATAAAGACATTGAATCAATTTTAGTTCTGTCAATTTTTAAATCTCTAACAGTATTATTTATCATTGCCTCAATTTCATCTTTATTCATTTTAATATTTTCTCTTTTTAATAAATAATTGATCATTCTTCCTCCAAATCATTTAAAAAACCTAATATTTCATTCTTATAATATTTTGAATTATTTATTAAAATTTAATATTAAATAATATATAAACCACATAAAAAATCTCTTTTTAAAATAATTTTTTTACCAAAAAACCTGTTTTATAGTGTTTTTTGTATTTTTGAATTAAAAAAATAAAAATTAAAATATTTCTTTTTTTCTTAATTTATAAGCTTAAAAATTGCTAAAAAAATATTTAAAATTTTTATTTACAAAAAAACTTTTTAATATATAATAATAAGGCATAACTTAACAAATGCCGATTTAGCTCAGCGGTAGAGCAGCTGGCTGTTAACCAGTTGGTCACAAGTTCAATCCTTGTAATCGGCGCCATTTGGTCTGTTGGTGAAGCGGTTAACACACATGGTTTTCATCCATGCATGCACGGGTTCGATTCCCGTACAGACTACCATTTTGGAGAATTAGCTCAGTTGGGAGAGCATCGCCCTTACAAGGCGGAGGTCATGGGTTCGAGCCCCTTATTCTCCACCATGCCGTCTTAGCTCAGTTGGTAGAGCAACTGACTTGTAATCAGTAGGTCGTAGGTTCGAGTCCTATAGACGGCACCATTTATATGCTTTGCTATAGTTAGAAAAGTTTTCTTTTTTTATTTAGATGACTTTTGCAGGTGCAATTCCTTCCAAAAAGCTAGAAAAAGTTGCGCGAGTGGTGAAATTGGCAGACACGCTAGATTTAGGCTCTAGTGCTTTACGGCATGAGGGTTCAAGTCCCTCCCCGCGCACCAAATGCTTTAGCACTTAACTTTTTAATAACATCAACTTTGAATGGTTGGTGTTTTTTTATTAATTCAGCCATATCTTTTAAATAATTTCTTATATTCTCTCTTTCAAAAACTTTACGACTTCCAATTAAATAGAAATTGATATTATTGTCTGGACTAATATTTCATTTAATATAAGAATTGTTGCCACAAAAAATATCAATTGTTATATTTTTTTCAAAATAATCAACTTGCAAAATTTTCAAGTTGTGTCTAATTGCTGCATTTTCAAACATTTTAAAATTAATTATCTTATTTTTCATTTTGCTCCTTTTTATTAACTTATCTTTTTTGTTTATAAAAATGCTAAAAACTGGAAAAATTCAGGAAAAAGAGATCAAAAATACCAAATTTTTCCAGAGATAAAGTTTTTTATTTTCTATTAAAAAGGTTATTTTGAAAGGAGATTAAATGGTTTTATATCGAATCGGAGAAATTGTTTATAAAAATAATCAAAATTTAATTTTTGAAAGTCAAGGAGTAGGTTATTCAATAATCTTTCCAGATCATGCTAGAGTTGAAGCTAAACAAAAAATGAAGTTGTATCTATATGAAATAAGAAACGATTACACTTGATCTTTATATGGATTTAAAGATTTCAAAGAACGCTTATTATTTATGGACTTAATTAATTTAAATGGAATTGGACCAAGAGTTGCTTTTAACATCCTTAACCAAGGATGAGAAAAAGTTGCATCTTTAATTGCTTTAGGTAAAGTAGATCACCTAATTGAAATTCCTTATATTAATCCAAGAATTGCTCGAATTGTAGTTGGCGAATTACAAGACAAATGAGCTAAAATAACTAATACTCAAGATGCACAAAAACAAGTTAAAAATTCAAATTTATTAAGTGAAGCTAAAGAAACATTAAAAATGTTAGGCTTTAAAGCAGCTCAAATTGATTCAGCATTAACTAAAGTTGAATTAAATCAAGATGTTGAATCAATGATTGAAGAAGCAATTAAATTTATTTCTCAAAGTGGTGCTCAAAATGAACAGCTTAATGCTTAGACCAGCTAATTTTTTTGAATTTGTTGGCCAAGAAAAATTAATCTATACATTAAAGACAATGATCGAGGGTTCAAGGTATCGAAAGGAGCCTCTTGATCATATTCTTTTTTATGGTCCACCAGGGACAGGAAAAACTTCTTTAGCTAGTATTTTGGCTAATGAATTAGATACCAAAATACATTATTTACAAGGTGCTCTTTTAGAAAAGAAAAGTGATATTTTAACTGTTTTTGCTAATGTTAAAGAAAATGATATCATCTTTATAGATGAAATTCATAGCATGAATAAAAATGTTGAAGAAATTATTTATAATGCTATGGAAGATTACAAAATCGACATAATTATAGGGCCTGAGGGAAATAGTAAGGTTATGAGAATGAATCTTAAACCTTTTACTTTAATTGGCGCAACTACTAAAATTAACTTATTAACTCAGCCACTTAAAGATCGTTTTGGTTTTATCGCCAGACTTAGTCAATATAATGAAAAAGAAATAGCAAAAATATTAGAAAACAGTGAAATGGTGTTAAATATCAAAAGTGAAAGAGGAGTCATTCCTTTGATTGCAAAATATTCCAAAGGGACACCAAGAGTTGCTAATCATTTATTAAAAAGAATATTAGATTTTTCAATTCAAAATAAAGAAGATGAAATAACTAAAAAGACAACTTACTCAACATTTAAACATCTAGAATTATATGATCTTGGTTTAGGCCGAGAACACATTGAATATTTAAAAGTTTTAAACGAAACATTTGAAAATAAATTTGCTGCAATAGATTCAATTGCTGGTGTTTTAAATATTGATCGAGATATTTTAATTTATGAATTAGAACCACTCTTGCTTTATTTAAAATTAATTGCCAAAGGGCCAAGAGGACGAAAAATTACAACAAAAGGAATAGATTATTTGCTAAAAAATAAGTTAGATATCCATTATTAGTGAATTAATTTTATTTTATTAATATTAAAATTTATATTTGATATATAATTGAAAAGTTATGTGATATAAACTTAAGCCTTTCATGAGAAAAATCTTTAGTTGAAGCAACTGAAAAAGATGAGTTGTTTTAAGTATTACATTAATTTCCACAATCATTGCTATCGTTTGTGGAAGTCTTTTCTATATTTCTAAGAAGCCAAACTTGTCAATTGAATATGGTGGAGGTGTTGAAATCTTAGTTCAAGCACAAAAAAATGGCAAAAAAGTTAACGATAAATATGCCAAGAATATTGCTAACACTATGGATGACCGTTTAACTGGTGGTATTGCATTTAATGGAACTACTGTTAATGTTGAAGGTGATGGGATTTTAAAAATTACTCAAAATGGTAAATTAAGTTCAAAAGAAAAAGAAGAATTAGAAAAAATTGTTTCTTCAAAACCAAATTTAATTCTTACTGATGGCGATATGATTCCTTTATTTGTTAGAGGAAAATTTAATGAATCTAGAGAAAAAATAGATTATTCAAGAATTGAAGATTACATTCCACCTCTTAAGGAAAATGGAGCAAAATTTAAATTTATTCCACCAAGTGAAAAAGGTCGAAGTGGCTATTATGGTATAGATGTTTCTTTAAGAAATAACGCTGCCGCTGACGAATGATACAAGGCTACTGAATATATTACCAAAAATAATAAAGATCCAAAAAAAAGAAAAATATTGATGTGACTTAATCTAGATGCTTTAGTTAAATTTGCAAAAACTGAATATGCATCAGATTGAAAAGAAGCGGGAGAAAATCCATATAATTTTGTTCATATTGGTAATAAAGCGTTAAATGATAAAGGAAAACCAAACGCTTTAAAAGAATATGAGTTTAAAGGAACAAACTACTTATTAAGTGAAGCTGGTCTTAGGGAACCATTGAAAGGTACTCAATTTTTCATTTCAGGTAGATTTAATGAAGCTCAAGCAAAAAAAACAGCAGCTAACATTAATTTTGGTTCAGCAAACTACGATTTAAAAATTTTATCTTCTAACTATATTGAAGCAAGCAAAACCTCAAATTCATTTAGAAGTGCATTGTTAGCTGGAGCAGTTGTCTTTAGTATTATTGCAGTCTTTATGATTGTTAACTATGGATTACTTGGTGCTTTAAGTACAATATCAATTGCTTTATATATGTTCTTAACTTTATTATTGTTCACAGTTTTACGTGGAGAATATTCACCAGTAACAATTGCTGCTTTAATTATTGGTATTGGAATTAGTGTCGACTCAAATATTATTACCTTCGAACGGCTCAAAAATGAGGTTTATGCAGGTGATAGGCTGAAGAAGGCTATGAAGAATGCAAATCATAGGACATTAGGTTCAATTTTAGATGCAAATATCTTAACTTTATTGATTTCATTTGTTCTATTCTTCTTTGGTACTTCAACTATTAAAGGCTTCAGTATTTCACTTGTATTCTCAGTTACATTCATCTTAATTGTTATGCTTATATTTACTAGAGGTTTAAGTGTATTGCTAGTAAATACAGGCGCATTCGACAAAAAACTGTGACTTCTTGGAATTAGACAAAAGAAAATATTAGCCCCTAAAAAAGAAAATAAATTTAACAAATTTGATTTTGTTAAAAATTCAAAATGATTTGGAATTGGTTCATTAATATTTATTGTTGCAGGAATTATTGTTTTTGCAGTATTTGCTGGAATTAATAAAGATTTCTGAGCAGGATTCAACAGATCTATGGAATTTGGTGGCGGAGTTAGAATTTCTATTGAAAGTGCTAATAGTGCTTATGTTAATAGTGATATTTTGGACATTCAAAACAAATTTATGGCTCATATGAATAAATGAGGAATTGATCCGAATAAAATTACATTCCAAATAGTGCCTATGGATTTAGGCAATGGGAACTTCAAACTTCAAATTGAAACTTCTCAAGACTTAAGTAATGTTTTAAGTAAAATTGAAAGTGATGTTGCAACATTCGTTTCTTCAGGAAACAAACCTAGATTTATAGCATATGCAATTTCAACTTCGCGTGCTTTTGACTTACTTAAATACTCAATGATTGCTATAGCTGGAGCATTCCTTGTTGTTATTGTATATACCTTTATTAGATTTAAATGAACTTATTCAATTGCAGCAGTATTTGGCTTATTACATGATGTTTTAATGTCAATAGCATTTATTGTTGTAGCTAGATTGCAACTTTCACCAATTATGATTGCTGCATTATTATCAATTACAGCCTTTTCAATAAACGATACTATTATTGTTTTTGAAAGAATTAAAGAAACAATTAATACTCAATATCATGGTGTTTTCTTATCAAAAGCATTAATTAAAGAAATTGCAAACAACGCAATTAAAGATACATTCAAACGTAGTTTATACACAACATTAACCACTGTAGTATCAATTCTTGTTTTATTAATGTTTGGTAATGCTACTGATTTATCATTCAATATTGTTATGATATTTGGACTTGTTGTTGGTTCATATAGCTCAATCTTTATTTGTACATGACTTTGAATTAAACTTGAAACTAAACGTCAACTTTGTATCAAAAAACGTGCAGATAATAGCTACTGAGTTTTATCTGGATCAGAAGAACAATTATTCCAAGGTATTAATGATTTTACAGCTTAAAAAGAGACAGGCTAAAGCCTGTTTTTTATTTGCCTTCTTATAAAAAATGCTTTTATTTTTATAATTTTTTTATAAAATTATAAGGCACACCAATAAGGAGAAATATGTTTTATTTAATTAAAAAAACAAAAGGAATTTCATCATTTTCTTGTATAAAAACATTTGCTAAAAAAATGAATATTAAAAAAATAGGACACAGCGGAACACTTGATCCCTTAGCCTCTGGCTTATTGTTATGTGCTAGTGAAGATGACACAAAATTAATACCTTATATTAGCCATAAAAGTAAAACATATATCAGTAAAATAATTTTTGGTAAACATACTTCTACATATGATTCTGAAGGTGAAATTACTAACACTTCAGAAGTCAAAATTAAGGAAGAAGATTTAGAAAAAATCAACAAATGATTTTTAAATCAAAAAAGCCAAATACCTCCTATTTATAGTGCAAAAAAGATAAATGGTGTTCGTAGTTATAATTTAGCTAGAAATGGCCAAAAGGTTGAGTTAAACACTCAAAAAATAGAAGTTTTTAACTCAAAAATTTTAAATTTTGATTATCAAAAACAAGAGTTAACTATTGAGTTAGAAGTTTCTTTTGGAACATATATTCGTTCCTTAGCAAATGATGTTGGAATAGCATTCAATACTTATTCCTACATGTCAGAATTAGAAAGAATTAAAATAGGCAAACTAGCTTTAAGTAATACCAAAAATGAATATGAGCAAATTGAAATAAATAACTTATTTGATCTTGACTTTTATAATGCAACAGATAGTGAAATTGAATCTCTTAAAAAAGGTCAAGTTATTAACGCTAACAAAAAATTAAAAGACAATAAATATTTATTAATTAATAAAACAAAAGATCAAAACCTAATATTAGGAATTTTAGAATTAAAAAATAACAATTTAAAAGTTGTTAAATTATTTGGCAACCGATTAGAGGAGTAATTATGAAAAAAGAAGAATTAAAAGAAAATATTAAATTAGCTGCTTTCGATATTGATGGCACAATTTTACCTTATGCTCAACCAGAATTCAGCAATAATATTGAATTAATGTTTAAAAAACTAGAAGAATCAAACATTAAATCAGCTCTAGCCACAGCTAGGGAATTTGTTACTATTGGTAAATTAATGAACAAAGCTTCTAACCTTGATTATTTTATTGGCGCTAATGGTGCTTTTGTTTATGACTGCAAACACAAAGATTTAATTTTTGAACGCACAATTAAATTTGAAGACTTCAAAATTCTTTATGAATTCTTTAACAAATATATTACCTGTGAAGGATTCACGATAATGGATCGTAATTATGGTTGATATTCACCAAAAATGAATATTAATACATGATTCTTATCACCTCATCAAGCCAAAATGAAACCAGTTGATTATGATGCTGTGGAAAAAGACCACCTTCATGTCATAACTATTACAGCTAAAGACATTAAAAGCACAAATGATTGTGCTAAAAAAGCAAAAGAATTAATTGAAAAATACAACATGGATTTAGAAGTTAATTCACAATGAGCAACTGGTGTTTTTGTTAGTCCTAAAGGAATAACCAAATCACACACTTTAGATTGATTAGCTAAATATTTAAAACTAGATTCTAAAAAGAATTTAATTGCTTTTGGCGACAGTTCAAATGACTATGAAATGATTCGAGATGCAGCTTATGGTGTTACTATGGAAAAAGCAAGTGAATACTTAAAAGCTGTGGCTAATGATGTAGCTCTTGATCCAACATCTGATGGAGCTTACTTTAAACTAAAAGAATTAGACTTAATTAAATAATTTAATTTATAATTGAAATATGTCTTTAAAAGTTTATACATTTGATAATATTCCTAAATTTCAAAAACCTATTTTCATAATAGGCTCTTTTGAATCATTCCATTTAGGTCATTATAAACTTTTAGAAAAAGCTCGTGAATTAGCAAAAGAAAGTGAAAAAGAAAGAGACATTGTTTTAGTTTATTTTGAAGATATTGAGAATTTATCTAAAACAAAAAACTTAATTTTTTCAGATGCAAAAAACCGCGTTCAAGAGTTTGCAAATTTAAAAATAAATTTTGCTATAAGCCTGTTTTATAGTCAAATTAGTCATTTAAGTGCCCAAGATTTTATTGATAAATTAATAGCAAATCAAGATGATTATTCTTTTGTAATTGGTGAAGAATTTAAATTTGGCTTTAAACGTTCAGGCAATGTTCAATTCTTAGAAAATCATTACAATAAAGATAAAGTTTTTGCTCAAGAAGTTGTGAGATTAAAAAACAAACAAAAGATTTCAACTTCATATTTAAAAGAATTAATTGAATTTGGAGACATTGATTTACTTAACACTATCAACATGTTTCCTTATAGTTTTAGTGCTAAATTTTCAACTATTGAAAATAAAATTGAATTAAAAAAACATGAACTTTTAATTCCGCTAAGACAAGGTATTTATGCAGTTTTAGTTGAATTAAATAATTACAATTATTATGCATTAATGCAAGTTAATTTTGACACTAAATATTTCATTGAATTCTTAGATTTTAAAATCAAAGAAAACCAAAACATTGATGCTCGAATTAAAGTTTTAAAAGCGATTAGATTCTTTAGAAATAAAGAACTAGAATCAATTAATGAACAAAACAAATTAAATGCCAAAAGCATACTTTTAGATCTTAATAATAATTAGTAAAAAAACAAATTACTTTTATTTTGCATTACTTTTTGCATCTAAAATAAATATTTGGTTTTTTATTTTTATTTATTATAATAATAAATATTTATTTAAGAGGAGAACTATGGCTGTTGGAATTATTGCTGAATATAATCCATTTCACAATGGACATATTAAACAAATAAACTGAGTTAAAGAACATTTTCCAGGTGAAAAAATTGTTGTTGTTATGAGTGATAAATTTAGCCAACGTGGAGAATTAACAGTTGTTCCTTTTAGTATTAGAAAAAAATATGCAAAAAAATATGGTGTCAATAAAGTAATTAAATTGAAATTTGAAGAAACTGTGCAAGCAGCTCATATTTTTGCATACAATGCTGTAATGAAACTTTACAAAGCTAAAGTTGACAAAATTGTTTTTGGTAGTGAAAGTAACAATCCAGATTCAATGCTTTATTGCGCTAAAGTTATGAAAGAAAAACATAATGAATTTTCTTTTGCTTTATTGCAAAAAATGAAAAAATCAGGTTTAAGTTATCCTAAAGCAGTTAGTGAAGTTATGAAAGAATTAGTTGGCGAAAGTTTTGAAATGCCAAATGATATCTTAGGTTTTGAATACATAAAAGTTATAGTATATAATAATTTGCCAATTAAGATTTATACATTAAGAAGAGAAGTTGGTTATCATTCGGATAAAGTTGTAGATGAATTTGCCTCAGCTTCATATTTAAGAAAACTTATTTATCAAGGTCAAGATATTAGAGCTTATAGTCCAATGACTTTTAAAAAAGTACCAAGAACTACAGCTTCACTATATTGAAAATTTCAAAAAATAATGAATCATACTTCACTTAAGAAAATCAAAAGAATACCTTTAATTTCAGAAGGTATTGAAAACTTACTTAAGAAAAATATTACTTATCCAACTTATGAATCATTTGTGAAGCATGTACTTCAAAAAGATATACAGCTCAAGAATCCAAAGAATAATAGCTTGAATTTTAAATAGAAAGTGAAAGAAAACTTCAAATCGAAAAGTTAAAAAAATTATTAAAATTCATAAAAAAGAAGAAACACAAAATATTGAATCAAAGAGTAGATAAAATTAATTTTTCTTTTTTATTGCATTTATTTTTTTAATTAGGAAATTCTAATAAAATTAAAGTATATTCAAGTAGAAGGAGTTTTATGGACTCAACAAATAAGAAAAAAATCCTTGAAGTCCAAGGATTAAAAAAATATTTTTTTAACAACAACAAAATCAATAAAGCAGTTGATAATGTTAGCTTCAATTTATATGAAGGCCAAATTTTAGGTTTAATTGGTGAAAGTGGAAGTGGTAAAACCACTGTTGGAAGATCAATAGCAAAACTATATGATGATTTTCAAGGCCTTTTATTAGTTGATGGTAAATTAATTAACAATAAAAAAATGAGTGAAAGTGATCGTAAATTTTTAAGAAAAAATATTCAAATGATTTTTCAAAATCCTAAAAACTCATTGGATGAACAAAAAAGTATTTATTCAATTTTAAAAGAATCGTTGATAGCTAATAATATTTTAAAAATCAAAACAAAAGAAATCTTTAAAAATTGAAAAAACATCAAAGAAATATTTGATGCAGATTTTTTATTAAAATATCGTACTTTGCAAAAAGAAGGGCTTAACTCTATAAACTGTTTAGCTCAAGATTTTATTAATGAATGAGAAACAAATCAAAAAAGATTTGAAACAAGTGATTCGCTATTACCTGTTGATTTATTTAAAAATATTTATTCATATTTTGAAGAAAAACAAGATTTACAAATTCAAATAATTGATAACTTACATAAAGATATTAATCAATTGTTAGAATTCTATGAACAAAAACAAATTGACTATACTAATGGTAATTTTCCTTTTGGCATATTTGACTTTATTGAATTAGAAAACGAAAGAAAAAAAGCTTTAATTTTAACTAAAATGTCAAAAGAAAATTATGAATCAATGCAATTAATTGATAACTTAAATAATGAAATGAAAAACATTAAAAAAGAGTTTTGAGATCATCAAAAAGAAAATGAAATTTTACTTAAAAATTATCAAGAAGAATTCAAATCTGAAATCAAAAATTATGAATTTGAAATGAATAATACTTTAGATGAAGAATTATACAAATTTGACTATAAAAAAGCTTTTTTAGCAAAAATGCAAATTGATTTATTAAATAAAAATAAGAAGCTAATTAACAACTTATTAGTTAAAGATATTAAAGAACTTATTTATGATTTAAAAAACTATAATTTAGATTTTTTTAATAAGTATTTCCAACCACTTGAATTTAACAAAAAAATCAAAGAAAATATGCAATCAACTTATGAAACATATTACGAATTTGATTTCAATAAATACATAATCAGAAGTAATTTGAATTTAACTCAATATGAAGAAAAAATTGACCACATTAAAAAATTAATTTCTAAGCAAATGATTCTATCTAAAAATGCCGGTGATGTTAAAAATTCAATTGAATATTTAAATGAGTTGAAAACAAAAATAGAAAAAATTGATCTTGAATTTGAAGATAAACTTGTAAATCATAAAGAAGAAACACTTAAAAAAGTGAAACAAGTTGAAACTGAATTAGATGAAAAAGAAAAAATTAATAATGTTTTAAAAATCAGGCAATCTAATTTTTATCAAAATTATTCAGACATCAAATTACTTAAACTTTTCAATACTTTTTTAGCTAATTGACTTGCAAAAAGTAATAAGAATGAAAAAGTTGAAAATACAAATTATGCAAATAATTTACAAAATAAATTAAAAGATAAAATTTTAACCTTAAAAGCATTAAATATAGAAATTAGCCAATTACAAGAAGACTTAAAAACTGTTAAAGAATTTATGGGATTAAGTCATAAAAACTCAAAAAGTTTTTTTGGAGTTTTCAAAGACTTTTTTACTAATCAAAAAATAAAAAGAAATGTTAAAGAATTATTATGCAAAAACATAATTTATAAAGCTTTAGAAGATGTCGGATTACTTAAACAATTTGCTTACCGTTATCCACATGAATTCTCAGGTGGTCAATTACAAAGAGTTGCAATAGCTAGAGCCTTAATTGTTGAACCTAAAATAATTATTGCTGATGAACCTATTGCTTCACTAGACATTTCAATTCAAGCACAAGTAGTTAACTTGCTTAAAGAACTATGCGAAAAAAGAAACATTGGAGTTATCTTTATAGCTCATGATCTTTCGATGATTGAATATTTAGCTGATGAAGTGCAAATTATGCATCATGGTAAATTTGTTGAAGGCGGTAAAACCAATATTATCTACAAAAAACCAATGCACCCTTATACTCAAAACTTATTTGCCTCAATTCCTAGAGTTGAAAATGCTAATAAAAAATTTATCAACCAAGACTTTGAAGCTAAATATCTCGAAGAACAAAAATTTTCTAATACAACTGATTTATACCTAATTGAGCCAAATCACTATTTATATGGAACTAGAAATCAAGTGCTCAAGTGAATTGAAAAATATAATTTAGTTAATCCGGTTTTAGCTCAAGAATTAGAATATCAAAAGATAGCTAAAAACACAAAAGATTCACCTTTTGATGGACTTAATGAAATACCTGAAGGTGTTGATTACACTCAAGTTATGGATATTAGTATGTTCACTTCTGAAATTAAAGTTTCAAAAACAACTTTCGATTTAAACAAAAAAAGTAAGGAAAAATAATGCTTAAGCTTTTTTTTACAAGTCAGCATTATTTTCTTTCAAATTTTTTTAATTTTGCTCGTTAGCAAATTCTTTGTATTTACTATCAACATCTTGAACTTTGTTATGAATATCTTCATACCATTTTTCAAATTCTTTACGATATATTGATGAAATAAAAATATGACCATTGCATTTTTTTGATTAATAATATCAATTTTGTTTATATTTTCTAAAAATTAATAATTAGCTCATTTTTAAAAAGTATGAAAATTAATTCTAAATTTTTTGAATTCATTTTTTTCTAGATCGCTTTTGCTATTAATAGTTTTTAGAAATGTTTTAAGATAACTTTTTTCCTTGTTATATTCTTCTTTAACAACTAAAATTGGCTTACAACTAGCAGCCAAAACTGGAGTTAATAAAGCAAGTGAACTAATTGTATCTAAAATCAATTTTCTTATTCTCTTCATACTTCTATCATAGCAAATATAATAATAAAGGGAAATTTGATATTATCAAATGCAAAAAATACTTGTTATAATTAATAAATCACAATAAGGAGAATTATGCCAATTTGAGGTCAAATATTATTAGTACTTTTTTCATCAATATTTTTATCAACAATTTTTGTTGTTTTAACATATAAATTCTTTTTGCCATTAAGCACTATAATTTCCACATTTGCTAAGAATTTTTTAAATAAAAAAGTTAATATAAAGCAAGACATTTTAGAATCTTTTTATTTTAAAAACAACAAAAATAGAAAAATCTTTGTTTCATTAACAATCGTTTCAATGTTAATTACCTTTTTATTGGTTTTTTTACCAATTTTTGTTAGTTTAAATAATTATATTTATTTGCCTTTAATAATTGTTTTTTTAAGTTGTTCAACTATTTTTGCTTTTGTTTATTACGCTTTTTCTTATGCTACAGTTCGATTACAAGAATGAATTGAATCAAATAAAGGATATGAAGAAGAATTTACTTTTTATAATAAAGCATATGAATATCAAATCGATTTTTTTGATTTTGATTTAAATAGTGCAAAATATATGGTTGTCGAATCAAATAATTTATTGCCGGCTTTAAAAGTTAAACATTTTATTAGCTTTAAAAAGTTACAAAAAATATACAAAAAAACACTTCATATTCAACTTTTAGAAAATGAATGTTACCTTTATTCATTGATTAATACTGATCATTGTTTTATTAAAAAAACCAAGGTCAAAAATATACAATATTTTGCCCTATTGCAAGATTTTATAGAGAAATTTAAAAAAGTAAGAGCTTTCTTAAATTTAAATTAGCCCTTACTTTTTTAAATAAAAATCTCACAATTCTTGTGTCATTTTGTCATCACAATTTTCATCATTACCATTTTTTAAAATATATTCATATCAATTTTTATGCAATTGTTGAAAACTTTGAAGTAATCTTGTTGCATATTGATATATTTTTCTATTTCTTAGTGATACTGGACCAGGTTTTAAAGTATCTACTTGAACAATATATTTAGAAAAATTCACTAAACTTTCTCTTAATTCTTCATATTTTTCTTCTTGAATATCTTTTTTATTTTCAAATTCTTTGACACATTCTTTTGATTTCACTATCTCATTATTGAATTTATTTTCAATAGCTTTTAAATTGCAGCCACTTGCTGAAATAGTCATTGAAATTGGAATAGCAAAAGAAGAAACAATTAAAATATTTTTGATTTTTTTTCTTTGCATTTCTAACCTTTTTTTGTTACGAAATTAAGTGTTTTTATTATTTATTAAGATAATATTATAACAAATTTCAACATAATGAAAAGAGTTGTGAAAAACTTATGAGAATTTTTCAAAAATTATCTTAAACATTTAAATTTGTATATTAATAAAATATAATTTTCTCGTGATAAATAATATAGCTCAATATACCATAGTTATCCATAACTATACATTCTAAAATTTATTTTACTTATATTTATTTTTGTTTTATTTGTTATTTAGCAATATTTTTTATCATTAAAATACATTTTATTTGAAAGGAAGTCAAAATGAAAAAAGCTAATAAGCTTATTATTTCTCTTGGTACAGCATTTGCAGCATTGTCTCCAGTTGTATTAAGTGTTGGATGTGGAGGTGGAGGTTCTTCCAACCTAGATTCAATTAATGGTGAAAGTACTCCATCAAATGAAAACTCAGCTTATGCAAACGATAAAAAAGGTTACAATATTAAAGCCAATGACAAAGTTCAAATTGCTACAACTTTCTCTAAAGGTAGAGCTCAATATGAAGCTTTAAATGATATAATCAAAAATTACAACAGATTAATGAAAGATCAACCTGGTTTTAAAGAAGTTGAACAAGTTAGTTTAGGTTCAGGTTATGACGGTCAAGCTGACGTGGTTAGAAAAAAAATAACAGCCAAAGAAGCTCAAATGCCTAACTTACTTCTTAACTATTCATCTTTAGCATCATCTCTTGCCGAAAGTGGAGTATTGTTGAACTTTACAACTAAAGAAAATGGGGGCAAAGAATCAATTTCTAATAGTGATTTTGCAGAATCATTTTCAAGAGCAAATAGAACAACATCAAAAATTAATAATGGTGGTTCATGATTAATTCCTATTGCTAAAAGCTCAATTAACTTAGGCGCTAATGGTCCTGTTCTTTCATACGTAATTGAAAGTATGCTTGCAAAAGGGGCTAAAATTGATCCAAGTTGAAAAGATAAATGAGATAAAATCAAAAAATCAGGTTTAAAAGATAGAGCAGCCGTTATTGAAAACTGAGGTGCTGTTAAATCAGATGTTAGTGCATTAAAATTAAATGAGTTAACAATTAAAGAATCAACATTCTCAAATATTTACTCATTATTAGAATTTTGTGACAAAGCACAAAAAATGTTTGAAAAATCATCAGCAGTGACTACTTTAGAAGGACCACATGCCTTAGGTATTGATGATATTACAGGATTTATTCAAACTTTAGGATATGCTTCAGTTGGAGCCGATCCTGAATCATGAATTACAACAGTTGTTGAAGAAGATGGCGAAAGAAAAATAAGTTACAAATCATTTGTGGAAGCTACATCACAAGCTAATAGTAAATTTAAAGAACTTTATGATATGTTTGTTCCTAAATTGAAATCTCAATCTGTTGTTTTCCAACAAAGTGGTGCTTATACATCTAGTGAACAAATAAGACATAACTTTATGTTTGATATTGGTTCAACAGCTGGATATACTCATAACTTTGCTAAAAAAAGCGAAACATCTATTGAAATTAAAAATAGTGAAGGTAAATTCTCTTCTGGATGAAATGAAAACAATAATAAATTTGCCCAAATTGTAAAACATGATGATGGAACATATCGTATTGGTGGTCACTTAAATAAAATTAAAAAAGACACTGAAAAACTTGAAAATTATGAATGAAAAGCAAAAACCGCAGATATTTACAACAAATTAGCAGGTTATAGTCAAATTCCTACTGGAACTAAAAAAATTAGTTCACCAAGTGGAACAAATGTTTATGCTTTCATGATTGAAACCAAAAATAAAGATGATATTAAAACTTTAGATGCAGCTTTAGCAGATGGAAAACTTGTAAAAGTTGGTGAATTTGTTAATAATCAAAATAAAGAAGCTATTTTATACCTTGCTTTTGGTAAAGGTGCTGGTATTTCAGGACTTAAAATTGTTGAAAAAGGTTTAGATTCTCTTCTTGAAAAAGACGAATTCTTTAAATTTGCAACTCCTTCAAAAACAAAAGACACTGATGCTAAAAATGTTTATTATGCACAAGGTCCTTCATTATTTGGAATTAGATCTAGTGATAATGCAATGAATCAAGCAACAAGAATGTTTGTTAAATGATTTGTAACATCAGGCGCAACTGAATTAGAATATAAAGATCAAGAAACTGGAAATGTAATTAAAAAAGTAATAAAACCTTCTTTAATGTTTTCAGAACAAGCATCATATATTTTTGCTGTTAAAGATTTTGAAAAAACACCAATGACAACAACCAATCCTTACTTACGTGAATGTTTTGAAATGTTTAAAAAAACAATTGAAGATCCAGAACACAATGCTATCTATGAGGAATATGGTGATCCAAATGGTGATGCATTTAGAGGTGCATTAGGAACAGCATGAAGAAATGTTTATGGTAACAAAAGCCCAGGACAATATAAAGATCAAATAATTGACGCTGTAGTTGCTTCAAACAACAAATTATTTAATTAATTTTAATTAAAAAAACACAATAAATTAGATAGAAATATCTAGTTTATTTGTATAAACTTAAAAATTTATTTTTAAAAAAGGACTTATTATGAAGTTTAAAAATAATACTTTAAATTTTTGTTTGAATACAATTGTTCCTTCAATGGCTATTGTAGTTTGTTCTTCATGTCAAAGTAAAGATGACAAAATTTATAATGAAGCTTTTAAAGAAGACATCAAGTTCGATTATGTAGCTTATAATCCAGCTACTGGAAAATATGATATTGTTGACAAAAATATTGAAAATCAATTGACAACTAGTTTGAATAATTTATCAAATATTTCAAGAGAATTTACTTATGATGGTGAAGAATATAAACTTGAAATAGATACAATTTCTCTTGCAAGAACATTTGATAAAAACAAAACTTTTAGTGAAAACTTGAAAGATCCAAACTTTATTAATAATCAAAGGGAATATACTTACAAAATTTTCAAAAAAAATCCTAAAGGTAAATGAAAAGAATATGATAAGTATGACATTTCAAAAATGACAAAGAAATTTGACGTTAAGTTAAATTTAGTTGACAATTTTGACAAAATGGATACTAGAATTGATTATTCAAAATTACAAGCTACAGCTTATGATTGAGATCAAATGGCAAAAGAAGGTTTAAATTACTATGATGGCGAAATCGTAAGTTGAAATGATGGAGATACTCCTAAAGTCAAATATTATGATCCAAAGAAAAAAGAGATGGTAGTTGAAACCATTAGAATTCAAGGAGTTGATACTCCTGAAAAAGCTGTTGGCAAAGAAATTGCTCCAATTTTTGAAAAGAGATTCGCGGAAAAATCATCTGAATTTGCTAATGTAAATTTACCAGCTGGTACAAAAGTTAGATTTATTTATTCTAATAAAGATGCTTTTAAAAGAATCGTAGCTCATTTATTTTGAGGCGAAAAAAATGGACACAAGTATGTGTATGAATATTCTGCTGCTATTACTAGATTTGGATTTACATTGCCTTATGCTGATGGTACAGAATTAATAAATATGACTAATGCTGGTAAAACTCAACATTATACATTCTTACAAATAGGTGAAGCTTTTGAAGCTGCTATGGCTGAAAAGACAGGATTCTTTAAATGTTTAAGTGATCCTGATGACATATCAAGATATGTTTATTTATCAAAAAGAAATGGTAAATACACCATTTTTCAAAAGAAATCAAATTCAAATGTATTTAAATTTAAAGATAAAGCTTACAAAAACCCTATAAACTAGGGCTTTAAGATTAAATTAATATTATTAAATTAAAGGAAAAAATATGATATTTATTAATAGATTAATTAATCTTTTTAAGAAAAAAACAACCAAGTTTAATAAAGAAGATGAAACAGAATTTTTACGTCTAAAGCAAGAAATAGAATCAAAGAAAAATATTGATCGTAACTCTGCTATAGAATTAAAAAATGTTTTTATCGACTTTGGTGAAACTTTAGCTGTAGATGATGTTAGTTTTAAAATTCCAGAAGGTTCATTAGTAACTCTTTTAGGACCTTCAGGATCAGGTAAAACAACAACTCTTAATGCTATCTCAGGGTTATTAACAATAACAAGTGGGAAGGTGTTTTTTAGAGGAAGAGACGTTACAAGATTAACACCTCAACAAAGGAAATTGGGTTTCGTTTTTCAAAACTATGCCTTATATCCTCATATGAGTGTTTATGACAACATCGCATTCCCTCTTAAAAATGATGCAGATTGACAAAACAAAGTTTTAGATAGAAAAACAGAAGCTATCATTAATATTAGAAATATTTATCTTAAATCATTAGGTGCTAGTGATTTAGAAATTAAGCAAATTAATGAAGCTTGAAAAATTTACAAATCAATTTATAGAGAAACACAATCAGAATTAGCTAATTATCGTGTTGAATTACGTGAAAAATTTGATAAAGCGTTTACTGATTATAAAATGTCAAAAGTTCACTATACAGCTGATTTAAGCTTAGCTTCTAAATTGGCTTTAAAAAGCTTTGAAAGCTTGAAAAAGTCAAAACATGATCAACTTAATGCTATTAACGAAGAATACAATCTTCTTAAAAATAACAATAGACTAAAAGCTGAAGAAGAATATAAACAATCAAAATTCTTAACTGATTTTGATAAAAACTTATTAAAAAGAAGCAAACCAAAAAGTATAGAAGAAGTACAAGAAGAACTTGACAAAACTCAAAAACTTATTGAACAAGTTGTTTTAGAAAACCGTAGTGAATTTTCTCATGAAACTCAAAGACAACTTGTTAAAACTGAAAATCAATTAATGAAAAATAATATTTATTACAAATATTACATGAACCTTAAAAAGGCTATTGTTAAATATGAACCATTAATTGATAAATACAAAAAAACTTACAAAGAAGTTAAAAAAGAATATAAAAATTCTGTCCGTAATAATTCAAAATTAAAAAGATTAGTACGCAATGAAAAAATTATGAAAATGTACGCATTAGTTAATTTTGAAAAAATTCAAAATGAAATTTATCAAAAATACAACTTAAAGCAAATTATTGATGAAGATCACAAATTAAAAAATGCGAACTTAACAGATGAAGACAGAAACCAAATTGTTGAATATTCTAAAGATATAATTAGCCTTAAAAAAGCAATTCATAGAGAAGTGCTTGAAGTTGCTGAACGTGTTGAAATTCTTCCAATCTTACAAAAGAAACCAACTCGTCTTTCAGGTGGTCAACAACAACGTGTGGCAATTGCCCGTGCTATTGTTAAAAAACCTCAAATTCTTCTTATGGACGAACCTCTTTCAAACTTGGATGCTAAATTACGTATTTCAACTCGACAATGAATTAGAGATATTCAACAAAAATTAGGTATTACTACAGTATTCGTTACACACGACCAAGAAGAAGCTATGTCAATTAGTGACATTGTTATCTGTATGTCAATGTCTAAAGTTCAACAAATTGGTTCACCAATGGAACTTTACAACAAACCACGTAACAAATTTGTAGCTAGATTTTTAGGAATGCCAGAAATGGGCATGTTCGACTCTAAATATAAAGATGGAAAACTTACTGTTTTAGGTGTTGAAATTCCTGGAATCAAATTAAACGATGTTGACTTCAAAGATCTTAGTGTTGGTGTTAGAGCCGAAGACTTTGAAATTAAAAATAGAAAGCAAGATGCACAATTCAGTGGCGTAGTTAAAGCTGCTGAAAACTTTGGTAAAGAAAGCAAATTAATAGTAACTTTAGAAAATGGTGAAAATATCAACTTTTTAGTTGACAATGACTATAATTACAAAGCTAAAGATGAAATTTATTTCAACATACCAAAACATCGTCTTCACATTTTTGACAAGTTAACAGAAGAAAGAATTGAATATGAAATCAAAAAATAACTTTTGAGCAAAATTAGCTATCAAGTTTTCTTGATTAACTACTTTTAGTGCTCAAAAGCAAGCTAATAGAAAAGAAGAAGCTCTAGCTGAATCAGTAGTTGAAAAGCATACTCCTGCTTACAAACCATTGATTTTGTTAGTGCCAACTTTACTTGTTATTACAGCATTTACATTAGTTCCTTTTATAATAAACATTATTCAATCATTTACTGTACAAAATGCTAAAAATGGCGTTTTACATAATTTTGAATCTCTATTTAAGGAACCAAAATTTGCTGTAGGGGTTAGAAACTCAATTTTATATGCTATTGTTGTTCTACCTTTTGTTATGATGGTATCTTTATTAATATCTTCATGTATCGCAAACGTTTATCGTAAGTGAGCAAGAGGTTTTTGACAAACAATATTCTTCTTACCTTATATAACAAATATTGTTGCTGTGTCTTTATCATTTATTCAATTTTTTGAAAATAATGGTTTATTCAACACAATTTTCAATTTAGGAGAAATTCCTTGATTAAATGATAAATCACCAAAAGCAATTATTTCTTTCTATCCATTCCTTGCAATGGTTGTTCAAGGTATTTGATCAGGGCTAGCATTTAATGTTTTAATTTTTACAACAGCAATGCTTTCAGTTGACAAAAACCTCTATAAATCAGCCTCAATCGACGGAATTGGACCAGTTAAACAATTCTTTACAATTACCTTGCCTTCTATTAAATCAACTACTACTTTCTTAGTAACAATGGGAATTATAAACGGAATAAAAGTCTTTCCTCTTGCATTATTCAATAATAGACCTGAAGAAGCAGTTTTAAAAGGTGCTTCAACCTTAATGATCTTCGTTTACTACTACACAAGTCTTGGTGGAGCAGAAAACTTATCATTAGCTGCTGCAGGTTCTATATTGTTATTTATTATTGGTATAGTTTACTCAACTATTATTAGAGGGGGATTTGGAACAATAATGAGAGTATCATTAAACTTAGGAGAAAGCAATGTTTGAAACAAAATTAAAGATTCAGAAGTGATGATCAAATATCAAAATAAGA
This sequence comes from Mycoplasmopsis fermentans PG18, assembly GCF_000209735.1. Lineage (NCBI taxonomy): Bacteria > Bacillati > Mycoplasmatota > Mycoplasmoidales > Metamycoplasmataceae > Mycoplasmopsis > Mycoplasmopsis fermentans. The sequence continues at coordinate 419,243 of NC_021002.1, forward strand.
AAAAACAAAGACAAAACAGCGCAACAAGTTAGAGAAGTCTCTGCTTTTGGAATGTTACTTGGTTTATTTCTTAAATTATTGGCATTAACATTTTTTGCTCTTATTATTTTGTTCCCATTCTTCTTTATGTTGATGATTTCTTTGATGCCTGAAACTCAAGCAAAAACATTACAATCATCATTCTCAATAATTCCTAAATCATTAACTTGAACAAACTATTCAACCGCTGCTAATACAAAAGCTAATGGTAATAGTGATTATTGATCAGCATTTGCATTAACTTTTGCCAATGTTATTTTCTCGATTATAGTTAAAATATTTATTACATTATTTGCAGGTTATGCCTTCTCGCTTAAAAAGTGAAGAGGTAAAAACATATTATGAGCTATTTTAATGGGATTATTAATTTTACCTGAAGTTGCTCTTCTTTCAGGACAATATAAAGTTGTTACTGAATGAAACAATGCAATGGCACTTAAAAATAATTTCATAGGTGCTATGGTTATTATTGCTGTACCATTTGTGGCTTCAATCTTCAATGCTTTAATGTTTAAAAATGCATTTGAATCGATTCCTTCAAGAATTAAAGAAGTTGCTTTAGTCGATGGAGCTGCGGGTGCTAAATATCTGTTTAAAATAGCTATACCTATGGTTACACCAACAACTTTAACAGTGGTAATTCTAACAGCCTTAGCTGCTTGAAACTCATACTTGTGACCATCTCTTGCTCTTGGAAGCGACTACTTCATTATTTCTACATGATTATTCCATGTTGGTCGTGATGAAAGTAGTGGTGTTCCTATTATTCTTCAAAGTATTAAAATGGCTGGTGCCGTACTTGTTATTATACCAATGTTTATTTTCTACTTTGCCTTTAGAAAAAGAATTATGAATGCTATATCTCGTCAAGGAAGTACTATTAAAGGTTAGGAAGTGAAATTATGAAAAAAGCAAATATAAAAACCAAAACAATAATTTGATTAATACTCGCTATTATTGCTTTTATACTTTTAATCATATTTTCAGTTGTATTGCATAATACTATTCAAGTTTTAAAATTATCTGAATTTATTAGTTTCGACAAAGACTATCTACATGAAGCTATGTCACAATATTCATTTGCAATTGCAATAATTACATTTAGCTCAATCATAATTCTAATAGGTACTTATATTTCATATGCAGGATTCAAAAGTTGAAAATATAATGCAACTATTTAAGGAGAATAATGAATAAAAAAATGAAATTTAAAAAATTAATGTTTATTGCTGCTTCAACTTTAGCCTTAGGAGTTGCACCTGCAATTACAATGTCATGTAATTTCTATATTAAATCTAATCCATTCTTAGAATATCTTAAAGACAAATCAGAAAATTTAAGTTTTTATAAGAAAACTCCATATTGATTACAAAAAAATGCTAAAGATAAAACAAGTAATCAATTAGAATTGGCTTACAACTTTTTTGCTCCACATCATGCTAAAGTTTTACGTTACGATTCAAATGGTGCTTTCCCTTATTTAACTTCAACAAGGGAATCAACTTTATATGATTCAAACTTTAGTGAAAAAGGCATTTTTGATAACCTTTCTTATACAGAAAGTCAACAAGTTAAAAAACTTGAAGAATTTAAAAATACAAAAGAATACATTAAACAACATCCAAATGAAGTTGGCAAATACTTAACAAAATATTTTTATCAATTAACTAATAAACAAGCTGAAGATGTTTTTATGTATTACTTCAACAATACTCAATATGGTTACTACGTTTTAACGAATTATTATCGTATGTTCAAAGTTGAAAATGATTTTATTTACGATGGAAGTGAAAAACCTCTTAAAAACATTTCAACAATTTCAGACGGTACTAATAAACGTTATTTTGACATTGTTAATCTATATGCATTAGAACATTTAGGTGATTTTATTAAAGAAAATAAAAATTTAATTAATGAAAATTTTGAAGACTTTTTTATTAAATTCTTAAATGAAAGTAAAAAATATGGTCTAAGAATATCTTCAAAAAACGATAGTTTAGTAGCACAAGAAGGTATGCAAAATGCTTTTGCTCCTGATTACTATTTAAGAAATCAAGATCGTAAACAAGAAGACTTAAAGGATGCCGCATTATTTTACAAAAATGCTGATTTAAACCCTGAAGGACAAATTTATAAAGACTTTATGAAAAATCCTGTTGAGTTTATTAAAAAACATCCAAACGTTATTAAAGCTGATGCTTCAGAAACAAAAATTAATGACCGTACAAATAAAAATTACACAATTACTGTTCTTAATAAAATAAAAAGCGAAATTAATAAAATAAAAAATTATGGTGTTAATGAAGAAACCATTTTAAGAGCACTATTTACAATTTTAGAATTTCATGGATTAAAAGATTATCAACTTGGATTTGCATACAATAAAACAACTAAAAATCTTGAATTTTATTTTGAAAAATTAGTTAATAACAAATGAAAAATTTTTAGCTTATCAAACTTTTTTGATAACTTAAGAAAAAAATTCGACCGAACTAACCCAGTCGATGAAGAATTCACAAAAGATAAATTAATTACATATGATGCATTTCCATCTGATTGAACATTTGATTTACCTAACACTGTTACAAAAGATGATGTAGATAAAATGTCTATTTACTTAGAAAATGGTGTTAAAGAACTTAAATTTACATTGACAAAAATAAAACAATATTCTAATATCAAATAATCAAAAATAAATTAGGCCTTGCGCCTAATTTTTTATTTAGCCCTGTTTTATAGTGCTTTTGGTAAAAAAAGCAAACTTATTTATTCTTCTTCTTTATCATCATTTTCATCACTTAAATCTTCAATCATAGGCATATTCATTGCAACTTTATCAATGTCATAATCTTCTTTTATAATACCTTTTTTTCGTGCACTATCAATAGAATTTTGAATTCTTTTCTTTACTCTATCGACTATTTTTAATGCTCTATTTAATTCAACTCCTGTTTTATCATTTTTCTTGATACTTTGTTCAATTTTGGTATAAATATTATCTTCACTTTGACGAATAAATAAGAATGCATCTAAAAGAATGTCAATATTTTGTTTTATGTTAATTCCATAATTTGCATAAGCAATGGTTTGAATAATCATCAAAATTGTACTTGGTCCAGCCAACATAATATCATGATCTTTATTCAATGCTGAAACCAATTCATTGTCACTAACTGCTAAAGCAAAAATAGCTTCAGATGGTAGATACATAATTGCTTGCTTGGTAGTTACATTTTTAATAATGTATTTACTTTTAATACTTTTAGCTTGTTCGAGAATAACTTTTCTAAAGTTAATTTGAGCTTTAATTCTTTCTTCTTTAGAGTCTGCATCTTGATATGCATTAAAAGAATCAAGTGGAAACTTACAATCAATAGGCAAGTAACGATCATTTTGAGAGTTAGCTTCTCCATTAGGCATTTTAATAACAAAGTCAACTCTTTCGCTATTTGGGTTCATATCTTCAAAATCAACAGCAGCAGCTTCATCTAATCCTTTTTTAGCAATTTTCTTTAAATCAACTTGTGCAGCTCACAAGTCTTTTGATAAATGTTCATTCAAAATACTCTTTAAATTAAACTCACCATAATTACCGCGACTTTTTGTTCCATCAAAAGTTTTTTGTAATGAATTAACTGAATCTTGTAAGGTCTCAAAACGTACTAAATTCTTGTCAAGATTTTCCATGTTTTCTTTAATATTTTTAAAGTTTTCTTCCATCTTTTTAGCTACTTCATTTTCAAATTTTTCATCAATAGCACCTTTAATTATTTGCACTTCCTTAATTACTAAATCATCAAACGATTTCATTTTTTTGTCAATTTCTTCTCTTAAATCACTAAAGTTTTTATTAATCATGTTGAATGAATTGGCAATTTTTTCATCAACATTTTTATTGAATTTGACAAATTGACTAGACAAATCTTCAGTTATTTGATTTTTAATATTATTTGTCATTTTGTCTTGATCGATAACTTCTGTCTTATTTTTTTTATATAAGATGAAACTAACGACAATACTACTAATAGCTAAAATCATAGTCAATATTACTACAATTAGAATTCCTATTTCCATATTTTTTCTCCTTTAATTAATTGGTTTTTTAAATTATATAATTTTTAATTATATTTTGATTAAAATAACAACTTAAAAGCTCAAAAATTGCCACAATAAATATTATTTTTTTGTTTTTGCAAGACTCAAAAAGTTTTACAATTTAAAATTGTATTGATTTTAAAATCTAGAAAGAATTTATGAAAATAGTTAAATTAACTAAAAAAGAATATAAAGGTAAAGAATTCTGTGTCCAATATAAAACAAAAGGCTATTACTTTATAGAACATACTAAAAATGGATTTAGTTTTGTTTACAAAAAATTTGATCAAGAAAAAACTTTTGGTTACTGTGACAAGTTTTTTCAAGATTGATTAAATAAACCAATTTGCTATGGTGCTTTAGATGACCATAATAAGTTGCTAGGTTTTGCTGAAGGTTATTTAGAAGAGTGAAATAATCGTTTTAGAATTACTAACATTTTAGTATTTGATGAAAATAGTAGACATAGTGGTATTGGTTCTAAATTAATGAAAAAAATGATTGCAAAAGCTAAAACAACACCTGCTAGAATGATTGTTTTAGAAACTGAAACATGTAATGAAAAAGCAATAAGATTTTATCAAAAATTCAATTTTGAAGTTATTGGATTTGACTTGTATGCATATACAAATGAAGATCCAAAAGAACATGAAGTTAGAGTTGAAATGGGTTTAAAAATCTAGAAATTTTGCTATATAATAGAAATATAGTTTTTGGAGGTAAGATATGAAATTATTAGTTTTAACTCATCCAATGTTTAATGACATTGAATTAACAACAGTCCTTGGTTGTTTAATTAGAAGTGGCAAAATGAGCAAAATTACTCTTTATAATCACAAGCATAAAAGTGCTACAGGACAATTTGGAGTAACTACTTTGGCTTTAGAAAATAAAGTTAATTTAGATGAATACGATGCTATCTTTATTCCAGGCGGTAAAGGCGCACAAGAATTAAGAAAAGATCCTGAAAGTTTAAAAGTAATAGATTACTTTATTAAAAATGATAAATGAGTTTGTGCTATTTGTGATGCGCCTAATGTTCTTTATGAAAATCATTTTATTGATGATAAGGTTAAATACAGTTCATTTCCAATTATACCTTTAGTTGGCGGTAAAAATAGAAATGAAAAAATGGTAACAGTAAATAACAAAATTATTACTGGTCGTTGTGCAGCAAGTTCAATGGAATTTGGTTTAACTTTAGTTAAAGAATTCTTTGGTGAAGATGTTTACGAGCCTATTCGTAAAGGAATGTTTGGAGCTTAAAAAGGCAATAAAAAAATCAGCTTTTGAAAGTTGATTTTTTATTATTCTTCTTTTTCAATTTTATGCTTTTGAGCCTTTTTTATAAGCACAAAGAGCAAAATTTGAAGTTTCAACTTATCTCATCAAACAGTGTTCGAAATGTTTTCGAAATTGCAACACATTTGATATTCAATAACCAATTTACCTTTAACATCATCTCAGTAAAAAATCATTTGATGTTTCTTATTGTTAATTAATTTAAAAAGCATGTATTTATGATCATTTCATACTCGATATGCATTAAAAGCTGTAAATCATCTTTTGTAATTTAATGAGAAATATTTAATTAAATTTTCTAGTTTATCAAAAGAATATTTGTATGATTTTTTGCTAATTTTAATCTTGCCAACTCTTTCAGCTAATTGATTGTATTTGAATGAAAGTAAGTTGTTTCGATTTGTATAACTATTTAGCATTCAAATTAAACAAATGAAAAAGTAATAGTTATTAAATTGAGTTGAATAACGAGGATTAGCTATAAATTTGTTATCAATATAAGCAAATAAACAGCTTTCATTTTTTAATTGTTTATTTATATTTTTTAAATCATAGAAATAATATTTAACTTTATATTGTTTTAATAATTCTAATATTTGATAAGTAGTATTTTGTGGAACAACAACATAAGAATTACTAATATCAATTCCATTACGTTTGATTTCTTCTAAAAAGAAATCTAAATAAATTAATACTAGTTCATGAGAATTAAGTCATTTAAATTTGTCATTTAAACGCAAGCAAACATTTAAGTTGCTGTTGATATCAAAATGAAAAATATTTTGAATTTTGTTTTCACGATATCATGAGCTAGCTGCAAAAAATGTTAATCATTTTAGGTTTAAAAGCGAAATATTTTTATTGTTTGTAATGTATTTATTTTGATAATTATTTAATAGTTCTGTACCAATACTTTGACTAAATTTATTGTCACTAGCAAAGTAACTTAATGTTTTATATCTTTGTTTAACATTAACGAAAGCTTTAAGAATTTGTTCTTTTGAAGCTAATTCATCAATCAGTTCAAATTCATTAACTAGTTTAGGATCTTTGATGACAATTTCTTTATTTTGCCATTTGTTTAATTGATAATAATCATAAATTTTTTGTAAGTTTTCAGAGGTCAAAATTTCAAAGTTTTTATCAAATATTTGAATTGTAATATAGTTATCATTTTTAATATTTTTAAATTTGATTAAAAAGTCATATGAAGCTTTTTTATAGGCATATTCATCTAAAATCAAACTAATTGAAAAGTTATTGTGATACTTAAAAACATTATGATTATTTTTGATAAAATAAGAGCTAAAATATTGAATATTTTCATTATAAAATTCTTGACCTTCAAAGCTTAATAAAATGTTACTATTGCTTTTTAAAATAGTTTTATTTATAGCTTGCAATAGTCGCAAGATTGATGAGAGTTCTATTTTTTCTTTGTTATTTGTTTTAAATAAAAAGGTATCATTGCGAATTAAAAGATTATCGTTTGAAACGATAATTTGCTCTTTTAATTGTTGATTATTTGTTTGCATAAAATTACCTATTATTTATATTAAAGATTTTTGATTATTCTTCATTGTTTGAATCAATATCAATTTCATCGTTTGAGTTATCATCTAAGTTGATTTCTTGACTTTGTTCATAAATGCTTTGAACAACAGAAGTTGCAGCCATAGTTGCTTCTGGATCTGTTTTTTCATCAATTTTAATGATTTCAACAGCTTGAATTTCTTCACGCTTTTTAAGGTTAATTATTTTAACACCTTTAGCTGCCCGACCAGTTTGGCTAATTTGGCTAATAGCTGTTCTAATTGTTAAACCACTTGTTGTAATAATAAAAGTTCATCTTGAGGATTTACGAATCTAGCAAAAACAATGTCGCCTGCTAATTTGCTATTAATTCCTTTAACACCTTTACCACCACGTTTAATTAATCTAAATAGTGAGTGGTGAGTAAGTTTTCCAAAACCTTTTTTACCAATAGTTAAGATTAATTCACCTTCTTGACTTGTTGAAGTGCTTGAAACTGTTTGATGGCTATCAAGTGTTATACCTTTAACACCAGTTGCAGTTCTACTAATTGGTCTAAAGTCAATAGCTTGGAATTTAACAATTCTTTCTTCATCATTTGCTAAAAGAATTAAGTCTTCATCAGTAATAATCATTGCTCTAATTAATTCATCGCCTTCACGTAAGTTGAAAGCATATTTACCATTAGCGTTAATTCTTTCGTATTCAGTTAATCTAGTTTTCTTGATAATACCATTTTTAGTTGCTGTAAATAAGTAGTGATCTTCATCGTAAGTGTCTACTGGAAGCATTGAAACAATTCTTTCACCTTCTTTAACACGAAGTGAAGGAATAATATTAATGAATGCTACACCTTTACTTTGACGAGATAATTCTGGAATTTCATGAGCTCTAACACGGTAGACACGAGCATGATTTGAGAATAATAGTAAGTCGGTGTGAGTTGTAGTTGTTAATATTGAGGCAATATCATCATCGTCATATGTTTTCATAGTACCAATACCAACTCCACCACGACGTTGAGTTTTGTATTCTTCTAAGTCCATTCTTTTTACAAAGCCTTTGGCGCTGGTTGTAATAACAATGTCACGTTGAGGAATCAAGTCTTCATCAGTAATAGTACCTTGAATTTCATAGTTAATTTGTGTGCGACGTTTGTCATTGTATTTTTCTTTAATTTCAGTTAATTCTTTAACAATTAATTTAATTAATTCACTATGGTTAGCCAAAATAAATTCAATTCTTTCAATTTCTTTTCTTAACTCTGCCATTTCTTCAAGCATGTTTTCAATAGCAAGTCCTGTAAGACGACCTAAACGCATGTCAACAATAGCTTTTGTTTGTTTTTCAGTTAAATTAAATCTTTTTGCTAAGTTAGCTTGAGCTTCACCATCTGTTTTAGATTTCTTAATAATTGCAATAACTTCATCAATATTTTCAACTGCAATTTTAAGACCTTCTAAAATGTGAAGACGGTCTTGAGCTTTAATTAAATCAAATTTTAATCTTCTAGTCACTACTTCTTCTTGGTGTCTTAAGTAAACTTCTAAAGCTTGTTTTAAGTTTAAAACTTTAGGTTCACCATCAACTAAAGCAACAAAGTTAACATTGTAGTTTACTTGTAAGTTTGTTTGACGATAAAGCTTGTTTAATAAAACATGAGGATTAACATTCTTTTTAACGTCAATAACAATTCTAATACCTTCACGGCTACTTTCATCACGTAAGTCGGCGATACCTTCGATTTGTTTATCTTTAACTAATTCAGCTATTTTTTCAATAATTGCAGTTTTCTTAACTTCATAAGGAATTTCAGTAACAATAATTTTGCTTTTACCATTTGAGTATTCTTCTATTTTAGCTATTGATCTGATTGGAATGGATCCCTTGCCTGTTAAGTATGCATCTTTAATACCTGCATTGCCTAAAATCATAGCTCCAGTAGGAAAGTCTGGACCAGGTAAAAATTCCATTAAGCCATAAATATCAATTTCTGGATTGTTAGCTAAAGCAATAGTTGCATCAATAGTTTCACCTAAGTTGTGAGGTGGAATACTTGTTGCCATACCAACAGCAATACCACTACCACCTGAAACTAAAAGGTTAGGGAATCTTGATGGTAATACTGAAGGTTCTTTTTCACTAGCATCATAGTTATCAACAAAATCTACTGTATCTTTTTTAATACCTTCAAGCATTTCAGCAGCTAATTTGCTCATTCTTGCTTCAGTATAACGCATCGCAGCAGCTTCATCACCATCAATAGATCCAAAGTTACCGTGACCATCAACTAAAGGATAACGCATACTAAAATCTTGCGCCATACGAACCATAGCTTCATAAACTGAACTGTCGCCATGTGGGTGGTACTTACCTAAAACGTCCCCGACAATACGAGCGCTTTTTCTATGTTGCGATCCAAATGTAATTCCTAATTCATTCATATCAAAAAGAATACGTCTATGTACTGGTTTAAGTCCATCACGAGCATCTGGTAAAGCACGAGAAACAATAACACTCATTGCATATTCTAAGAATGAGTTTTTCATTTCTTTGTGAACTTCAACTGGATGAATACCATCTTTAGGTGCATCTAAAAGTTGTGGTTGAACTACATAGTTGTCTTTATTTTGAGGAACTTCTTCTTCCTCCCCTTCAATAACTTTAGTTTCTTCTTTTTGTGGTTTAAAAGCAACAAAAAGCTCTTCATCAGGAATGTAATCTTCATCTAATTCTTCGATTGCATTTTCTTTTTCTTCTTCTTGATTAAGTTTGCTTTTGTATTCTTTTTCTTTATCTTGTTCTTTTGAACTCATAAAATACCTCCTTCAAACTTTTAATATATAAATATATTAAAATATTATAGCATTAAAATGCAGTTTTTTTAATAAATTTTTTATTTTTTTATTTTCATTTTTTATGGCTTTTTTACATTAAAATTTTAAAACTATATTTTTACTAAATTAGCTGTTTTATAGGCTTTTAATAGAAAAATCAATATAAATTAAGAGAAAAAATTAAAAGCTAATTATGTTTGCTTTAATTAAAATAAAATATAATTAAATAGTTTAAATTATAGAAAGGATTAAAAAATGGAAAATATAAACACAGAAAAACATAAAAAAATGGACTTCAAAAGTTGATCAAAATTGAGAAAATCAACATTTATTGTGGGTATTATTGTTCTAGCAATTTGTGTGTTAACTTCTACTTTAAGTTGAGTTAATATCTCAATGACAATTAATAGAATGATAACGAAATTTGATGAAGAAAATCCAGGTATTTTAGTCAAAATGCAAAAGGCTCATATTGCTCCATCTTTTTTAGCTTATATTTGAAAAAAAACTCAAACTTTTACTTATATTTCTAATTATTTTTTAGCTATAAGTATGATCCTTTTTGGATACTTTTATCACAATAAAAGAATTCTAAAGACTTTCTTTTTAAGTGTAGTTTACATTAGTATTACTTTTGCTATTTATTGAACTTTAATTTTTCCAAAAATATTTGGATCAGAGTATGGTTCCTTTAGATTAGCTTTAAGCACAATTGTACATGCAATTAATCCATTAATTGGAATAGTCATATTGATTTTAAATCGTAAAAATATTACACTTGATAAAAAAGTTATGTACATGTCTAATTTAGGTGTTATTGGTTATTTATTATTTGCCTTTGGCACTTTTTGAATTGGACTAAGTTATTCACAAAACTACAAAAATGATGTAGCAAATAAACTAAATCAATATGTGGATAGTGATATTGTAGTTTATGGCTTTTTAAACTTTATTGAACCATTTTTTTATCGCGGAGGTAATATTGCAATAGTTATTACATTAGACTTATTAATGATTATAATAGCAGTCTTTGTACCTATTGGCTTAAGTTATTTTTGAAAAGCAGTATTAAGAATAAAAATTGAAAAAAATAATGAAAAAGATAGTTTATTAGAAACGAAAAGTGATGAAAAAATAGCAGAAGATATTAATTAAAAAAATATTAGGTTTTTAAAACTTTTAATATAAAATTAAAGAGCATATAACAGCAAGTATTCATAAAAGAAAGATAATAAAGTTTCAGATTCGATTTGAAAGTCGGTTTGCTGATTAAACCAAAATCATTAGAACTTTATTAATTCATTTAGAGAATACTCTCTTCTTGTTTTATGCAGAAAGAGGAAACTTATGAGATATAGAGGTCCCGTTTTCAAGAAAAGCCGTCGTTATGGATTTTCAATTTTAGAAACAGGTAAAGAATTTTCAAAAGGTAGAAAAAGAACTTATGCTCCAGGTCAACATGGTGACAAACGTGTTAAATTAAGTGACTATGGACTTCACCTTTATGAAAAACAAAAAGTTAAATACTTATATGGTTTAAATGAAAAACAAATGCACAAATACTACATTCGTGCAACCAAAATTAAAGGTGTTACAGGTACAGTATTGTTACAACTTTTAGAAAGTCGTTTAGACAACTTAGTTTATAGAGCAGGTTTTGCTTCAACACGTCGTCAAGCACGTCAATTAGTAAGCCACGGCCACTTTACATTAAATGGTCACAAAGCCGACATTCCTTCAATGAATGTTGAAGTTGGCTCAAAAATCCAATTAAAAGAAAAATCCCAAAAGAATAAAATTATTGAAGCTAACCTTAAAGATCGTTCAGCTGCTAAATGATTAACAATCAAAGGTTTTGAAGTGTCATATGACCGTTTACCAGACAGAAGTGAATTACATCCAGAAATTAAAGAAAACTTTATCGTTGAGTTCTACTCAAAATAATAATTAAAGGAGTAAGCTTATGAAAAAAAATATTCATCCACAATATTTTACAGTTGAAGCAACATGTTCAACATGTGGTAAAAAATTTCAATTTGGTTCAACTAAAAAATCAATTTCTGTCGATGTATGTTCAGGTTGCCACGTAGTTTATACAGGCGACAGAACAAAAACAAAAGCAACTGGTATGATTGACAAATTCAACCAACGTTTAGCAAAACAAAAAGCTGCTATTGAAAAATCAAAAGGTAAGAAAAAATAATTTTACTAATAAGAGTTTTTAATACTCTTATTTTTTATTTTTGGCACTTAAAAGATTTATTGACATATAAATTTATTTAAAAAATTACCTAAAGCACTATAAAATAGGTCTTTAAAACACAAAGTTAATTTAGCACTCTTTTTAATAATTACTATTAATATTATTAAATTAAGATATAATTAAATTATGGCTAATATAAATTTAAATGACGAAAAAAAGAAAATTCTTAAATATGTTATTGAATCTTACATTGAAGAAGGGATCCCGATTGGTTCTCAATTATTGGTTGACAAATATAAATTGAACATTTCTTCATCCAAAGTTAGATACATTTTAAATGAATTTGAAGAAGCTGGACTTTTAGAAAAAACACACACTTCAAGTGGACGTATTCCTTCAAATCTTGGTTATAACTATTATGTAAAAAATCTAGTAAATAAAGATTCAAACATACTATATGAAAAATTAAAAGATATTTTTGCTCGCCGTCGTGTTTCAATTGATCAAACAGTTAAAGAAGCGGCAAAAACCATCTGTGAAACAGTTGGAATAACACTTGTTACTTCAGAAAGTAATGAAGATGCAACACTTAAAAGTATTCAACTTGTACCACTTAATACTGCTGAAGCAACTGTTATTTTAGTAACCTCTTATGGTGAAGTTACATCTAAAACAATAACAATTGACTTAAACCTTGTAACAATGTCAGATTTGAAAATAGCTATTAGAATTTTCAAAGAAAGATTAATCGATGTACCAATTTTAAAACTTAAAAGTACAGCAGAAGCATTGACCCCAATTCTTGCTGATACAATTAAAAACTATGAAAGTATTTTGCAAAGTTTTGTAACAAATGTTTTTGATTTCCAAATCAAGAATGAAAATGTGATTTATGGAAAAGATAATATAATTTTAGCAGACGATATTTCAAGACAAGATTTAAGTAAAATACTTCATTTAATCGAAACTAAATCAATATGACAAACAATTGAAAGTGAAATTGATGAAGACGAAAATATAAAAATAGCAATTTGTGATGACCACAGTACCTTTATTAGTAAGAAACTAGAAACACAAAGCAAAATTAAAGAAATAGCACTTGTCGGCACTAGCCGAATGGATTATGAAAAAGGATTTAGTGCTCTTAAAGCCTTAGAGGAATTTATTGAAAATAAACCATGCAAATCAAAAGATGAAGGAGATAAATAATGAAAGTAGTTCCTAATTTAAACAAATTTAAAACTGGTGAAGGTATTATTGCAAATATATCAGTTTATAATAGCTCAAATGCTTATCAAAAACAATTATCAAAAGAAAAAGTAAGCTTTGTTTTAGGTGAAAATACATTTTTACCAAACTTTGACAACAATATTGTTGAACAAACTGTTAGACCAGTTTTAGATTTTGTTGTTACATTTCCAAAAAGCTATGAAGTAGCAGAATTCAAAGACAAAACATTTAGATTTGTTATTGAAATTTTAGACTACCAAGATAGTGAATATGTTAAAGCATACAAACAAATGTTAGCTTTAAGAGAAGAAATACAAAAATTAAATGTTGCTTCAGGCAATCATTTAAAAGAACTTGAAGAATTAAAAGCTAAAAATGAAAAACAAATGAGTGAAATTAGTAATTTAAAAACTGAAAATGATAAACATACTAAAGATTCTGCTGATCTTAAAAATCAATATCAAGAACAAGAAAAAACTATTCAAAAACTTATTGAAGATAACAAAAAATTTATAGCAGACAATAATGCTTTAAAAGAAGATAATGAAAACAAAGGTAAACAAATTAAAGAATTAATGTCAGGAAAAACCACAAAATTAATGGAGCAAACTAGTGAACATGAAGCAAAAGGTGTTAATCCTGCAGTTTTAAGAAAACAAGTTGATGTTTTAAGAAAACAACTTGAAGAACAATCAATTGAATTAAAAGAACTTAGAAAAAATAAAGCTCCTGAAGCTGTTCAAAGAGTGACGGTTCCTAAAGAAGAAGTTGACAAAATTAAACAATATGCATTACAAAAATTCTTCGAAGATTTTTCAACTCATTATACAACTTTAAAAGGTGCTGTTAAAGCTGGTGCTAAATCAGAAAACAGTAGTGTTAAAAACTATGTAGTTGGTTTTGAAATGATTTTAAACTTAATCAATGGCGTTTTAGAAAAACACTGTATTAAAGCAATTGAACCAAAAATTGGTGATGAATTTGATCCTAATACTCAAAAAGTTCTTGAAGTTGAAGAATGCAAAGATAAAAAACACAATACAATTGTTAAAGTTAGTGCTATTGGATTTAAATTACATGATAGAGTTATTAAACCTGCTTTAGTTGTAATTGCTCAAGATTCAAGTGCAAAAGACAAAAAACTAGCAGCGGAAACTAAAAAACCAGAAGCTCCAAAGGCTAAAGAAACAACTAAGAAAACTGAAACTAAAAAAACAACAACCAAAAAATAATTCAAAATAGGTCAGTGATTAAAGTCACTACTTATTTTTTATTAAAACAACTATAAAATAGTTATTTAAGTAAATACAACTTTAATTTTTTTAATTATTTTTCAATTTTTTTATGAAAATAGTATTCAAATATATTAAGCACTAATAAAAATAATATATAATTAGATTATGTTTAAAAAATCATGTAAAGATGCTTGAATAGTTGTCAAACGTGGCAATATGTTCATGTTAGCAATTGGTCTTTTATTAGGTACCGCATTTAATGCTGTTGTTTCATCTTTAGCAAATGATGTTATTATGGCAGCAATTGCGAAAGCATTCAATGTGGATGAAGTTAAAGACTTAAAAGCTGGCCCAATTTTAATTGGCAAATTCTTAGCTGCTTTAATTTCATTTTTGATTGTGGCAACAGTTATATTTATATTGTTAGTTGTTGTCTTTTTAGTTAAAAATGCTATAGAAACTAGAAAATTTAAAAAGAACCCACCTGTTGCGGAAGAACCAAAACCTACAACTGAAGAACTTATTTTAGCTGAAATTAAAAAACTAAATGAAAGACTTGAAAAACTAGAACAACCTAAAAAATAAAACAAGAAATTGCAAAGTGTAGAGTGAACCCCAAATTCCGAACTTTTTGGAAAGGGGTTCATTTTTATGTAATTTTAATTTAAAAAAAGAAACAAATGAAATAGATATATAAATGGTTATTTTTGACTTATTTAACTATAATAAAGGACTATACGGTTATAGACGTATTACATTTGTTTTAAGAAATAAAGAAGTAATGATTAATTATAAAAAGGATTAATAAAAGCATTAAATCTTTTTGGCAAAACATTAAGAAAAAAATAAGTATTCTTCATTCAAAGGTGATGCTCATAGAAATATTCCAAACTTGCTTTTAGATAAAGAAAATATCACAGAAGATTTCTTCAGATACAAAAGAAATTTTTCTAATGAAAAATATTTAGATATATGAGGAACAGATGTTACCGAATTTAAGTTAATAAATGAAGAAAAAATATATTTTTCTCCTGTTATGAATTTTAGGACCAGAAAGATTTTAGGTTATTCAATTACTAAATCTCCAAATTTAAGAATGATAGGAAAAATGTTAGAAAATGTTGAAGAAAATGGTCATAGTTTAAACAATGTATTAATACATTCTGATCAAGGATGACAATACACTCATCAAGATTATATTGATTATTTGAAAGAAAAAAACGCAATTTAAAGCATGCAAGAAAAGGAAATTGTTTAGACAATAGTCCTACCAAGTGTTTATTTGGTGTTATAAAAATAGAATTTTGATTTGGAAGAAAAGAAATTTAATAGTTTTAAAGAATTTAAAACCACTTTAGAAGAATATATTTCATATTATAACAATGATAGAATTGTTAATGAATTAAAAGGACTTAGCCTTGTTCAATACAGGAATAAGTCCAAACATAATTAAAAAGTCCAATGTTTGAGGTTCATACTAGTGTAGCTTTGTAATTTTTTTACCTTTTTTCACAAATTTTTCCATTTTCGCCTTTATTTATTACCAAAAAGAAAAGTAAAAAATGAAAGGAGGACTATGAAAGACAAACAAATTCAATTAAAACCTTTAACAGAAGAACAAGAAGCAAACATTCATGGTGGATCAATTATTGCTACCATTTCAGGAATTGTTGGCATTTTAGCAACAATAGCTACAACAGTAAATGGAATTGTTAAAAGTCATAAATCACCTAAAGGCGAATTTAAAGACAAAACAGGAAGTCAAATTAAATGAGATAATTCTCCAGCAACAAATGGAAATATCTTTTATGCGTGATAAAAAAGAGCAGGGCAAAAGCCTTGTTTTTGCTTTTTATTTAGCTAAAATTATTCAAAAAATATTTTGTTCATTATTTTAATAATGTGGTAAAATGAATAGGCAATATTTAATTGCAGAAAGAAGAATCTAATTCTCACCTGATGGCCAATAGCCTTGGGTTTATGCTACAATTAAAACCTAATTTTAAGTTTTATGTAGTAGAGAGTGGGAAACCACTTTTACTTTTATTTTTAAAAATTTATCTATAAGGAGTTTATTATTCAACCACAAGGAAAAATGAAAAAACCAACAGCAGAACACATGATTAATGAAAATATTCCATTTCAAAAAGTGTTTGTAGTTGGCGCAAATGGTGAAAAAGTTGGTGTTTTATCAACACGTGAGGCCATTGAAATGGCCAAAGAACAAAGATTAGATTTAGTTCTAATTAGTGTTCAACCTAAACCAATTGCCCGTATTTTAGATTATGGAAAATTTAAATACGAAAGAAAAAAGAAACAAAAAGCAGCTAAAGAAAAACAAACTGTAATTCAAAATCGTCAAATTAGACTTACTCCACTTATTGGAGAACATGACTTAAATGTTAAAGCAAGAAAAGCTAAAGAATTCTTATTAGATGGTGATAGAATTAAAGTAAGTTTGAAATTTAGAGGTCGTGAATCGGCTCGTCCTGAACTAGGTCACAAAACTTTAGAAAAATTTTACAAAGCTGTAGAAGACTTAGCTGATATTGCTAAAGAAGCAGAATTAGTTAATGATCGTTTCTTAGATATGTATTTGCAACCAAATAAAATCAAGGTTAATAAATATAGAAAAGAACATAACTTAGTAGATAAAAATTCAGATAGTCAAGATAAATGTGCTTCAGAAGAAGACACAAATGAAGGAGAGCAATAAAATGCCTAAAATGAAGACTAAGAGTGCTCTTAAGAAACGTATTAAGATCACTGGAACTGGAAAAATTATGCGTGAACAAGCGTATCGTTCTCACTTAAGCCAAAATAAAACAACTAAACAAAAACGTCAAGCTCGTAAATCAGTACAAATGCACTCATCAGATGTAAAAAGATTTAAAGCATTAATCTAATGCTTAACTTGAAGTTATTTAATTTATAATGAAAGGAAATTATCATGAGAGTTAAAGGCGGAACAGTTACAAGAGCAAGACGTAAAAAATGACTAAAATTAGCAAAAGGATATTTTGGCCACAAATCAATCGGTTACAAAGTTGCAAAACAAGCAGTTGTTAAATCATGAACATATGCTTTTAGAGACCGTAAACAAATTAAACGTGAATTCAGAAAATTATGAATCGCACGTATCAATGCAGCAACTAGAGCTGAAGGTTTATCATATTCAAAATTTATTAATGGATTAAAAAGAGCTAATGTTACAATTAACCGCAAAATGCTTTCAGAATTAGCTATTAGCGAACCTAAAACATTTGCAATGTTAATTAAAATAGCTCGTGATGCAAAATAATAATATTAAAATTCTATTTAAAATGAACCACAAATTCCGGACTTTTGGAAAGGGTTCATTTTTATACAATTTAAATTTAGAAAATAAAAAAGGAAGAAAATCTAAAATAAATTTAGACGCTCAAAAGGCAACAAATTTTAAAATCAATATTGAAAATAAAATAGAAAATAAGGATTTATTAATTAAACAATTAAAAGAAGAAAACAAAATACTCAAATTGGAAAACGCGATAGCAAAAAAAGTGAGTGCCTTGCTTCAATTGAAAGACTCACTAACAAAGAAAAATTCTAAATAACAATTGAACTAAAACAAGAATTTAAAAAGCTATTTTCTATTAAATCAATACTAGAAAAAATCAAATTGAAAAAGTCAACTTTTTATAAGATATTAAAATCAAAAAATAAACCTGACAAAGATAAAAATTTGAAAAAGATTATATTTGACTTATTTGACTATAATAAAGGGCTATACGGTTATAGACGTATTACTTTTGCTTTAAGAAATAAAGGAATAATAATCAATCATAAAAAAGTGTCGCTTATAAATGCGAGATATACTATTAAGGATTTTTTATTTATGAAAAGAAAACCAATAAATCCTGTTATTGATGAAATAACAGAAAAAATTTTAGAAAATTATAATCCAGTTACTTCTGGTGATCTTAGTATGGCTATGAAAGAAGTATTTCAAAATACAATCCAAAAAATGATGAACAAAGAATTTGATAATTTTATGGGTTATGAAAAAAATGATAATAAAGTTCAAAAAGAAAATTATAGAAACGGTTTTTCTAAGAAAAATGTTAATAGTCAATATGGTCAAATGGAAATTGACATTCCAAGAGATCGTGAAGCGAAATTTGAACCTATAATCATCAAAAAGTATGAACGTGATATTTCTGAATTAGTTGATATGGTATTTGCTTTATATTCTAGAGGAATGTCAACAAGAGATGTAAGTGATTTTATGTTTAGCAAATATGGCGTTAATTATTCTCCAACACAAATAAGCCAATTAACTAATGAAATTGTTGAAGATGCAAGATTATGACAAGAAAGAAAACTTGAAACATATTATCCAATAATTTATATTGATGCAGTACATTTTCATATTGTAGACAATAATGTTGTAACTAAGAAAGCTACATATGTTATTATGGGCATTAATGGTGATGGACAAAAAGAAATTCTAGGACTTTATATTCGAGAAAATGAATCTGCAAAGTTTTGAATGTCTGTCCTAAATGCTCTTAAAAATAGAGGAATTAGTAAAATTGATATTATTTGCTCACAGATAATTTAAAAGGTATACAACAAGCTATAGAAGCTGTTTTTCCTAATAGTAAGCAACAACGTTGCATTGTACATATGATTAGAAATTCTGTTAAATATGTTAACTACAAGGATATGAAAGAATTTTGCAAAGATTTAAAATCTGTATATCAATCTAATGATGCAAAAAATGCAATGGATAATTTGGATATTTTTGAAGATAAATGAGGCAAAAAATATCCTACATCTATTTCAATATGAAGACGGAACTGATCTGAAATTTCTACAATGTTTGATTATTCTCTTGAAATAAGAACGCTCATTTATACCACTAATTCAATCGAAAATTTAAATAGCGTATTTAGAAAATATACAAAAACAAAAACGGTTTTCCCATCTGATGATAGTCTTTTAAAAATTCTTTTTCTAGCATCTCAACAAATCATAAAAAAATGAAGTAATTCAAGAATTAGAAATTGATCTAGCATTTTAAATGAATTTAAAATTATTGATTTTGAAAATGAAGAATAATTTTTTTAAATTTTAAAATTCAAATTTTAAAAATAAGATAATGTTTTTTTAGGCATTATCTTATTTTATTCTGCAATATTATTAGGTGTTGATCTAAAGTTAATTCCTTTCTATTGAGAAAGGGAGAACTTTACACAAAATTCTAAACAATCTTTATTTTTTTAATTCAAATATTAAATTTCATTAATTTATCAAATAAGTTTGCTGTATGTATTATTACTTGTTGCAGTAAAGATATTTGATCATTTATCTCAAATTGAAACTGTTTCAGAAGACGAATTATTTTTCAAAATGTATTTCTCAGTGATTGCAAATTCTGATTTTCAGTACATTCTATTTCATATGTAGTATGAAGCATTAAAGTTTCCTAATGGGTTATCAAGAGTAAATTTAAAGATGTAATTTACTCATGAAATAGGTTCACCATTATGTTTTAATAAGAAAGTAGTTGAAGCATGATCTACTGTTCTTAAATATGAGAATAATGTATTAGAAAATGGCATATATTCAAATAGTGGGTTAGCACTATCATATTTTTCATTTGAATTGTAAGCAGATGATCTATAGTAAGGACCATTGAAATCACTTTCAGTTGGATTTCCATCTGGACCTGGAAGAGTGGGGAATGGTTCTTCTTCGCCATGAACTCAAACTCTATTTCTTAATGGATTATTTCCAATTGCGTAATGAGATTTGTTTTCTTTTCCACTTCATCTTTCTCATATTCCTTCATAATATCCATTGCTTGTTGGATTATTGTATTTAATGAAATCGAAGGCATATTTTATTTTGTAAAGAGCATCATTTAAATTAACAAAATTGCTTTGAAAATCATTTTTAAACATTATTTTAGAATCTGATGTTTTTTTGATATTTGAAAGCATTTTTTCAGTTACTGTCTTCTCATATTCTATTAATTTGGCTAAAGTATATAGATCATCATGTCCACTTCAAATATCATTTTGTATTGCTTCTAAATAATCACGTGAATTCATATTAGGATATTTTTGATTTATATATTTAACTGCTGGTGTGTTACCAAAAAGCCTACGGTTAATAATTGTATGTCAAGGCACATAATATTCATTTTCAATTTGTTCACCTTGTTCAATTTCACTAGTACTATTTGTTATATCTACTCCATATCGGTGTCATGAATATTCGGCTCTAACTTTATCACCTTTAGAATTTCCTCAGCCTCCATTTGTGTTACCTTTTGAGTATCCTTCAGTATCTAAATCTGAAATATGGTCATATAGATGTTTTTTGCCTAGAGCTTTAGGTGTAGTTCAAATTTTTGATTTTTCATCTCAATTTGCATTATTTTCTGAGACAGACGTTGGTCTATACAATTTTGTTGGAGATCAGTATACATCACCATAATTGAATTTTTCATGTAATAAGTAAATTAGTTTGTTTAAGAAATATTCTCTTAAATCTTGAACGGCTAATAAATAATCATTTTCTAAATAATTTTTAATTGAATTAATTTTTGCAAAATCAACGCCACCATCAAGTTGTTGCAAAGCTTTTAAACCTTCACTATCTAATTTAGAAATTTGATCATTTTTAATTGCATTCATTTCATTTTTTGCAAAAACAAGTGAACTTTCTTGTTCTGAAGTTAATTTTGCTTTTTGTTCAGTTTTTGCTTTTTCTTTTACATATTCATTATAGTAATTAAGAACAGCAAATCATTTTTTAACAAAGTTAACTTTGTTGTCTTTATCAGCTTGAATAACACTAAAGTTTTCTGTAGAATTAACATTTTTATAAATTTCAATTGCAGCATCAAAAATTTTGTTTTTATATTCATATACTTTAGAATCTACATTTGCTATTGCTGCTAATTTTGCATCCATTTCATTGTATGATTCTAAGCAAAATTGAGCTTCATTTTCTAAGAAATTACTATAAAGTTTATCTTTTTCATTAATTGATGAAATAAAACCATTGATTAAATTAATTTTTTCAAATAGTCCTTTAAATTTTTCTTTGTCATTTTGAATTTCACTGTTTTCAATTGAAGATATTTCTTTAGTTGATAAATCTGGTTTGTTATTATTAATATCTTCAATTGTTTTTTTAGCATCTTCGAATTGGTTTAATGTTTTTAAATTAGCAAAAACATTTGATAAGAAATCAGCAATTTTTTTATCTGCATTGCTAATAAGTTTTGAAATTTCCTTAGGTTTTGAAGCAAAGTTATTAACTTTTTGTAAGTTTAAATCAGTTGCATTTTTAATAATTTCGAATATATCTAAATAATTTGTTTCATATTCTTTAAGATTTGAAATTACTTCATAGAATGTTGAAATATTATTAATTTTGTTATCAATATCAGAATCTAAATTAGCTTTTAATAAAGGATCTAGTTTTGTTTGTATATCAATTATTGATTTATAAGAAGTTTCGAATAAATTAAATTCATTTAATGTTGTTTTGTTTGCTTCTAATGCTAAATTAAATTCATTTAATCTTGATTTAATATTAACAAAGGCTTTTTTAAATCCATTTTTTATTGAATCTAATTCATTTTTGCTATTAACATAATCATTAATTAATTTGTTTCTACTTTCAATATACTCATCTCATTTAAAAGAACTCAATTCAATTTTAGATTTTTGTACAAATTGATCAATAATTTGTTTTGAGTTATTTAGTTTAGCTAATCTAATTGTTGTTTAAATTGAATCAACATTTGAAATATAAGCATTTAAAAATTCTTTAATAACATACTGAATAGAAGTTGTCAAATCATTTTCAGCGTTTAGAATAAATTGAATTTTGTTAATAAATTCATCTAATTTTTCAAAAGAAATTTGATTTGAACTTTCAATAAATGAGTTAAATTCATTAAGAGCATTAACAATAGGCGTTAATGATTTGCTGCTTAAGTCTAAAATTTGAGATTTGTTAAATAATTTTGTACTTTCAATTGTTTTGACAAAAGTGTTAACATAACGATTTATATATTCCTTTGTATTTCCATATGATTGTTCTAATGTTTTACATGCCTTAATAATATCTTTTATAATAACACTTCTATTTACTAAAACACCACCATTTTCTAAAATAACGTCATAATTATTAGAGTCAAATCTTGATAATAAAATCTTTTTAACAGCATTAATAGGATTTAAAATTGGAGAATTATTACTTGCAATAGTATTAGCATCTTCTATTTTTGCTGATAATTCTTCTATTTTATCTATGTTTGACATGAATTTTTTAATTAAGCCGTCTTTTTTAACATATTTTTTAATAATTTTGTCATTTCAAACATGAAAATCAGATTTAATAAAATCTGCTGCCTTATTAATCATTTCAGTTGAAATGTTAGGTTTTGTGTTACTTGAAAGTGCTTCTTCTTCGATTTTACTTAAAGTGTTTTGATAATCTTTAATTTTAAGTTCTAAAGAATTTAATTCACTTTTACTATTAGCATCAACAAATTTTTCATCTGCAGTTTTTAAAGTTAATAAATCATTACTACGAACAACAAAATCTTGGATTGATTTTTTGATATTTTCATATTCGCTTTGATTAATAACTTGTTTTGTTCTTTCTACCATTTCTGGTAAAAGATTTTGAATTATTTTCTTTTCATTACTATGTTTAACAGTTCTCATATAACTTTTGTTACCAAAGTGGTGACCAAGATGATATGAAGAGTGTTGATCAATAATTCCTTGTAAATCTTTAATAAGTTTTTCATTTGAGTCAATTTGAGTTTGACACAAACTTAGTTCATTTCAAAGACTCGAAAGTCATGCTTCATTCTCATATTTCTTTCAAATTTCTTTTAATTTGTTGTCTTTTTCTTTTAATTTTTGATTTGATTCTTTAAGGTATTTAATATTGTTTTCAATTCACAACTTTTCTTTTTTATAGTTTGAATGGTCAACTGCATAACCAATTAAAGTACCGGCTGATACTGCACCAACAATCCCTGCAGAAATACCCATTGTTAAAGCTACAATTTTTTTTGTGCTATTTTTCATAGTTGTCTCCTTATATTTAATATAAAAAATTAAATTTTTGGGACATAAGGAAAATTATGTCATTATATTAAAATATTTATTGGACACTTTAAAGGTTAAAAAACATGAAAAAGAATAATAATTTTCTCGATATTTTTTTGAATAATATCTACTCAATGGTTCAATAAATCAAAGAAGTTATCAAACTTTTAAACAATATAAAAGGTACTTATCATCCTTAAAAAAATGAAACAATGTGAATCAATTAATTATAAGGATGAATCGTGAATTAGCAAATAATAAAATTTCAAATAATACTAAATTAACTAAAAGAAACATATTTTCTTCTTTTTTAAATTGATTTTGCAAAATCACTAATACAAATACAGATGTTAAAAATGAACTTCTATATATAAAAGAAGAAAAAGACAAAAGACAAGCTATACTTGAAAAGGAATTCATTAAGCTTGTTGAAGAATTAAAAAGCCACAAAAACACTAAATTTAGTATCATTTTTCGTGTGTTTATTTCAACTGGTATTAGAGTTGGATAATATAAAGAATTTATTAAAAACATTGATAAATTAGAAAAAAATTGAAGTTTTATTATTAAAACATTGAAAAACAACAATCCTATATACTTTTGGATTTCATCAAAATTAGAGATGCATTTAATAGTTGTTAATTTCAAAAGTGAAATCTCTAAAACCTAGGGGTCTCACTTTTGAAATTAACAAATTTTTAAAATAAGATAATGTTTTTAGGCATTATCTTATTTTGTTCAACAATATTATTAGGTGTTGATGTAAAGTTAATTCCTTTTTATTGAGAAATGGAGAAACTTTACACAAAATTCTAAACAGTCTCAAATTAATAGATAATATTATTAATTAGCATTTAAATTTTGAGTTTCCGTTTGTTCTTTAGTTTCAATTTCTTGAGTTAAAATTGATTCTCATTCCTTTGTTGATTCTTCAAAATCTTTAACTGGAACTTCTTCTCTTTCAAGATAATCACTTTGTTTAATTTTATCGCCTTCTTCGATTAATTGATCAAGTGTTTTTTCTTGTTCTTCAATTGCATTTTCAGCTTCAATATTTTTTGTTTCTCCCTGTTTTATAGTGTTTTCAGTCGAATGTGAAACACTTTGAATTTGTTCATTTTGTTCTTCAACATTAAGCTCAATAACCATAGTTGCTTCATCTTTAATAAAACCAACTTCTTGAGTTTTTTCTGCATTCAAAGTAATTGTGTCTTGAGCTGTTTCTTCTTTTTTGATAGCTTCAACAACTTTTGTATTTTCTTTAGATTTTTCAATTTCTTGAGTTTTGGTGTTTTCACGATCTTGGCTAATTTTTTCTAAAACTTCTTCAATAGTTTCATCTTTCTTTTCATTATCTAAAACTGGTACTTCTTTAATTTCTTCAACTATAATAGTATCTGAGTGTTCTTGACTGATAAAGTCTTCTTCATTAACGTTAATTACTTGACTATTTTCATTAATTATTATTGCTTTAACTTGATTTTCTTCTTCAATAACTTCATTTGCTTCTTTAATTTCTTGGTTTGTTGCTTCAAGAATTTCTAATTGAGTTGTTGGTATTTCTTTAGTTACTTCAACTACTTGAGTCATATCAACTGGTTCAATACTATTAATAGTTTCAAGAATTTCTTCTTTTTTATCTTCTCATAAAATTCGATCTAGTTTATAAACAATATATTTTTTAGATCTAATAAATTTACACAAGTCTTTAAAAATAACAAAGTCTTCAGGATTATTAACATATTTGTAATCATCGATCATAAATGTCATTATTGGTTCATGTTTTCTTCTTAAAACATAATCAACTTTAAGTGTTCCAAGTGTTTCATTTGGAATTAATTTTAGATAAGGTTTATCTTTAATTGCTTCAAGAATTGTGCTTTTGATTTCTTGATTTAATAATGAATTCTCAACTTCAACTGGTTCAGTTTCAATGGTTTGCAATTGATTATTATTTTGTTCTTCATCTTCTAAGTGTAAGAAGTTTTTTCTTTCAATGTCACTTAATTCTAAGAATTCAAGTCAATGTTTGAACATAATAGCATCTTCATTACCTGTCATTATAGTTAAGTCACTAGATTTAAGTGATTTAATAACAATCATTTTATCCTTAGCACGACTAACTGCCACATTTAACGCATTCATACCGCCAGGACGTCCAACATAAGTTGAGTGAATTGCTGTATCTTTATCATAAGCTACTGAAGCTATAACTAAATCAGCTTCATCGCCTTGAATATTTTCAATGTTTCTTAATAACAAGTTTCCATTATTAATTGCTTTTTCTAATTCAGGATGATTTTTGAAAATGCTTGTGGTAATTGAATCTTGTTGTTTAGCATTGAAGCACAACAAAATGATTTTGTTGTATTTATTAATATTTTCTTTAATAAGTTTGATTGCTAAATCAGCTTCAACTGTGTTTTGATTATTTTCTCAAAGGCCATTAACTTCATGTACTTCAATTGGCTTGAAATTAGCTTCCATATTAGCTGAATCGATAACATCCAAAGTACTTTTGTAGAAGTATTTAGAGCTAAAAGTCATCAGTGAAGCATAATTTGAACGATAGTTTTTGTCTAAAAGCACACTATAAACTCCAAGACTTTTAGCAAAGTCTAGAAGGCTATCTACTTTTCCATAAATGCTTTCGTCATCACTAACTCTGACACCAAATCAGTTACTTGGTTTCATTTGTTGATCATCACCAGCAAGAATTTTAATTTTTGCTAAATATAATACTGGTAAACCTTTTTCAAGGAAAATTTGGCTTGATTCATCTAGGATTGCATAGTCAAATTCGCCTTTATTTCAGGCACTTAAGTCAGCTTCAGGTGTCACAATTACAATAGGGAAAATCTTTTTAATCATATTAGGAAAACGCTTAATAAACTTGTAAGGTTCTAATGTTCCTAATCTAATTGTGGCTGCAAATTCTGAGTATTGATCTTTTTCTTCATCAGTAAATTTGTTAATTCGTTTAATAATACCTTGAGCAATAAATTTCTTTAATTCATTTTCATCGCTAGTTTCTTGAGTATTATTAGAAGGCAAAATGTTTATTAAATCATTTAAAAATTCAAAGTCTTCTTGCTTTAAGTTTTTTAAAACTTGAACTGAATCATTTAAATTTCCTTGAAATTCTTTAAATGTGTTAAACATTTTTTGGGCTGTTAATTTAATTAATCAGTTTTTGAAATGTCAGAATTTGAATTTCATTTTGTTAATTCTAAGCATGTCATTAGTTAAAGCTTTTGAATCATCAAAGTGAAATTCGGCTGGATATAAAATATTTTTAGGCAATTTTAAAATTGCATTTCAGATTTCTTGTGAAAATGATGATCAATTATTATGAACTTTAGCTAAAGCTTGAGTGATATTAACAAAACGTGGATCACTACTGAAATTAGCTATATTGTTAACAAAACGAATATCTTTTTGGTTAATGATTCTTAATGGTTTTAAATTAGGATTATCATCATAGTTTTCTAAATAATCTAAATATTCTCTAAGAGGCAAGTAGAAATTCTTTTTGTTCATGTTTTTTGAATTAAGCATGAAAAGACAAAAGATTTTTAAAGCGCCCATTCTATTTTTAATAACTTCAAGAGCCGCTTTCTTTTGAGAACAAACTAAAGAATTTTTGCCATAAACTAAAAGGTTAGTCAAAATATTAACAATAGTTTGGCTTTTTCCTGTACCTGGAGGACCTCAAATAATTGTGTTTTGATTTAAGCTTGAAGCTATAGCTTTATCTTGAGAATAGTTGGTAGGTGTAATTTTAAAAATAGATGTTTTAGGGTTGTAAATTGTTTGTTTTACCCTATTTTTATAGATGTTTTTGTTAAATTCTATATCTAAAATTTTGTTCAATTCTTTATTCTTAATTATTTCAAGCATTCTATTTCTGGCATAGCCACCACTTGGTTGGAATAAGCCTAAAACTACGCCTGGTTCAAATTCCATCGCTTGGTTGCCAATAGCTTCGGGAATTCAACGTTTGAAAGGTTGATTTAAGTCTAAGTTAAAGTTGTAAATATCTTTTCATTCTTCATTTAAATATTTAATTAATTCTTTAATTGATCAATCACCATAGTTTTCCGAGATATTTAAATCAAAACCTGCATTACTTAATAAGAATAGCAATTTTTCATTAATTTTAATGTCACCATTTGAAACTAAATATGGTCTAGCATTTCTAATTTCTAAATAAACTTCTTTTAAAAATAAAGGACCATAAACAGCTTTATCGTCAATAACTAATTTAACAAATAAGAAACCTAAGTGCATAGGTCAAATGTTAGTTTCAGTGTTAATTTCATTAGCTTTATTTAAGAATAACTTTCATTTTAATGATTGTTTTTGAAAATTAACTTTTAATTCATTAATAATGTTATTTTTAATTCCAAGAGGATTTTTCTTTAATTGACTATTACGTTTTTCACTTACTTCAATATTGTTTTCTTCAAGAATTTTAATAATTTCTTCATATGTATTTGCTTCTTCAAGTAAATTACAAATTCTGATCAAATTAACTTCAAGAATAGGTATGTCAAAGTTTTTATTGTTGTAAATTTTGCTAAAACTTTCAGGTCCAAAAATAGTATAAAAATCAAAAGCAAATTTGTTATTTACTCTAGTAAATACTGCACTGTCATTTGGACTAACATCTAGTAAATTGTCTAGAATACTTTGATATTGTTTTTCTTCATTGTTTGACATGATATTGACCACCTCATCTATTTATATATGTACATTAATTATAAATATAAAACTTAATATTAATAATAAATCATTGTTTGAAAAAGTGCATTATTTATAATTATTTTTTTCAAAAATCAAGTGCAAAATAAAAAAGTGGCATAACCACTCTTATTTTTATTAATATCAAAATTATTGTTGTTCAGCATTATAAGAATTTGTTGTTTCTCAAACATTTTTCTTTTCTTTACCTTTAACGCTTTCAATAATAATACCAACAATAGAAACTACCACAACACCAATGTGTGTAAAGAATTGGATAAATGGTATTACTCCACCGATGAATTTTTCATCGCTTTCTTTTGTCATTTTGAATGTTCCACCAAAGAATTGGAATACTAATCAAACTAACATTGTTACAAATACAGCAAGCATAATTGGAGCTATAAATCAGTTTTTGTTTACGAATGCTTTTATTGTAACTGCTAACACTGTAAAGATTCATGAAATATAAATGATAAAATACAATGCTGAGATTCCACAAGCTATATAAACCATTGTGTCTGATTCAACTACGCTTTTAATTATTGAAAAATTACTTGTGAAGTTTGAAAAGTCTGCAAAAATTCCATTTGTTACAAGTCTGTTTGCTATTAAAAACTTACCTGCATCTCCACTTTTTTCACTTACTTTTGCCATTCAACTTCCTTTAGCAACAATAATTAATAAAACAGTAAATATTGCTAAAATAATTGACAAAGTAATGACAGAAGCGTATTTAATTTTTTTGCCTTTATCTGACATAAACACCTCATTTTTTAATCAAATTTTATAGTTTTTAATATATAAAACTATGTAATTATTATACAACTTTTCTTGTTTTTTGCTATGTAAATTATTTAATATTTTTTTAGGTTGTAAAATGATCTAATTTCACTAAAACAATTGTTTTATAGTGCTTTAGCTTGCAAGCAGGTCCTTAAATTGTTTATATAATTCATAAATTCTTTGCTCATATTTAGTAGTTTCAAAGGGCAATATTTTTTGAGCATTTGCTCATAAAACAACGATATAATTAACCAATATTTTGTGTCTTAAAAGATAAACTAAATTATATTCGCCATAGGTATCTAAAAATAATTTTTCTTGTTTTTTGTCTAACTCATTTGCTTCAATATAATAAGCAAGTTCAAAATGTTTATCACCTAGCGAAGCATATTCTCAGTCAATAAAATATACTTTTTTATTTTTAACTATCATGTTAAAAAATCAGAGATCATTATGCAGAGGAGTATCTTTTCTCATTTTTGAAAGTGTCATATTAATAAATTTATAAAAATCATTCAACACTTTAATTTTAAGTTTCTTTTCTTGAATAATTTTGCGATATTCTTTAATTCTAGCTGCATGATTAGAAGCAGGAAAATTAAGTTTTGAATTGTGTAAAATTTTTAAATTTTGAGCTACTTCCTTTATATTATTATCATCATTTCAGTATTCTTTACCATCAATATATTCTCAAGTGATTTCTTTGTCATTTTGGCTAATAAGTTTTGGTGTAAAACTAAAATCTTTTAATAAACTGTATTCTAATTTGTGATTAAATTTATTTAAAATTTTTTCTTGAATAAACTTATTTTCATCTCGATATGAAATGTTAGTATGTCCTTTTTTAATTAAAACTTTCATTTTTACTCTTTTTTTATTTCAAAAATTATATATTATATTATTATTTATTTAATATAAAATTTAGCTTACTTAAATAGGTGAAGATAATGGACAAAAGCAAAATTAGAAATTTTTCAATTATTGCTCACATAGATCATGGTAAAAGTACGCTTGCTGATAGAATTCTAGAAATTACTAATACAGTTAGTGACCATGATATGGATGATCAATTTTTGGACCAAATGGATTTAGAACGTGAAAGAGGAATCACAATTAAATTAAATGCTGTACAAATTAAGTATAAAGATTACGTATTCCATTTAATTGATACACCAGGTCACGTTGATTTTACTTATGAAGTTTCACGTTCATTAGCTGCTAGTGAAGGAGCATTATTATTAGTTGATGCTACTCAAGGAATTGAAGCTCAAACTTTAGCTAATGTTTATTTAGCTCTTGAAAATAATTTAACTATTATTCCTATTATTAATAAAATTGATTTACCTTCAGCTGATATTGAAGCCACAAAAAATGAAATAGAAGAAGTGATTGGTCTACCAACTGATAATGCAGTTTGCATTTCAGCTAAAACTGGTTTAAATTGTGAAGCAGTTTTAGCTGCAATTGAAAAATATATTCCAGCACCTAAAGATGCTGATGATTCTAAACCTCTTAAAGCTTTAATTTTTGACTCGTACTTCGATGAATATCGTGGTGTAGTTATGCTTATAAGAATTTTTGAAGGTGAATTAAAAGTTGGCGATGAATTTATGTTTATGTCGAATGGACAAAGATATTTTGTTAGTGAACTTGGAGTTAGAAGTCCAAAAGAAACTAAGAAAAAGAGACTTGAAGCAGGTGAAGTTGGATATGTAGCAGCTACTATTAGAGATGCTAGAGAAGTAAGCGTTGGAGATACTATAACTTTAGTTAATAGACCAGCTGAAAAAGCACTGCCAGGTTACAAAAAGAAAAAACCTGTGCTTTATACTGGGTTTTATCCAATTGATACTCGCGACTATATGGAACTTAAAGAAAGTTTAGAAAAAATAGCTCTTTCAGATAGCTCAATAACTTGAGAACAAGAAACTTCTAAAGCTTTAGGATTTGGTTTTAGAGTTGGATTCCTTGGAATGTTACATATGGAGATATTGCAAGAGAGATTAAATCGTGAATATAAAATCGGTATTATAGCAACTAGTCCTTCAGTTGAATATGATGTTCATATGACAGAT
This sequence comes from Mycoplasmopsis fermentans PG18, assembly GCF_000209735.1. NCBI lineage: Bacteria > Bacillati > Mycoplasmatota > Mycoplasmoidales > Metamycoplasmataceae > Mycoplasmopsis > Mycoplasmopsis fermentans. Next base: position 450,449 of record NC_021002.1, read on the forward strand.
GGCAGCATTAAAAAAATATCAAACCCTGCACTTTTACCTGATCGAACTTTTATCGATCATATTGATGAACCTTACATTAAAGCTGAGATTTTGGTACCTAATGAATACATAGGAAATGTTATGGAACTATGTCAAAATAAACGTGGAATTTATATCAATATGGACTATATTGATGCTAATAGATCAAGGCTTATTTATGAAATGCCACTAGGCGAAATTATCTTTGATTTCTTTGATAGACTTAAGAGTCTAACTAAAGGTTATGCATCATTTGAATATGACCTAATAGGCTATAAAACAAGTGATTTGGTAAAAGTAGACATACTTTTAAATGGTGATAAAATTGATGCTTTTTCAATTATTACTCATAAAGATTCAGCTTATAGTAAAGCTCGTGATTTAACTCAAAAATTAAAAGAAGCTATACCAAGACAAAACTTTGAAGTACCTGTTCAAGCAACTATTGGAAGTAAAATTATTGCTAGAGAAACTATTAAAGCTTATCGTAAAGATGTTACTTCAAAACTTCATGCAGCTGATGTTTCAAGATATAAAAAACTTTTAGAAAAGCAAAAAGCGGGTAAGAAAAAAATGAAAATGCTTGGTACTGTTGAAGTTCCTCAAGAAGCATTTTTATCAATTCTTAAAACTAATATTGATAAGAAAAAATAGTAAGGGATTTAGAGTGAACCCCAAATTCCGGACTTTTTGGGGAAGTGATAGAAAGAAGTGTGTTGAACACTTTTTTTATTTCACTTTTGATTATTTATAAAAGTACTCATAAACATTAATTCATATTTTTATTTAGTTTCGTATTCTGCTAAATTAATATACTTTTCAAAAAAATGATCAAAAGTATAAAAAAATAACAGCGTCTAGAACACTTACTACCCGTTCGACCTGTTGTATATATTATACCACAGTCGCTGTTATATGTTCAAAAAAAAGGAGAAATTATGAGTGTATACGGCGAACTAAGGTTAATTGCAAATGAAGGAAGCGAAAACGAAGTTAGAAAGTTTGAAGCTAACTTGGAATGGAGAAAAAATTATTTTGGCAAGAAGGTTTATGACAAGTTAAGCCAAGATACAGTTAGTGAAATTTTAAAAACAAAGATAGTACTCGGTGAAAGCTACTATAAGATTTTGAGAACTGAAAAAGTTGCTTTTGAAGTGTATGTCTGTTTAAGGTTTCTTGGGGCTAAAAAACGCTATGTAAATTTTTATGAATTAGTGGCTTTTGGCTTCAAGAAAACAAGCTTGCAAAGAGCGGTAAAGTTTTTAACAGATATAGGGCTAATTTTAAAAGTTAGAAACGCTGTGAAAATTAAGAAGTTTAAGCTAACTAATGACGATAGAAAGTTCATTGTTATTAGTGGTGATAAAGACTGGAAGATTTTCTTGTTGTTTGGATTAGCTAATTTATGAGCTTATAAAACGCTTGTATGAAAATCAAAAGAACTTGGAACTAAAAAGTTTGTTAAAAGTAGAAAGATGAAAGTCATTGTACAAAATAACTTTTTAGGGCTAAAAGGTTCTACGGCTTACAGATTCTTGAAAAATATATGTTTGGTTTTAGGTTTGAGAACTGATGAGTTATTTATTATTCAAAGAAGTGTTGATAACTTGAAGCATTTAAGCTTTAAGACTCAAAGGTATCTTGTAATGCAGATATAAAGCAAATGAGGAGTAGTAATGAATAAGCTTCAATTATTACTGCGGTTTATTCATTACTGCTTGCTTTAGAAAATCTTATGGACGCACACTCGTGTGTTATCTTTCATATTTAACCTTTTTGGGGTTTAAAGACATTTTAGAATAAGTATGCTGATGATGTCCAAATTAGGTCGATAAATAATTAGGAGTATTAATGAATGTAATGAATTAATACGAAGGAGAAAGAAATTAAATACAAAGAAGGAAGTTAGTTAGTTAAAGAGGAGGGAGAATGGATGTTTATATGAAGTTCAACTATGTATCTAAAATGACTAACTATAAAACTGGTTTAGGCTATTGTCATGATTTAAATAGTTGAGTATCAAGCGGGGCAGTTATTGATTATTTTGCAAGAGGAGATAAGTGTGTAGCATTTAGTCCTTTTGATGATAGTGAAAAAGATAGAATGCTTTTAGAGGAAGTAAGTAGAGAAGAAAAGATTAACTGATATAGAAATCATCTTAAGTCTAAAATGGGTAGCCAATATTCTGGTGTTTATGATATGTTAAACGATTCTAGTGCTGATGTAAATATCGATAACGTTAAGGAAGAATTAAAGAGTATTGATGAACAAACATTTTATGAAGGCATTTTAAACTTAGGTGATTTAGGTTTAGAACATAATGTTTTAACTGCTAATGATTGAGCTGAGTTAGTTAAAGAGGAGTTTAGAAACTTCTATAGCATTAGCGGTTTTGATTTAGATAACCTTAGTTCTTATTATTCAATACATGGTAATACAGATAATCCACACATCCATTTTATGTTTTTTGAAAAGACTAAAAAAAGAGCAAAAAGAAAATTAAACATCGACGATATAAAAATGCTAAGAATGAAGATTACAAACAAGCTTATTAAAAACTTTGATTATCAAAATCTTAAGGATTTAACAAGTAAGTTATGAGATGCCAGAAAAGATGTTTTATCTTCGACAGAACAAACGCTTGAGAATTTTCAAAGCCAAGATTACAAAGACTTTATTGAGGCTTGCTGTTATGTAAGAGCTGAAATGGAGAATAGGTTCAATAAGTCTTATAAACTCGCTTCACCAGAAGTTAAAGAAGCGATAAACAAGATAGAAACATTTTTATATAAATATGATGATGATTTTAAAGGAAAGATGGATAACTATCAAAAGGCATTTGATTTAGTTATGCAACTAAAGGATGAAACGAATTCAACGTTTTTAAAAAAGAGAATCAATAATGTTTTGAGAACTGAAAAAGATGAGTTTTCTAGACAGCTAGGGAACAAGATAATAAAAGCAATTCTAAAATCAAGAAATGCTAAGAGCGCTAAAAGCTTTACAAAATTATTCTTTTATAACTTGAATGTAAATGATGATTCTTGAAGATTGATTAATAGAGCTAAGAAGATTTTTGAAGCTCAAAGCATTCAAGAATACGAAAACATTATGACTTATTACAAAATATAGGATTTTATTATGGGAAACAATATATCTAAGATAGTTAAAAAAATTATAGAAACGGAAGATTGAAATGATGTTATAACGGGTATCAATTTACTTCATTATAAAAAGATTTTGAAAAAACATATGCCATTAAGAAACGTA
>NC_021002.1:453836-546104 GCF_000209735.1 Mycoplasmopsis fermentans PG18
TTCATTTACTGTTAATGTGCAATTTTTTTGAAGCTCCGGATTTATAAAAAGATATAATCATAGAAACTACCTTGAATTCATTGGTAGTAATCATCAAAAATGTTTTGATATGGTTATTTTCATTTGGATAGAGTGAATAAAAAAATCAATGCCTTATCAGCAAAATTTAAATACTTTTTACTCTTTCACATTTTTTCAAATAAAGATTTTGAACTAATCTTTTTGAACAAAGATTCAGTTTTAGTTTCAGAAATTTTAGAATTTGCCGTTTTCTCTGGTAATAATTTTTTATTAATTATTATTTGTTTTTTTTCTGATTCTAACTTGTCATAATTTAATCCATAGTTTTGAAAGAATGTTGAAAAAGTATCAAAATTTCCTGTATAAGACATAATTTCACCTCCTTTCTATATTTAGTTTGATAGAAAGAAGAAAAAAACAAGCTTTATGCTTGTTCTCTCATTTAAATTCATTCCCACAATTAGTTTACAGCACCGACCTGTTTTTTAAATTAATCTGTTTTATAGTTGTTTTGGTAAAATACCAGTTTATTCAAGTTTTGTTCCATCAGCTAAATCTATGGCTACAAAAATGTCTTTAATTTTACTTTTGCCAATTGTATATCTAGTTATTTCTTGTAAAACATTAACAGCTTCTTGACATCTTCTTTTAGCATCTTCAGCATAGTTAAAACCAGCATTTAAAAAGTTGTCATCTTGGATTTTGTTAATAAAATTAGTAAAATCATTTTTTGCTTTTTCTCATATTTCTGCTAATTTTTTATGACCGCTTTTTTTAAGTTCTTCTTCAATAACTAGAACATCTTTTTCAAAGTTTTCTTTAATTTCTTTTCTTAAAGTTAATATGACATTGTATAACTCATAGATCATATTTCCAATTGCATGTGAGTGATTATGACCACTGTTATTACTTGAACTACTATAATTTGAAACTAATTCTTGATTGCCTTTTTCTTTTCAAGCTTTTGGATGTAAATTAGCAATAATATTTGAAATTGATTTATAGTCCGTACTCAAAACAGTTTCTCAGTCTTCATTTAAAATTTGTTTATTTTTTTCAAAATATTTATGCTTAAGAATATAGAATCTACTTCTTTGTTGTTGATTTTCATCGTCTTCTGTTAAACCATCTAATAATCTTGAATCATTGAATATTTGAGCGTTAACATCTAAAGCTAAATAAAGCATTTTATCGAAGAATTGGTAAAATTTGTCTTTTCCACTTTGACTTGTAAAAAAGCTCAATTTGTCTTTAAAATTAACTGCTGATTCAACTTCTTTCATTAAAGTATTTAATTCAACATTATCACTATTTATTATTCCGGTTTGACTGCTGCCAATTATCATATCCATCATGTCACATATTTGAGCTATGTTTTCTTGATTTTTCGATAATGTCATATCTAATGATTTGTCATACAAAACATTATTGTCATATTCAAAAGACAAATTAATTCTAGCTTTATTGATTAAGTCTAAATATTTTTCGATTTTATCGACAACTGGATTATTATGAATATTTTTTTTTGATCATTTATTTGTTGAATTTAATGTGCAACCCGCTGAAATTATTAAGTTTGGTGCTATTATTGTAGGCAACAAATAAAGTAATATTTTTTTTCTTTTGATGAATGATTTATTCATAAAAACTCATCTCTACACTAAAAATTAGTATTTTTTATACATTTATTATATATTAATCACTCAAAAAAACGCAAAAAAGAAATTTTTGCCTTTGAAGGTGTTAAAATATAGTTGCAGCCTTGAATAAGCTGTCTACACAAGCACAGGTTCGAATTTTATAAAAAAATTAGAAATGAGCTGTGTATTATAATTCGATTTAATTTTTCTTTTTTCCCTTAAAGAAAAATTGAAACAAGCGTGCGGAGTATGCTATTTAATTTACAAAATTATTTATCATTTTTTTAATACCCTTTCTATTCTATTTTTTCATCACATTTACTTACCTTTATTTTTTCTGTCTATTTTTTTATGTAAAGGTTAAAAATTTAAAACACGCTTCTCTGCACTTTAGTGTTTTAAACAAAATATTATATTAATAATAATGCAGGTTAACGCCTGTTTTTTTATTATATAATTTAACAAATTAATAAATAAGGAGAGCTATGAATGCTTTAGATATTAAAAAGAAAATTATTGAATTAAGTAATAAATTAAACCAATGAAATAAAGAATATTATCAAGATAATAATCCTAGTGTTAGCGATTTTGAATATGATAAAGCTTTACAAGAATTAGAACAATTAGAAAAAAAATATCCTCAATTTATTTATGTTAATAGTCCTACTCAAAAATTAGGATCTTTTGCTGATAATAAATTTAAAAAAGTAGTTCATCAAAAACCAATGCTTTCTTTATCTAAAGCATATGACTATAGTGAAATTGAAAAATATGTCAATAATATTGAAAAATTAGTTCCAATTGAAGACATCAATTTTTCAATTGAGCCTAAAATTGATGGTCTTTCAATTTCACTTCATTATAATCATGGCTTCTTAAACCAAGCTTTAACAAGAGGTGATGGTCATGAGGGTGAAGATGTAACTGAAAATATTTATCAAATAGCTTCAATACCAAAAATAATTAATTATGATGCTGAATTAGAAGTTAGAGGTGAAGTATTTTTACCTAAAGCTGAGTTTCAAAGATTAAATGAAAATTTAATTAAAGCAGGCGAAAAACCTTTTTCAAATCCAAGAAATGCAGCAAGTGGGACTTTAAGACAATTAGATCCTACTATTGTTAAAAATAGACAACTTGCTTCCTTTTTATATGAATTAGTTGAGCCTCAAAAACATAATATTACCACTCAAGAACAAGCTTTAGAATTCTTTCAAAAATTAAATATACCCACTAATCCATATCATAAAGTAGTTGAAGTTGAAGAATTGGAAGAAGCAATTAGTTTTTTTGCTGAAATGAAAAATAAACTCAATTATGATGCTGATGGTTTAGTAATTAAGCTAAATAATTTAACCTATTGAAATAAAATGGGTAAAACTGCTAAGTTTCCAAAACATTCAATTGCTTTTAAATATGAAGTTGAAACAGCAATTAGTACTATTAAAGATATTAAAACCACAGTGGGTCGTACTGGCAAAATTACTTATGTTGCAAGTTTAGAACCCGTTGAATTAAATCAAACAATAGTTAGAGCAGCAACTCTTCATAATTATAATTTTATTGAAGACTTAAACATTAACATTAATGATCAAGTTCAAATAGTTAAGGCTGGTGAAATAATTCCTAAAGTTTTAGCTTTAGTTAAAAAACAGTCTAAAGGTGTTTTTGGTAAAACTTTAGAATGTCCTTCTTGTGGCAGTGTATTAGTCGAAATTGAAGATAATGTTGATCAATTTTGTGTTAACAAAAATTGTCCTGAAATGACAATTAATGCAATTTATCACTTTGCTTCAAGAAAATCGTTAAATATTGTAGGTTTAGGATTAATCACAGTTAAAGATTTCTATAAACACAATTTAGTTAAAAGCATTGAAGATATTTTTAATTTACATAAACATAAAGATGAATTATTAAAACTTGAACGTTATGCAGAGTTAAAAGTTAACAATTTATTAACTAATATTGGAAAAGCAAAAGACTCGACTTTTAGTAAGGTTTTATTTGCTCTTGGTATTAAACATGTGGGTGAAAGAGCTGCAAAATTAATTTCAAAACAATATCATAATTTTGACGAATTAATTTGTGAAAAAGATGAATTGGCAAAAATATCAGCTATAAATAATATTGGTCCTAAAATTTTAGATAGCTTAAAAGAATATCTAAAAAATGAAGAAAATGTTAAACTTTTAAGAAAATTTGATGAGATATTTAATTATCAAAAAATTGCTACAGTTGCTAGTGAAAAATTAATTAATTTATCATTTGTTATCACAGGTAAATTATCAAACTCAAGGGATCACTATGTTGATTTAGTTGAAGCTAATGGAGGCAAAGTATCTTCATCAGTTTCTTCTAAAACGTCATTTCTTTTAGTAGGAGAAGATGCAGGTAGCAAATTAGATAAAGCTAAAAAATTAAATATTGCAATAATAAATGAAGAACAATTTAATGAAATGTTAAAATAGTTATTATTTTCATAATATTTAAAATAATTTTTGAGTATTTAACTAAAATACTTTGAGTTTTTATATAATTTAATCAATTATTTAGGAGTTATTATGGATATAAGAAAATATGTTGTTATTGGTAACTGAAAAATGAACAAAAATTTTACAGAAACCATGGACTTTATTTTATCTTTTAAAGATGAATACAAAAAATTAAAGAAAAACAAAGAAGCATATGCAATTAGTCAACTAAATGAATTTGCTGTTGCAATACCTCATGCTAATTTATCAGCTTATCAAATTAACAAAGTTAATGAATTAAAACTATGTGCTCAAGATGTTAGTCAAAATTGCAATGGTGCTTTTACAGGTGATGTTAGCGCTTCAATGCTACAAGATCTTAATGTTAACTATGTAATTCTAGGTCACTCAGAAAGAAGACAATATCATCACGAAACAAATGAGTTAGTTAACTTAAAAGCTAAACAAGCTCTTGAATACAATTTGACACCAGTTATTTGTGTTGGTGAAACATTAGAACAATATGAAAAAGGTCAAACAAAAGCAATTGTTAAAAAACAAATTGAAGAAAGTTTAAAAGATTTAGATTATTCAAAAATTATAGTTGCTTATGAACCAATTTGAGCTATTGGAACAGGTAAAGTTGCAACTCCTGAAATTGCTCAAGATGTTTGCCAATACATTCACTCAATTACAAGTAAAGAATTAGTTGTTCAATATGGCGGTAGTGTAAATCCTAAAAATATTAGCGATTTAGCAGCACAAAAAGACATCAACGGATTCTTAGTTGGTGGTGCAAGTTTAAATGTTGATTCATTTATTAAACTTATTACTTTAGGCAAATAATTTAGATTAAAAACAGCCCTCTTTGCAAGGACTTTTTTAATTGCGATTTTGTATTAAAACAACTGTTTTATAGTGTTATTAGTGAAATTATTAAATTTTATTTTTGATTAATTTCGCTGATAATTCATCAACAATAATTGTTACATCTTTATGATTTTGTAAAAAGCTGGCTGGACAATTTGAATTTACTGGTTTAAGTAAAGTATCATAAATTGCTTGAGCTTTTTTAGGCCCGGTTGCTAATAACATAATTTTTTTACTTTTTAAAATAGTTCCTATTCCCATAGTTACTGCTTTACGAGGAACATCTTTTTCACTAGCAAAAAATCTTTTGTTTGCATTAATTGTGCTTTCAGTTAAATCAACTACTCTTGTAATATCTTGTTCTTGACTATCTGGTTCATTAAATGCAATATGACCGTTTTCGCCAATACCTAAAATAGTAAAATCAATACCTCCAAGTTTTTCAATTACTTGTTCATAGCTACCATTTTGATGTTCTTTTTCATATTTTATGACATCAGGAAAATTGATATTTTCTCTTTTAACATTAATGTGATTAAACAAATTATGATCCATAAAATAATGATAAGAATGTTCATTTTTTAAATCTAATCCAAGGTATTCATCCAAGTTAAAAGTAACCATTTTACTAAAATCAATTTTACCTTTTTGATAATCTTCAATTAATAATTTATATAAATCTAAAGGTGTTGAACCTGTGGCAAAGCAAATTCTTGAATCTGCTTTTTTAGTAATTTGATTCTTAATTAAACTTAATGCTTTTTGTGCTACTGCTAAAGCATCTTTTTCAATATATACTTTCATTTTTACTCCTTATTATTTGACTTTTTGCCCATCAATATAAACTTCTTTAATATCTAAAGTTTTTAAATCCATTAAAACTAAATCTGCTAATTTATTTGCTTTAATTTGTGCTCGATCTTTTAAATTATGAGCTTTAGCTGCATTATATGAAGTTAATTTAACAATATCACGATAATCTAAATCTAATGAAGCTAAATTTTTAAATGAATCATGTAAGCAAATTCCACTTCCAGCTATAGTTGTTGTGCCCTCTAAATAAATTGTTAAACCATGTTTTTCAATATTAATTCCACCTGAAATGCTTTTACCATCAGGTCCATAAGCAGGTCGAATTGCATCGCTAACACACATTAAGTGGTTTATATCTTTATGATTAAGCGTAAAAACTATACTTTCTTGACAAATGTGATGAAAATCAACAATTAATTCACTATAAACATCATGTCTTTCTAATGAAGCTTCTAAGATTCCCGGTTTTCTTGAATCAATTCCACTCATAGCATTTCATAAGTGACAAGTATTAGTTGAACCCAAATCATAGTATTTCATAGCTTGATCATAGCTTGCAGCTGAGTGACCAATTGAAGGCATAATGTCATTTTGAACCATAAAAGGAACTAATTTTTCTTCAACCATTAAAGGATCATAACTAATTTTTTTCAATTGATGATTTGAACTATTTAGCATTTCTAAAATATCTTCTCTAGTTGCTCTTCTTAATCATTCTAATTTGTGAGCTCCTTTTTTAGCCTCTCCAATAAAAGGACCTTCAATATGAATACCAATGTTTTTAGCACCTTGACATTTTGCTAAAGCAATATTTTTTAAAGCAATCTGAATATTTTCTCAACTTGCTGTCATTGCTGTAGGCATAAAACTAGTAATTCCATTTCTAGCTAAATTTAAACTAATATCTTCAACTGCTGCACTACTATCCATTACATCCTTATTCATAAAACCATGAATATGAGTGTCAATAAAGCCTGGAACTAATAAATATTGAGCCTTATTTTTAGTTGGAGTTATTTTAGTAATTTTTTTACTAAACTCAATGTCAGCACACTCAATAATTTGGTTGTGATTAACTATTTTAACGTTTTTTATTAGCATTTTTACCTCATTTGTTTTTTAATAATTTAATTATATTACTTAACTTTTTTTGCCTAAATTAAAAGCAAAAAATGGTAAATAAATTACACTTATTTGCTTTATTTTTGAAAAACCTTTTCAATAAGGTTTCATTTTCACAAATTTTTATTTTTTCCTCTATTTATATGTACATAAAGCATTTAATTGTTTATAATATAAACATATCTTTTAAATAATTGAGGAGTTATTATTTATGAAAAAAACTATTGACGATTTAGTATTAAAAGGCAAGAAAGTTTTAATGAGAGTTGACTTTAATGTGCCTCTTAAAGATGGTGTTATTACATCAAATAAGAGAATTGTAGCTGCTTTACCTACAATTGAAAAAGTTATCAAGGAAAAAGGAAAATTAATTTTATTTTCTCACTTAGGACGCGTTAAAAGTGAAGAAGATAAAGCTAAAAACAACTTATTACCTGTAGCTAATGAATTAGCCAGATTACTTAAAAAACCAGTACTTTTTGTTGACTCAACTAGAGGCGCTGAATTAGAAAAAGCAATTGCTAAAATGGAACCAGGCGAAGTGATTTTAGTTCAAAACACTCGTTATGAAGACTTAAACGAAAAAGCTGAAAGTAAAAACAATCCTATTTTAGGAAAATACTGAGCTGAATTAGGCGATGTATTTATTAATGATGCTTTTGGTACAGCTCACAGAGCACATGCTTCTAATGTTGGTATTGCATCAAACATTAAAGAAAGTGCTATTGGTTACTTAATGGAAAAAGAAGTTAATGCTTTAACTAAAGCTATCAAAAACCCTAAGAAACCTTATGTAGCTATTATTGGTGGAGCTAAAGTTAGTGATAAAATTCAAGTTTTAGAAAACTTAATTCCACTTGTAGACAAAATGATTATTGGTGGTGGAATGGCATATACATTCTTAAAAAGCCAAGGATACAAAATTGGTAAAAGCTTAGTAGAAGATGAATTTATTCCTTTTGCTACAGAATTCTTAAAGAAAAACAAAGATAAAATCATCTTACCGGTTGATCATGCATGTGCAAAAGAATTTGCCGATGTAGAACCAGTTGTTTATGGATTAGACATTGATGACAATTACGATGGACTTGACTTAGGACCTAAATCAATCGAAAAATTCGTATCTGCTTTAGAAGGCGCAAAAACAGTTGTTTGAAATGGACCTATGGGTGTTACAGAATTTGAAAACTACAAAACAGGTACTTTAGAAGTTGCTAAAGCTGTTGCTGCATTAAAAGGTTGCTACTCAATTGTTGGTGGTGGTGACTCAGTTGCTGCTGTTCAAAAACTTAAAATGGAAAGCAAATTCTCACATGTTTCAACAGGCGGTGGAGCAAGTCTTGAATTCTTACAAGGTATTGCACTTCCAGGTGTAGAAGCTATTCAAAATAAATAGTTTAAAAATAATAAAAAATGCGTAAAGCTCTGTTTTATAGGCTTAAACGCATTTTTACTTTTCTAAATATTCATTCATTTCAAGAGCTAACTTACGTGCATAATCACCAATAACTAATGAAATTTTATTAGTGCTAATCATAATTCCTGTAATGAATTTTGTATCTTGCAATTTATCCATTTTTATTAATGTTTTATCTTTGATTAAAACTTTAATATTTGAAATGCTTGCATTTACTTCTTCTATGTTTTCTTTGCCACCAAGGTTGTCTACTAATTCAACAACTTTGATATTTGAAGGTAGTTTAATATTAACTCCTTCTTTTTTAATCTTTTGTTCTTTTTTATTTTTTAGGTGTCAATATAATCAACAAAAACCTAAAGTTACAATGGTTAAAAGAACAACTAAAAATTTATCTTTTTTACTCATATTTTTATTATACAAAATAAAATTTAAAAGCAAATTAATAACTTTGAACTAAATTTAATTTATTACATTTCTCTTTATCTTTTACAAAGATAATAAAATTGTTGTAAAATAAAAAATAGTTATATATGCTTAAATAAAAAAAGAGGTAGTTATGAGCAAAAAAAGATTATTAAGTGGTATTAAACCAACAGGTGATTTAACCCTAGGAAATTACATTGGAGCTTTACGTAATTTTGTTAAATTACAAGAAAATTATGATGAAGCTTACTATTTTGTAGCTGATTTACATGCTTTAACAACAGGTTATGTTGATCCTAAAGAGTTATACCAAGCAAGAAGAGAAATAGTAACAATGTATTTAGCATGTGGCTTAGATCCTAAAAAAAGCACAATATTTTACCAAAGTGATGTTGTTGAACATACTTTGGCTCAATGACTTATGACTACTGAAATATCAATTGGTGAATTAAGCAGAATGACTCAATTTAAAGACAAAAGTCAAAAGATGTCAAAACAAGCTAATGGTACAGAAAAAATTCCAGTTGGCTTATTAATGTATCCAGTTTTAATGGCAGCAGATATTTTAATTTATAATCCTGACTTTGTTCCTATTGGTGAAGACCAAAAGCAACACTTAGAGTTAGCACGGACTATAGCAGAAAGATTGAACCGTGATTATAAAACGAACTTTAAGTTAGCAGAAGGAATTATTCCTCCAGTAGGCGCTAGAATTATGTCACTAACTGATCCAACTAAAAAAATGTCAAAAAGTGACAAAGGCACTAAAGCAACAATTTATCTTCATGATGATCCTGAAGTTGCTTACAAAAAAATTATGAAAAGCGTCACAGACAGTGAAAACAAAGTTTACATTTCGGAAGATAAACCTGGAGTATTAAACTTATTAAATATTTATGCTTCACTAACTAATAAAACTTTAAAAGAAGCAGAAAAAGAATTTAAAGACAAAGACTATGCTCAATTCAAGAGTGCTGTAGCAATAGTTGTCAAAGATGAATTAACTAAAATTCAAGCTAATTATGCAAAAGCAACCAAAATGGTTGATAAAGTTGTGGCCGAAGGCGCACAAAAAGCTCAAGCAATCTGTCAACCTATTGTTGAAGATTTGATGAAGAAAATGGGGTATAGATAAAATGGCAAAAGATAAAAAAATATTACAAAAGTGTTAAACCTGAAGAAATTTATATCTGTGGAATAGACACAGATTGTTGTGTTCAAGCAACAGCAGTAAACTTATTTGAAAAAAGGATTAGACCAATAGTTTTAAGCAATTATTGTGCTTCAAATGGCGGTCCTGAATCTCATGAAGCAGCTCTTAAAACATTATCAAGAGCAATAGGCAAAGAAAACATTATTCAACTATAAAACAGTTGTTTTAGAAAAAAGAAGGTATATATGAAAATACAAGTAGACAAGTTACTTAATCATACAACAAGTCACCTTTTAGGTGCCGCAGTTGAAAAACTTTATCCAGAAGTTAAATTAGGTTTTGGACCTGCAACCGAAGAAGGTTTTTACTATGATTTCGAATTTAAAGAACCTTTAAGTGTTAATGAATTAAGTAAGATTGAAAAGTTAATGAAAAAATTAGCAAGCAGGAATCTGGTAACTATTCAAATTCCTGAAAAAGATTATGACTTTAAAAACAAACCATATAAAAAAGAACTATATGATGAATTAAAAGCACAAGGCAAAAAGATTACTTTTTATGCTCTTCAAGATCCTCTTAATAAAGAAATAATATTTAAAGATTTATGTGCTGGTGGTCATGTTGAAAGTACAAAAGTTATTAAAAACTTTAAACTTTTAAGTATTGCTGGAGCTTACTGAAGAGGTAACAGTGACAATATCCAATTAACAAGAATTTATGGAACAAGTTGAAGCAAAAAAGAAGAATTGGATAACTATTTAGCAATATTAGCTGATAGAAAAGAAAGAGACCACAGAAAGCTTGGTAAAGAAATGAAAATTTTTGCTATGCATCCTTTATGCGGCCAAGGTTTTCCAATTTGACTTGAAGATGGAATGTACATTCATAATGAAATTAAAAACTTAGTATTAAAAATGGACCGTAAATATGGATTTACTGAAGTTTTAACTCCACACTTTGGTTCAGAAGACTTATACAAAACCAGTGGTCATTTAGCTCACTATAAAGATGATATGTTTGCACCATTAGTTATTGAAAACGAAAGATTGATTCCTCGTCCAATGACTTGTCCTCACCACATTGTGTGTTATAACTTAGAAAAAAGATCATATCGTGATTTACCAATTAGATATTCAGAACAAAGTCAACTTTATCGTTATGAAAAATCAGGTGCTTTAACAGGACTTGAACGTGTTAGAGGAATGCTTTTAACTGAAGGTCACTTATTTGTTAGAGAAGATCAAATTGAACAAGAAATTAAAAGTATGTATCAATTAATTGAAGAAACATTAAAAATTTTCAATATTGATATTAGCTATATTTCACTTTCACTTCGTGATAAAAATGACAAAGAAAAATACTTTAATGACAATAAAATGTGAAATAGCGCTGAAAAAATGCTTAAAAAAGCTCTTGATGATATGGGAGTTAAGTATACAACCGTTGTTGGTGAAGCTGCTTTTTATGGACCAAAAATTGATATTCAAATTGACACAGCACTAGGCCATGAAATTACTGTTTCAACCATACAATTAGACTTTTTACAACCTAAAAACTTTGATATTACTTATACAGATAAAAATGGTAAAGAAGCAAGACCGGTTATGATTCACCGTGGTTTAATCGGAACTTATGAAAGATTTGTTGCTATTTTACTTGAACAAACTAAAGGTAACTTACCATTCTGATTAGCGCCAAAACAAATTACAATTATCCCTGTTAATTTAAATGAAAATTTAGATTACTCTAGAAATATTTTCAATAGATTATGAAATTGTAATTTCAGAGTCAAGATTGATGATCGTGATGAAAGATTAAATAAAAAAATTCGTGAGGCTCAAATGTCAAAATCAAAATACCAAGTGATTTTGGGGGCTAATGAAGAAAAAGACAAAACAATTTCTTATCGTGAATATGGTAAAGAAGATACAAAAACTGTGACAGTTGAAGAATTTATCAACATTCTTACAAAATTAAGAAATAACTATGAATAGTAAACAAAAGAAAAAAGAAGTTAAAACATGAAGACCATTAGTCAATGTATTATTTACATTGCTCTTTTGTGTTGTTTTTCCTTTTGTTTGATGATTATTTGCAACTGTTGATTATCATAATCAAAAAATTACAAATTTAGCAATTTGTATTTCGGTAATTGTTATCTATTCACTTTTAATAATAGGATTAAATATTTTGCTTCATTATTTTAAAGTTTTAAATATTAGAAGTTATAACTTTAATATTCCAATTCTTTCAGTTTTCTTGTGAATTATTTTAACTTCATACATATCTAAATTTAATATTTATGCTCGTGTTGGAGTAGCTATTGCAGTAGTAGTTGTAATTACTTTAATAGTTAACTTTACAACAGGTAAAATTGAAGATAATATGGAGAAAAAAGCTAAACAATTAGAAGAAGAAAAACTTAAAAAAGAAATTGAGGATTTGAACAAATAATACTATAAAACAGTACTATAGGTAAATTCTAATAAAAAAATTATCAATAAATAAAACTAATTTATAATATTATTAATTAGTAGAGGAGTTTAGTAATGAAAAAAATAATCTGTGTTATTGACATGCTTGAAGGTTTTTGCAATGAAGGCGCTTTGGCAAGTCCAATAGTTAAAAAAATAATACCTAATATTGAAAAAGTATTAAAAGACAATAAAAAAGAAGACAATTTATTTATTTGCGATAGTCATAATACTTTTGATTTGGAGATGAAACAATATCCACTTCATTGCCTTAAAGACACAAAAGAGGCTGAAATTGTTAAGGAATTAAAACCTTATGTTAAAAGTGTTTTAGAAAAAAATTCAACTAATGCATTTCATCTTTTTGACAAAAAACTAATTGAAAAATATGATCAATTTGTTTTGACTGGTTGTTGCACAGATATTTGTGTTTTACAATTTGCTTTGAGTTTAAAAACATATTTAAATGAAAATAGAATTGATAAAAAAGTTATTGTTTTAAAAGATGCTGTTGCCACATTTGATGCTCCAGGACATAATGCTCAACAATTTCACAATTTCACCTTAAACTTAATGGCTAATGCAGGCATTGAAATTCAATAATTATGACTAAAACAATTGATTTACATAAATTAAATGTTGAACAAGCTACTTCAAAAGTTATTTTAGCTTTAAGTGAAGCCCAAGAGAAAAAACTTACTTCTTTAGAAATAATAACTGGTTATGGTAGTGGTGCTCTCAGAGCAAGAACTCTAGAATTACTAGAATCTGAAAATTTAACTTATATTGAAGAAGGACCAATGGTAATTGTTTATTTTTTTAATAATAATGAAGATGAAAACGATGATAATTTTTCAGATATAGAATATCAAAAGAAGTTCCAATAAAAGTGGGATTTCTTTTTATTTAATTAAAAAGCAAAATAAAAATAGCTTGTTAGGCTATTTACTATTTTTTGATTGTGTTTGATTATTTTCCTGATTATTATCTTTATTTTGTTCTTTTTCACCTTCAAAAGTTAAATCACTTTCTAAAGGCTTGTTGACAATTTCTTCTTTGACTGATATTTCAAGTCCAAAAGGAACTAATAATTGTAAAGCTAAGTATATTAAATAAAAGTCATCCATTAATTTATTTGTTAAGGTTTCAATAATATCTTCTTTATTAATGGTTTTGGCTTCAAAGATTAAATCAATTAATTCAAAAGGAATGTCAAATCAAATAAATGCTTCTGTATTTCTAATTAAGAATGATAAATTATTTAATAAATATTTTTTATTCGCTTTAGTGTTAGGAACACTAATTTGGCTAATAGTCAATTCATTGAAAATTTCATTTAAGAATTCTAAATTATTTTTTTGATCTAATCAAGCTTTTAAAACAGCATGATTATTTGATTTAAGTAAAAGTTTTTCGTAAGCTTTTGGTAATTCAACGCTTGTGTAATCACTTGGTGTATAGAAGTTATCTTTATCAAAGAATGACACATTTACTTCGGGATTTAGTTCTCTAAGTTTAACGGCAATTCCGAAGCGTTTAACACTTAGTTTTTGTTCGATTAATTGTCCATATGTTCTGCTTTTAGCTTTAATTAATTGTTTCTTAAGTTTATGATTAATTGAGGCTAAATCATGTCAAATGTTGCCTTCGTAGTAAACATTTTGCATCTTTAAATATTGGTTATCAGTTAAAGCTTCATATTGTTCATATTTTTTATGGATTGGAGCAAAACCAAATTCAAAATTTTTGAAATTATGTGTGTTTTTATAAAAATTGATTAAGTCATAATTTTTGTGAATTTTGTTATTTTCATCAACGATATTTTCTTTGTAACCAAGAGTAAAGAAGTTAAATAATTTTTTGATTAATTTATATTTATCAAATTTGGTAATAACATCTTTCAGCACATATTTTTTAGCTTTTTGTCCTATTAAAAGAACAATTAAGCCAGGGATAGTTAAAGTTAATGAAATACCAAATAGCATGCCAAAGAATCATTCACTATTGTTTTCGAAAAATGTTTCTTTTTTGCGAAAGTAAAGAGCAAAAAGGGCAATGGTTGTTATTAATAATAAAAGACCTAATAAAAATATTCCAACGCCACTTCATAAACCGCCTTTAGCTCAATTAATCCTTTTGCTTTTCTTTTTATCAGCATAATAATTATTAATTAATTGAGTAGTTAATTTGTTTATTGTTGGACGTTTAGAACGAATAAAAGCTTCTTTTGAAATTAACTTATTTGATACTGACATTTGACCTCATTTCTATACGTATTATTATAATATTAATTATTTAATTTATTTATTATTTTGTTGTTTTTAGTATAAAAAACTTTTGCCTAAGCAAAAGTCAAAAATGGTAATTTTATTAATGTATATTTAGTACCCTTCTTTTGAAGATTTACCTTCAACAATGGCAACTGAACGGCTTGTTCCGAAACGGTTTGCGCCAGCTTAAGCCATGTTGATCATGTCATCTTTGTTGCTGATTCCACCAGCAGCTTTGATTAATAATTTGTCTCCACAAACACTTTTCATGATTTTAACATCTTCAAGTGTTGCGCCTCTTGTTGAGAAACCTGTTGAAGTTTTAATGAATTCAGCATCAGAAGCCATAACGATTTCAGTAGCTTTTCTAATTTCAGCTTCTGTTAATAAAGCTGTTTCAATAATAACTTTTAAAACATGTTTGCCGCATGCTTTTTTAACCGCTTTAATGTCTTCTAAAACATAGTCATAGTCACCCATTTTCATTTTTCCAATTTGAATAACCATGTCAATTTCATCAGCACCAGCTTTAATAGCTTCTTTAGCTTCAAATGCCTTAGCACTTGTAAGCATAGCACCTAAAGGGAAACCAATAACTGATGTAATTCCAATGTTTGTTTTAGTTAATTTTTCTTTGCAGTATGCAACTCATGATGAATTAACACAAACAGTTTTGAAGTCATATTTCTTGGATTCATCTAATAAATTATCAATTTCTTTATTTGTCGCATCAGCTTTTAAATAAGTGTGATCAATCATTTTGTTGTAATTAATTTGCATAATTTTTTCTCCTAATTTTTTATTATTTCAACTTAGCAATTATAATCTTATTTTCAACTTTTGAATTGCCAATTTTGTAACCTGTTTCTAATTCTTTAACTAAATTCTTGTCAATCGGATTTGAAGAATAAAGAGTAAATAGTTTTTGCCCTTTAGTTACTTTATGATTTGTTTTAGCGTGAAGAGTAATTCCTGCTTCAAAGTCAATACTATCTTCTTTTTTAGCACGGCCGGCGCCAAGTTTCATAGCTATAATACCGAAAACTAATGAGTCAAAAATATCTAAGTAACCATCTTTAGCAGCAACAATATCTAAAGAATGTTTTGGACTTCAAAATTTAGGATCTTGTAATGCTTTAACATCACCACCTTGAAGTTTGACAAATTCATAGAATTTTTCAAGGTCTTTGCCATTTTTAATAACTTCTTCAACTTTTTTAAGCCCTTCAGCATGAGACTTAACTAATTTGGCTTGTTCTAAAATAGTTGCGCATGAAGAATAAACTAATTCATTGAAATCTTCTGGACCTTTGCCTTGAAGAGTTCAAATAGCTTCTAAAACTTCATTTTTGTTTCCAATTTCACAACCAATTGGACGGTTCATGTTGGTAATTTCTGCACGAACATCAACGTTTAATTCTTTACCAATTGAAATCATAGTTTTAGCTAATTCTTTAGCTTGGTCTTCATTTTTCATGAAGGCGCCTTTACCGCATTTAACATCTAATAAAATAGCATTTGAACCTGTAGCTAATTTTTTAGACATAATACTTGAAGCAATAAGAGGAATTGAGTTAACACAAGCAGTAACATCTCTTAAAGCATAAAGTTTTTTATCAGCTGGTACTAATTCTTTTGATTGAACAATAACTGAAATATTATGTTTTTTAACTTGTTCAATAAATTGACGTTCAGTTAATTCAACATGAAATCCTGGAATAGATTCAAGTTTATCAATTGTTCCACCAGTGTGGCCTAAACCTCTACCACTCATTTTCGCTACTGGAGCACCTAAAGCGGCACAAATAGGAGCAACTGCTAAAGTAGTTTTATCTCCAACTCCACCTGTTGAGTGTTTATCAACTTTAATCCCTGGAATTTCACTTAAATCAATAACTTCACCTGAGTGCATCATGGTTTTAGTAAAAGTTGCTAATTCTTTTTTTGCCATTCCTTGGAACATAACTGCCATTATAAAAGCAGCCATTTGGTAATCAGGTGTATTACCTGATACATAAGAAGTAATTAAGAATTCAATTTCTTGAGTTGTTAATTCTTTACCTTCTCTTTTCTTTTCGATTAAATCAACGACACGCATTATTTAACCTCCCTTATTTTGCAACACCTAAAGCAATTTCCATCATGTTTTTGAAAGCTGTTTGTCTTTCTTCGGGTGTTGTTTCGTCATTTGTAATTAAGTTGTCACTAACTGTTAAAAGACATGCTGCATTTTTACCTAATTTTTCAGCATTAGTAAATAAAGCATATGATTCCATTTCAACACAAAGCGCATGTGTTTCATCGATTCTTTGTTGAAGAGGAACTGATGAATAGAATACATCTGAAGAGTGTACACGGCCTAAAGTTAATTTAATGTTCAAATTTTTAGCCACTTTTTCAATTTCTTTATTTAATTTAGCACTAGGTAAAGCTACATGGCTTTTGTCTCCTAAAACTAAACGACGATAACTAGCACCATCTGCATAAGCTTCAGTTGCTAAAATCGTTTCATATAGTTTGATTTCTTTTTTGTATGAACCAGTTGTACCGATTCTAATAATGTTATCTACATTGTAGAATTTGAATAATTCATATGAATAGATCCCAATTGATGGACAACCCATTCCACTTCCAGCGATTGTTACTGGACGACCTTTATATGTACCTGTATACATGTACATGTTTCTGACAGTATTAACAAGTCTATATCCTTTGTCTAAAAATGTTTCAGCAATAAATTTAGCTCTTAAAGGATCTCCTGGCATTAAAACTGTCTTAGCAATATCACCTTCTTTGGCATTAATGTGTGGTGTCATAAAATCTCCTTAAATTAATGTTAAATAAGTACTTTCAAGTTTGGTTTATATTTAATTTCAAGTACATTATTGGACATCAACTAATAGAAATCTGATAAAGTGCGATTTAAGTAGTATTAGCGATTTAGCTTAATATTTTCTATATTAAACATCCGGTTATAATTTTAACATATATTAAATTTAAAATATATAAATATCACTATTAGAGCTATTTATTTGATTTTTTTAAGCTAAAGGTGTCATTTTTTCATATTTTAGTTGCCTAAAAAATACAAAAATAAAAATATTTTCATATTTGTTAATTATCAGGCTAAATAATATTTTTATTTAGAAACTACTTTTTATATAATTAGTTAGATATTTAGATACTTTTTTTGTCGAGGTGAATTATGAAAAAAATTAAGAGAATTGCTATTCTAACTTCAGGTGGCGATGCTCCTGGAATGAATAGTGCAATTAGAGCAGCAGCTAAAATGGCTCGTAGTCGTGGAATTGAAACATTTTTAGTATATGAAGGTTACAAAGGATTAGTTGATGATAATATTGTGCCTTCAACAAAAATTGATTTAGATTTCTTTAACAGTCGTGGAGGCACTTGTATTTATTCAGCAAGGTATCCTCAATTTAAAGATCCAGAAATTCGTGAAATTGCTATTAAAAATTTAAACAAACGTAAAATTGATGCTTTGATAGTTATTGGTGGTGATGGTTCTTATGCAGGAGCACAATTATTACATGAAAAAGGAATTAAAACTATTGGACTTCCAGGGACAATTGATAATGATATAGCTTCAAGTGATTTTACTATTGGCTATGATACAGCTTTAAATACAGTTGTTAGATGTATTGACCAAATTAGAGATACAGCAGCAAGTCATAAAAGAATTATGATTATTGAAGTTATGGGTAATAACTGTGGTGACTTAGCATTACACACAGGACTTGCAACAGGGGCAGAAGTTATTGCAACAAGTGAATACCGTCTTGATGAAAAAGAAATAGTTAAAACTTGTGTTGAATTAACTACAAATGCTAAACCTGTTAGAAGAAATATTACAATAGTTGTTAGTGAAAAATTATATAACATTAAACAACTAGCTAAAGACATTGAAAAAGCAACAGGATGAGAAACTAGACCTAATGTTTTAGGACACATTCAACGTGGTGGTAATCCTTCAGCTCAAGAAAGAATTCTAGCTTCACTTTTTGGAATTAAAGCTGTTGAATGTTTACTTGAAGGTAAAAGCGGTGTGGCTATTGGAATTATTGATAATGATATTGTTGCTTCACCAATCTCAGAAGCATTAAGTATGATTAATAAATCTAAAGCTAAAGTTAGAAATAAAGCAATTAAATTTAATGAATTAAACCGTTTAGATTAATCAATTATAATGTCATTTATTTGGCATTATTTTAATTTTTTAAGCAAATTTTTCATTATTTTTTTTAGAAAAATATTTAAGCTTATTTTTTGAATAATAAACCTATAAAACAATGTTTTTGGTAAATTACACTATTTGCTTTAAACTAAGATTTTTAAAAAAATGTTTTTGTTTTTTTAATAATAAATTATTATTATATAGGCGCATTTAGAGAAAGGGGCAAATTATGAGTCAAAAAGAAGATAAAAAACCAATAGTTTTTAGTGATGTTGATGGTACACTTTATGCTCGTGATTGTTATGTATCAAACTTCAATTTAAACATCATTAAACAAGATAATTTAAGTTTTAATATTGCTACTGGTAATCCAATTTGTCCAAGAATGTTAAAACTTGCAAAATTAGTAGATGCTGATTATATGATTGGATCTTCAGGTGTACAAATTTATGATTACAAACATAATAAATATTTACATGAAGAATATCTTAAAGCAAGCGTAGTTAAAAAGATTTTTAAACTCTTTAAAGAAAGCAAAGTTTCAGCTGCTGCTTGAAGTAGTGATGTTTTTTATGTATTTAAAGAAGCAGATAAAGAATTCCTAAATAAAATTTATTATCGTTATGAAACTTTTGAACAATTCGAATTATATGAAGATCAAAAAGACATTAAAAAAGTAGCCAAAATTGAAGTTTATTTTGAAAACACTCCAAATGTTGGCGATTTAATTAAAGAACTTGAAAAACTTGATTGCCAAGTAATTGTGACACATATGAATCTTGAAATTATTTCTAAAGGAGCTTCAAAAGGAAATGCTATTCTTTGACTTCTAAAACATGTATTAAAAGGATATAACCCAGAAGAAGTTATGGTTATTGGTGACAGTGAAAATGATTATTCAATGTTCCACAAATTCAACTATTCTTATGTTATGGATAATGCTAAAGATGAAGTTAAAGATAAAGCTAACTTTATAACCAAAGCCGTTCAAGAACATGGTTTAGGTTATGCTGTTATGGATTATTTAGAAAAATTTAACAAGAGAAATAACTAGTCAGTGTACTAGTTTTTTTAATATTTTGAATATTTTTAATAAAAAATAAGCAAATTTGTCAAAAAACCTGCAATATTACATACTTTTTTTACAAAATTAATCAAAAATTAATCAAAATTGTTAAAAAAGTCTGTCATTATGACAAATTAATTGTATAGTTTCTTATATAAATATAAGGAGTTGACTATGACTATTGAAAGAGATAAATATTTAAATGGTCTTTTAGAATGAAAAGATAAAGACATTGTAAAAATAGTAACTGGTCCTCGAAGAAGTGGCAAAACTTTTTTATTATTTAATCTTTTTGCTTCTGAATTGTTAAAACTTGGAGTATTGAGTCAAAATATTATTCAAATAAATTTAGAACTTGAGGAAAATAAAAAACTAAGAAAAAGTCTTAATCTTTTAAACTTCATTAAAGAACAAATAATAAATGAAAACAAATATTATGTTTTAATCGATGAAATTCAAAATGTTAAAAATTTTGAAGATTCAGTTAATTATTTATTAAATATTAAAAATGTTGATCTTTATATTACTGGCAGTAATTCTAAATTTTTATCAAGAGATATTGAAACTCAAATTAGTAGTCGAGCTACAGAAATCAAAGTTAGACCATTAACATTCAAAGAATTTTACAGTGTTAAAAAAGAATTAAACATCGATGAAGTTTTTAAAGAATATTTGACTTTTGGTGGTATGCCTTTTTTAGTTAATTTAAATTATGAAAGCAAAAAGAAATATTTAAAAGAACTTTTTGAAACTACTTATATTAATGATATAGTTGAACGCAATAAAATAAAAAGTGATGAATACTTACAAGAATTTGTTGATTTTTTAACTTCTAATGTTGGTTCATTAACTAACAATTTAAATATCTGTAATACATATAAAACACTAAAACAAAACAATATAGCCTACTTTACTATTGATAAATATCTTAAAAATTTATCTCATACATATTTGATTGATTTAGTACAACTATTTAATTTAAAAGGAAAAAGAATAATCAAAAGATTAAACAAAATTTATTTTTATGACTTAGGAATTAGAAATTCAAGAATCGGCTACAACAATATTAAAATCGAACATGCAATTGAAAACATTGTTTACAATGAACTAGTTATAAGAAACTATGATGTAAATATTGGTTAAATTAAAGTTAGAGAAAAAAATAAAGATAATCAATTAATCACCAAAAACTTAGAAATAGATTTTGCGGCTTCGAAATATGGTGAAGAACTTTATGTTCAAGTAGTTGATAATTTAGAAAATTTTGACATTTTAAAAAGAGAAATTAAACCTTTTTTAAAATTAAAAAATAATTATCCAAAATTTATTTTATATCGCACTAAAAATATTGACATTGACAATGTAGATGGTATCAAATAAAAAGTATTTGTGATTTCTTATTAGAAAAATAATTATTTATATATAATTAAAAAACTTAATTTAATATAGGAGGAACTATGGCAAGATTTATTGATGAAATCAAAATAACTCTTCAAGCTGGTAAAGGTGGAGATGGCATGATCTCTTTCCGTCGTGAAGCTCATGTTGACAAAGGCGGACCAGATGGAGGAGATGGTGGAAGAGGCGGAAACATCTATTTTATAGGTGATTTAGGAAAAAACACTTTACTTAATTTATATGGAAATAAAAAGATAACTGCTGAAGATGGTATTAATGGCGGGCCTAAAAATCTTTATGGTGCAGCTGGCAAAGACACCTATGTTAAAGTTCCTCTTGGTACTGTTGTTTATAAAAATAATAAAGTGGTAGCTGATATTATTGAGCCTAATAAAAATTATTTAGTAGCTCAAGGTGGCCAAGGTGGCCGTGGCAATATGAAATTTAAAAGCCCTAGAAATACAGCTCCTAGAATTTGCGAAAATGGTACAAAAGGCGAAAAATTTGAAGCACATATTGTACTTAAAGTTATGTCGGATGTTGGTGTAGTTGGTAAACCTAGTGCAGGTAAAAGTACACTACTTTCAGTAATTAGTAACGCTAAAGCAAAAATTGCTGAATATGAATTTACAACCTTAGTTCCTCAATTGGGATTGGTTAGATATTTTGATAATTCATTTACTGTAGCTGACTTACCAGGATTAATTAAAGGTGCTAGTTTAGGTAAAGGTTTGGGTTTTCAATTTTTAAAACATATTGAAAGATGTCGTGTGATAGCTCATATTATTGACTTTGGTTTAAGTGAAAAAAATCCAATTGAAGACTATGAAACTATTAATAATGAATTAGCTTCATATAGCATGCATTTAGAAAATAAACCACAAATTGTGGTCGCTAATAAAAGTGATATGCCAGATTTTAAAGATCATCTTAAAGCGTTTAAAAAGAAATATCCTAAAGTTAAAGTTATAGTAATTAGTGCTTTAGAGCAAGAAAACCTTGATCAATTAAAAGCTGAGCTTTGAAAAGTTATTGAAGCAAATAAAACTACTCCAGTAGCTGAAGTTGAAGAAGTTGAAATGGTTGAAATTAAACTTGAAGATGATTTCACTATTGCAAATCCATATCGTGGTTTCTTTGAAGTTAGTGGGCCAAAAGTTGAAAAAATCTATGAAAAAATCCCTCTAATTTCTTATGATAATTTGATTAGATTTAATAATATGCTCAAAAAAATTGGTGTATGAGATGATTTAATTAAAAAAGGAATTGAACCAGGTGATACTGTTCGAATTTTAGATTATGAATTCGAATGAGATGGCGAATTTTAGATAAATTTTTAATTAAGTTTAATTGATTGATAGTATTAAAAATTAAAAACATTTTAAATGTAATATAATTTTATAGAATTATTTTAAGGAGTCCTATGGCAATCAAATATTTAAGTATGAATAATTATTCTGATATTTGTGAATATGTTTCACAAGTTATTGAAAATCAGTTGTTTATGAAACCTAATTCAAATATAGCGATTAATGCAACTGATGATTTTAGAGGAATTTATAGTCAAATTGTTAATGATGTTAAAAAAGGAAAATACAGTTTTAATAAAGTTAATTTCTTTTTAACTGAAGAAATTGCAAATGTAACAAAAAATACAATTACTTCTGTTTATAGTTTCTTTGATAAGAATCTTTTAGCGCCAATTAACATGCCAACTAATCAAATTTTCTTTCCTATAACTTTCGCTCCAACAAAAGATCAACAATATGATCCCTTTATTTTCAAAAATAAAGCATTCGACTTGTCTATAGTGTTTTTGGGCAAAAACGGTGAGCTAGGTTATATCGATAAATTTAAGAATTACAACTCAGATTACACATCAAATTTTTGATTAAATAACGATTTATTAAACAACTTTAAAATCATGCAGAGAAATAATCAACTTAATTCACTTGAAATTTATTCAATTGGTTCTGGTGCATTATTTAACTCGAAAAAGATTTTAGTTATTGCTTTAGGACTTGATAAAAGCAACACAATTTTTAAATTAATGAATACTAAAACAGTAAACTCTAAATTTGCAGCTTCAATGTTAATACAACATAATGATGCAACTTTAATTGCTGATGCTCCTTCGGGATTAGCTATTAAGAAAAACTAAATTTGATTTAAAAATGACAGCATTACACTGTCATTATTTTTTTAAATATTTTTTATCAAAAATTCCAATATAAGGGAGGTTTCTCATTTTTTCATCATAATCCAAACCAAAACCAACTAAGAATTCATTTGGCACGATAAAGGCTGATTTATCAGCTTTCAATTCAACTTTACGGTTGTGTGGTTTGTCTAAAAGAGTTATTATTTTAAATGAACGAGGTTTACGAGATAAAAGAATTTGCTTGATTTTATCAAGTGTAATTCCTGAATCAATAATGTCTTCAACAATTAAAACATCTTTATTTCTAATATCTTGAGCCAAGTCCATAATGATTTTAACACTACCGCTACTATTGCCTGCTCCTGCATAACTAGAAGTAGTCATAAAGTCTAAAACATGGTCAACAGTTATATCTTTTATTAGCTGAGCTAAAAATGGGATTGATCCTTTTAAAAGACCAACAATGATTAAATTGTCTGAGTCTTTGTATTGTTGATTAACTCAAGTTGCTAATTCTTTGATTTTAGCTTCAATTTCTTCTTGAGTATATAAAACCTTTTTAATTCGATAGTCAATATTTTGCTTATTCATTATACCTCTTTGATTTTGAGAAGTCATAGCTATCTATTATATTAATAGCTTCTTGTAAAACTTCTTTTTCACTTTTGTTATTACTATTAATGATAACATAAGGTATCTTAAATTTTTCAACTAATCTTATATAAAGCTTTTTATATAAAGAATGAAGTAATTTAAAGTATGTTTCATTTTGAGCATAATTATCAACTTCTGAAGCGCGACCTCGAGCTAATAAACGAGCTTTGAATGCATTAAAATCAATATCAATAAAGATCGCCAAATCCGGATTATCTTCAGGATCAACTATTTTTTCAAACATAGCATCAAAACCTGCTTGATATTTAGGATCTTTATCCATTAAAGTGACAACAGCAAAAACATAGTGTTCGATGTTGAAACGATCTAAAAAGATATGATTGTCTCTAAAATTTAAGTTATTATTTTTAAATTTAGCTACTGTTTTTTTAAATGTGTCTGATAAGCTTTCAATAATATATGATTGAAAACCAATGTGAATATTAGGTTGTTTTTCATACATTCATTTTAAAAATGTATTAAAAACTGGGTCATTTTCTTGAAATTCTTCTAATAAAACTGATTTTTTATAATGTTTATGTAAGCCTTTAGCAAGTGTACTTTTACCACTGCCAATCATGCCACTTATACCAATAATCATTGTAAGTCCTATTTATTGTAACGTTCCATTTTACTGAAATCGTAATTGTTAATAACTTCAACAGCTTTTTCAAAAACTTGTTTTTCAGTTAAATTATCTGTTTCAATAATAACATAGTTTAAATCATATTTTTTAGCTTGTTTAATAAATAATGGTTTATAAAGATCATAAAGTTCTCTAAAGTAATCTTTGTTTTTATTTCAGTTTTCAGTTTCAACTTCTCTACCTCTTTCAAATAATCTTTTCTTGAAAGTGTCAAAAGTCATATCTAGAAAAATTGCTAAATCTGGA
Source organism: Mycoplasmopsis fermentans PG18 (assembly GCF_000209735.1). Taxonomy (NCBI): domain Bacteria; kingdom Bacillati; phylum Mycoplasmatota; order Mycoplasmoidales; family Metamycoplasmataceae; genus Mycoplasmopsis; species Mycoplasmopsis fermentans. The sequence continues at coordinate 478,880 of NC_021002.1, forward strand.
GTTTCATCTTTAGTAATAAGATGAGAGAAAAGTGCATCATAACCTTCTAAATATTTTTTACCTTTAGTTCTTAAGTTAACATTAGCAAAAATGTAATGTTCAATACTAAAACGATCTAAAAATATGTGATTATCCTTGTATTTATAGCCTTTTTCGCTAAATTTTTTAAAACAATCTGCTAATTTAGATGTGTGGTTTTCCACTACATAAGATTGAAAACCAATTGTTAAATTAGGTTGTTTTTCATAAAGTCATTTTAAGAATGTATTGAAGACATCATCGTCCTCTTCATATTCTTTTAACATCATTGAATTTTTGTAGTGTTTAACTAAATTTCTTGTTAGTGTGCTTTTACCACTACTAATCATTCCGCTTATACCTATAACCATAATAATTACCTCTTTCTTTATTTGTTTTTAGTCTAAAAAGTTAATAAAAAAACAATACAAAACTGATTCATGTATTAATCATTTAAATGAAATCAATTGAATAGTCAACTATTTGTATTGAATTGATAAGATTTTTATACTGTATTTATTAGGCACATCAACTTCAACTGTTGCGCCTTCATCACCTTCCATGATAGCTTGTGCTACTGGTGATTCATTAGAAATATTACCTTCCATTGGATTAGAATCATGAATACCCATGATTTTAACTGTAATTTCTTTATTTGTTTTTAAGTTAAGATATTTAACTGTTGCTCCGATACCTGCTTTTAGTTTACCTTTTTTGTTTTGGTTTGTTTCAATAACTTCAGCATTTGCTAAAATGCCTTCAAGTTCAACAATTCTTGCTTCAACAATACCTTGACGATCTCTGGCTGCATCATATTCAGCGTTTTCTGAAAGGTCACCTTGTGCTCTAGCTTCTTTTAAAGCTGCTTGAATTTCAGGTCTTTCAACTTTAATTAAGTGTTCATATTCTGCTTGATATTTTTCTAATGTTTCTTTAGCTAATATGATTTTTTCTTGCTTTTTACCTGCCATCTATCCCTCCTTATATGTTTAATAATAGTTATTTTACAATATATTAAGCTTTATTTTATAAAATAAATTTATTTTTTGTCCATTATTTGAGAAAAGCTAAAAAACGATAAATAATCGATAAAAAATCAACTTTTTAGTGATCTAAATTTAATTAAATATTTAAGTGGAATTTTTTCTTCTTTATATAGAAAAAAGATTTTTAATATAGAATATTAATTATGCATAAGAAAGGAATGAATATGAAAGTTGAATACTTAAGTGAAGCAAAAGTCGAAGAATATAAATGACTTAAAAATTTTTCGAGTAAAGTTCTTATTTTTTGAACAAAATAAGATATTTCAGGAATTAAGGGTTTTAACTCCCATTCGAAAAACTTCAAATTACATCATCCAATTTCAAAATGCCTGAAGTATGTTCGCGAATTTTTTTGATTATTGTTGTTGCTTTCATAATGAATAAATTAATTATTTAGTTTAGTTTTTGTTAAAAAAAGAACATTTTCGTTACAAAAAAGTCCTTAGTTTTCATTTTTTATTTCAGTTTTACTTTTTACTATATATAAGAATCCGCTTTTTACATAACTTAATTCATAAACAATTTTATTAAGTTTTAAATGTTTAGTTAAAACTCTATAACCACTTTTTGTATTTGAATTTTGTAATACAACAAGCATCCCTTTTTCACTTAACATTGGATAATATTTGTCAAATAATTCTTGATTTGTTTCAGTTGAATTAATTGAAAAAATCAATTTGAATTTCTTATCTTGAGTTTTTAATTCATTAACATTAATAAATGAAGGTTGATCTTTAAAGTATTTAGGTAATTCTAAAACAGCTTTATTTCATAAACTTACATTCATGTTTTGTTTTTCTAAACAAATTTGAGCTTGTGATTTATTTTTAAATAAAGCTGTTGGATATTCTAACTTACTTCCAACAAGTAAAATCTCTTGAACATCATTTAAATAAATAGTATTAATAAAGTTTTCTAAATCATAATCATCAAGATTACTTTTAAAAAATTCTTTTAATTCTTTAGGGAATTCTCCTAATTCTTCACCTCTGATTTTCAAAATAGCTTCATGAGCTTTTTGAGCTTCTTTGGTATTTATTTCATTACGAATTTTTCTAGTTTTAACTAGTAAAATAATATAAGTTATAAAGGCAATAATCACAAAAACAATAGCAGAAACAATTAAGCCAATTTTTGCACCTTTACTTAAATTGATTACAGCACTAATCATGTAATTCTACACCTCCATAATTTAAAAATTCTTGCAAGATTAAAACAGCTGACAAAGTATCTTTATGAGCTTTTCTTTTTTTAATAGAAAGTTTTGCTTCTTTTAAAATATTAGTAGCAGCTATAGTAGTTCCATATTCATTAACTTGATAAATTTTGTAGTCTTTAAAAATACCTTTTAGTTTATGAGCAAAAGATTCAAAAAGCACTGTTCTTTCACTACTTGTATTATTAGATCTTAAAGGCTTTCCTAATACCAATTTATCTATTTTATATGTTTTTTGGTAAATTTTGATTTGCTCAATAATTGCATTAAAATCATTTTCTTCAAAATGTAATGTTTCAAGTGCACTAGCTATAATCATGCCTTCATCACTAATTGCAAAACCGCAAGTTTTAGTGCCTAAATCTAGAGCTAAAGCTCGCATTAAATAAGTTCCTTAATAATATTTTCAAGATCTTTAGTATAGTCAACTTTACCCATTGAAATAATTGAACTTCCACCACCACGACCATTGGTTTTTGAAGCTATTTGTTGGAATAATTTGTTAGCATCAAGCACTTTAGCGGCCACACATAAAAGAATTTGATTATTACTTTTAGCACCTAAAACAATTATAGCTTCAGGAAATTTTTCTCTAAGCGTTGCAGCAGCAACTTTAACTTGGGAACTATCAAAATCAATGTTTAAATAATAAGGGTATTTTTTGTTTTTAGTTAATTGAACACTATCAAAATCAAAGGTTATATTGCTTTTGTTTTTGATTAATTCTTTGATATCTTCATGAACTTTATCAATTGTTTTTTTAATGTTTGCACATTCAATTTCAACATCTTTATTAGGTGTAAATTTAATTTGATATTTACTATCAAAGCTTTGAGCTTTTTTAACTAAAGCATCTAATTGTTCTTTTAAACTTTGATTTAATTCTGTTAAATATTGTTTAACATATTTATGAGAAGCTACAGCTCTTATTCTAAATACACCAGCAGTTTTTTTCTCAACTTTAGTAATTTTAAAGTCTTCTAAAATTCCGGTTCTATCTAAGTGAGTACCACCGCAAAGGTCTTTTGTAATACCTTTAAAGTCAACAATACGAATGTTATTAGGATCCATGTATTCACTTTCGTCAATAGTCATAATTGCGCCCATTTCTTTGGCTTTTTTAATGTTTGTTACAATATATTCACGTTCAACATTTTGTTTAATTCAACCATGCATTATGTCTTCGATTTTTTTAATTTGTTCATCAGTTGGTTTTTCATCAGCTGGAAAGTCAAATATTAAACGTTCTTCGGTGATATCTGAACCAAGTTGATCAATATGAGGTCCAAGTACTTTAACTAAAGCACGGAATAATAAGTGAGTTGCTGAGTGACCTCGAGCCATACCAATTCTTACTTCTTTATCAACATAACATTCGACAGTATCCTTATTGTTAATTTTGCCTTCAATTTTATGAATATGGTTACCAAATTTGTCTTTAAAAACATCTAAAATTTTGATTTTATTTTTACCTTGTAAAATGAAACCATGGTCATGATTTTGACCACCACTAGTAGCATAAAAAGGTGTTTTATCTAAGATCAAATAACCTTCACCATTTAATGATTTTACCTCTTCCTCATTATTTAAAAGTTTAAGAATTTTTGATTTACTTTCTAAGTCTGTATAACCAATAAATTCACCGATTTTGCCTTTAATTAAGGCTAATGAGTTAATTACTTTATCCATTCCGTTAACTTTTTCACCCCTGCTTAAGTTGGCGTGTCTTTCCTTAGCTTCTTCAAAAGCTTTAAGATCAACTTTAATATTTTTCTTAGCTAAAATTTCAACAGTTAACTCAATTGGAAAGCCATAAGTTTCAAGTAAATTAAAAGCATCTTCACCTGAGAAAATTTTAGTTTTATTATCCATAAATTTTTCAAGTAATAATTTACCTTTTTCAATAGTTTGATGGAAAGCTAATTCTTCTTCTTTAATGGCTACTACAACAGGTTTTTTGTCATATTCATAAGGTAATGAATCTTGTACTACATCTACTAATTTATGTAAAAATAGACCTTTAACTCCTAGTTGCATTCCTTTGTAAATTGAACGTCGAATAAGTCTTCTAATAATGTAACCACGGCCAACATTTGAAACTTTAGCTCCATCAGCTATAGCATTAACCACTGTTCTAATGTGGTCTGCTATAACTTTAAAGTTAGTGTTGATTTCAGTTTGCTTTTTATCTTTTTTAAAGTAGTTATCAATGTCATATTTAACTGTGGCATATTTTTCTATTTCTTTAATTATGTTAATAAAAAGATCGCTGTCATAGTTAGTTGGAGCATCTTGCATAATTGAAGCAATTCTTTCAAGTCCTGCACCAGTATCAATATTTTTTTGTTTTAATTCAGTATAGTTATTTTCACCATCATTATTGAATTGACTAAAAACTATATTTCAAATTTCGATGTAACGGTCATTTTCAATATCTTTTTTAAGCAACTCTAAACCACGTTTGTTATATTTAGGTCCTCTATCATAAAAGATTTCTGTATCGGGTCCACAAGGTCCACTACCAACATCTCAGAAGTTTGTATCTCTAGTTCCTGGAATTAAGTGTGATTCTTCAACTCCTTGTTCCATTCAGTATTTTTTAGTATCCAAATCTTCTGCAAAATAAGTCATGTAAAGTTTTTTAGGGTCTATTTGTAATTCATTAGTTAAGAATTCATAACCAAAAGCGATAGCTTCTTTTTTAAAGTAATCGCCAATTGAAAAGTTACCTAACATTTCGAAAAATGTGTGGTGTCTTGAAGTTACACCAACGTTTTCTATATCATTAGTTCTAATTGCTTTTTGACTGTTAGTTAATCTATTTCTAGGCGGTTTTTTCTTACCTGAAAAATAATCTTTAAGTGTTGCTACACCTGAGTTAATTCAAAGCAAAGAAGGATCATTAACTGGAATTAATGATTTGCTTTCAACACGCAAGTGACCTTTTGATTCAAAATACCTTAGTCACTTTTCTCTAATTTCTTTTGATGTTAATTTTTCCATAGTTATCTCCTAAATGTAATCTTTTTTAATATTGTTTAAGTATATTTCTTCAATTATTGCTCCGCCTAAGCACTTGTCTTGATCATATAAAACAACTTGTTGACCGGGGGTTACTGCTTGAGCTTTTGATGGATAAAATACTTTAATTTTATTATTTTCTAAGAATTCAACTTTAACTTTAAGATCTTTTTGACGATATCTAAATTTAGCACTTAATTTGTTTTTATTAAAGCGATGATGATTTAGACATAAGTTTGAAGCTATTAGCATATTACTTTCTAAATAACTAGGATCACTAGCTGGTGCAGCATAAATAATATTGTTTTTGACATCATGACCGCAAACATAGTGAGCTTCACTTTTGCCGCCTAAATTTAATCCTTTTCTTTGACCGATAGTGTAATAGAAACAACCATCATGAGTTCCTAAAACTTCTTTAGTTTTAATGTCTAATATTTTTCCTTTTTGAGCTGGAATATAGTTTTGTAAGAATTTTGTAAAATGTCTTTCGCCAATAAAACAAATACCTGTTGAATCTTTTTTTGTAGCTGTAGCTAAGTCTAATTTTTTAGCTATTTTTCTTATTTCTTCTTTAGGATAATCAGCAAGAGGCATTAAAACTTTTTCTAGTTGTTGATTAGTTAATTGAGCTAAAAAATATGTTTGATCTTTATTTTGATCTTTCGCCCGATAAAGTTTACCATTCTTAACTTTGGCATAATGACCCATGGCAATATAATCAGCATTGAGTTTTTCAAAAGCATATTTTAAGAAAGCATCAAATTTAATATATTTATTGCATAAAATATCAGGATTAGGTGTTCGACCTTTTTTATATTCTTCAATAAAGTTTTCAAAAACATTATCTCAGTATTCTTTGACAAAATCAACACGATGAAGCTTAATACCTAATTTATTTGCTACTGCTAAAGCATCTTGATAATCTTGTTCTTGAGGGCAAATATCTTGACTAATATTTTCATTGCCTAAAAAATCATTATTAACATATGAATCTCAATTCCGCATAAAAAGACCTTCAACATCATAACCTTGTTGAAGTAATAAATATGCAGCTACTGAAGAGTCTACTCCTCCAGACATTCCTAAAATAACTTTCTTTTTATGCATATTAATCCTTATATTAAATATTAGTTTTAATTATATTATTAATTTTTATATTAATAATCATTTTTTAAGAAATGTCAAATAAAACCACACAAGTGTGTGTCTTATAATTATCCTTCAATTCACCTAGGTGGGTAATTTGTTTAGTTTTTAGCATTTTATTTTATTTCTATAATTTTATTGTGAATTTCATTTTCGATAAAGCTTTTCCGCTATTTTCTATAGTAAATACTTGAGCAAACTCATCATAGCTATCTTTAACATTTTATTTTAAAATATCTTTTAATGAAGCCATTTTTACTCTGTTTCTATTAACATCTTCATCAGTTAATTTTTGTATTAATTTTTTTAAAATAAATCTTTTAAATGTTATTAGAATTTTATATCTAATAAAATTACTAAATAGACTGTTTTATAGTTAAATTGGACAATTTTGAGTATATTTTTCAAATCAATATTAATCAAAAAATAAAACAATCAAAATTAAACATTCAAACAGTTGATATATAAGTTTAAGTTAATTAATATTGCCTATTTTTAATTTAGTTTTTTATTGTCCCTTTCTATTTTTAATCAAAATATAATTATTATTTTTTCTGAATCTATTAAAAAAACATAATTTTTTGACTCTTTAATAGCGAATTAGAATTATAAAAAAGAAGCACTATTGAGTACTTCCTAAAATTATTTTGAATTACATTTTGTGTTTTGAACTAACACCTAAAAGTCTTAATCCGTTTTCTAAAACAATATTAACAGCACGAGCAATAGTTAAAGAATTCATTTCATTCTTGCTTCCAATAATTTTTTCTGTATTTGAGTATCATGAGTTAAATTCTTTGGCAACTCTAATTAAGTATTGTGTTAGTAAGTGTGTTAAGTACTTAGTTGCTGAACTAATGATAACTTCTGGAAATTCAAGCAATGTCGAAACTAATTTTTTATCAAGTTCGTTGTCAATATTTGTTGCTTTAAGTTTTGAAACATCTAATTTAGATTTCTTAAGCAATTGGTATGAACGAGCATTTGCATATTGAATTAAGAAGACAGGGTTGTCATTTGATTTTGAAGTTGCAATGTTAATGTCGAAGTCAAGTTTTGAATTATATGTTCTATCTAAAAGAATGAAACGAGCACTGTCTACTCCAACAAGGTCAACAAAGTCTCTTAATCAAAAACTTGTACCTTTACGTTTTGACATTTTGTATTCTTGACCATCTTTCATAAGTCTTACTAATTGTAAACAAAGAACAATTAATTTGTTTGGGTCGTAACCTAAGTCTTGCATTGCTATTTTCATTCTAGTGATGTAACTTAAGTGGTCAGCGCCTCAAATGTTCATAATAATTGGATCTTTGCCTGAGTTTTTGAATTTTTTGTCATGGTAAGCAATATCTGGTGCAAAGTAAGTAAAATCACCATTGCTTTTAATTACAACACGGTCTTTATCATCACCATATTTTGTTGTTCTAAGTCATGTAGCACCATCTGCTTCAAAATGGTTTTTAAGTTTTTTAATTGTGTCTAAAATTCTTTTACTGTTGTTTGCATATAAAGTTTTTTCACTAAATCAAATATCAAATCCACATTTAAATTTTTTAAGATCAACTTTAATTTGTTTTAAGAAATTAGCCACACCTTCTTTTTTAAATACTTTTAAAGCTTCATCATTTAATTCTTTAAGATCTTTAAATTTATCTCCATGTTTTGTTCTAATTTGTTCAGCATTTCAAACAATGTCTTGACCTCCATAGCAGTCTTCTGGCATAGGGAAATCTGGTTCATAAAATTGTTTATATCTTGCAAATATACTTTGAGCTAAAGTGTTAATTTGGTTACCACCATCATTGATGTAATATTCACGTAAAACATTTAAACCTGCGAAAGTACAAATGTTGTATAGTGCTGATCCAATAGCAGCATTACGTGCATGACCAATGTGCAAGTATCCAGTAGGGTTTGCTGAAACCCATTCGATGTTTAGATTTCCTTTTAATTTACCACGACCAAAGTTTTCATTTTGTTTGATAATTTGGTTCAAACTTTTAATAATTGTTTGATCATCAATGTAAAAGTTTAAAAATCCAGGAGCTGCAATTTCTACACTTTTTAGACCTAATGAAGTTAGTTTAGGCTCTAATTCTTTAACAATTTTTTTGGCAAGTTCCATAGGATTTTTGCCTTTGTTTCCTAATGCAACGTTAGAAGCGAAATCGGCTTTGACTTTAGGTTCAATTAAGAGATCGTCCTTTTCAATCCCTAATTTGTTTAAAATTGGTTTTAATTCTTTAATAATTTTGCTTTTAATAATGTTTTTATCCATAATGTCAATATTATAACAAATTAATAGTTAAAATATATGCCTATTTTAATATTTTATTTTTTTGTAAAAATAAGTATTTTTTAAGGTTGTTTTTGCTAATTAAGCTTTTTTATAGGTTAATTGAAAAAACAAAAAACTTCACACAATAAATAATGGAGATTTTTATATGTGCAAAGTTTTTCTTTTAATTTAATTGAATGAAAAGTTTTTTTGATGTTACTTATTAAAAGTAATCTTTCAATATTGCATCTTTATATGATTCAACTTCATTTCATAAGTCATTTAAAATAGTATTTATTTCTATTATTTTTTTGTCTTTAATTAATTCGCTGTAGTAATTTTCAGATTTCATTTTTTCGCCAAGTTTTTTAGCTTTATCTCTTTTAGCAATAATTGCAGAATCAGTTATTTTTGTAGTTTTTTGATACTCTTCATAAGAGTCATTTATTTTGGCTAAATATGCTTTAATGTTTTCAAATTTAACTTTAGCAGCTTCTAAGTATTTTTCTTCATCAGTTTTACCATCTCCACAAGAGACACAAACAACTGATACAGGTAAAAATGAAGCAACTGCTAAACTTGATATTAATAGTTTTTTCTTAAACATACTTTCTCCTTATAAATTAAGCTTGAACTTCAACTGGTTTTTGTTTAGTTAAAGTAGCTTCTTCTTTTGACAATTCTGCTAATTTTTGTGCTTTGTATTCTTCATAAGTTTCTAAAGAACCATATTTTTTCTTGTTAATTGCATCTTCAATAACTGCAGGAAGGAATGTTAACATTGCAAATATTCCTAATACACATACTAATGCAACTCTAGAAATAATTAAGTTTTTGTACATTTCAGCTCTTGAAGCATCAATAGCTTTTACATATTCTTCAAGTGTTGCATTTCCTAGACTACTGTCTACTGAATAGTCAACATAATCTTTGTTAACGCCTGCAAGTAAGAACATATCAGTAATAGGAGCTAAAATAGTTACAGCTAAACTAAATCCAACTAAGATAACTGAAATTCATGCAAATGGTAAGAAGTATTTTTTCTTATTTTTAATTTCAATTTTGTTTGTTTTTCTATTTTTAATTCCGCCATAAATTGCAACAGCAATAAATCCGAATGTAAATAAAGCTGTTCAGTTAGCCATCAAGTCGCAGAAGGCATATAGTCTTGCCATTGATTGATGCGCATCACTACTATAAATTGTATAATCTGAGTTATCAGCAATATATGCTAAAGCACCAATTGTAGTAAAGATAATAACAACAGGAATTGTGATTACTAGTGAGTATATAATACCAACATATGGTTTGTTAGGATTTAATTTTTTGTGTCATTTTTCTCAGAATGGTAAGTCGCCTGTAGCTAATAAATCTTCTACATAACGAGGAGCTCACATTGAGAAACCATTAATAATACCTAGAACACCAATTGAAATACAAATGTTAATTAAACCAAAAACAATTCGACCAGCTTTTTCATTTTTGAATAAACTACTCATGTATCCATTGAAGCCAAAGAATGATCCACCGTTAAGTGACATTGAAATAGCAACAATTAAGTAAATTAAGGTTGTGATTCCTAAACCAATGAAAATTGCTAAAGGAGTCTTTTTAGGTTCTTTCATTTCACTTTGAATTCCAGCAGCGACATAGAATCCATCATAAGCAAAGAAGATAGCAGCAACAGCAAGGAATACACCAAGACCAGCTCCTAATTTAGGTAAAGCAGTAACACTTTTACCTGATTTAATTGCTTCTGCAAATGTTTGATCTGGAGCAGGCATTGTTCAGTTAACTTCGTTTAAACCACCATTTCCAGTGAATGCTAATACAAATCCCATAATAGTAATAAATACTAATGGTATAAATTTAACACTTAAAACAACAATGTTTTGAACACTACCAACTTTTGATCAAATTGCAGGTACTGTTAAGAAGTAAACAGTCATTAATAAGCTAATTGATAATCAAATAAGTCAGTCAGCATTTGTTCCGAATGTTAAAGCATCTTTATTCATTAATGCCCCAACACCATCTTGAAGTGACATGATTACATACATAGGCATAAATAAGTATGTAAGAGGTAAATAGATATAGGTCATAAAGTCTTTTGAAGCGCGGAAAATCCGTTTGCTGTTAAAGACTTTACATCAGCTCATAAGTGACAAGTTGTCATTTTTAACTGATGAAATTTCAATCAATGATAAAGCCATTGCAATAACCGCAAATGATGCAATTATTCAACAGAAAATGGCTAGAATCAAACTACTGTGCGAGCTTTTTAAAACAGCACCTGATTTAAAGAAGATACCAGCACCAATTGATCCACCTATAACGATCAACATAGCAGCTATAAAGGAAATCTTCTTTTCTTTTGTTTGTTTTTCTTCCATTATTAAATTTCCTTTTTAGTTTTTTAATAAAGTTTTATTTTTTATTTATTGAATTATCCTTTGATAATTCTTGTACCACTTTTGCCTTCGATAGCTTGTGATACTTTGTTTAAGTCAGCAATAACAGCTACATTTTTTGGATTTTCGTTAACAAAAGCAATAGCAGCTTTAACTTTAGGAAGCATACTTCCTGGAGCAAATTGTTCTTCTTTGATGTATTGTTCAAGTTCAGAAACAGTTACTTCTTTTAAAGCTTTTTGGTTTGGTTTACCAAAGTTAACACAAACATGTTCTACTGCTGTAAGAATCACAAATAAGTTTGCTTCAACTTTTGTAGCCAATTTACTTAAAGCGAAATCTTTGTCGATAACGCCATCAACACCTTTATATTGTCCTTTTTCGTCGATAGTAGGTATGCCACCACCACCACCAACTATAACAACATTATCAGCGTCAAATGTTTTTCTAATTGTTTTCATTCCAATAAAGTCAAGAGGAAGTGGTGAAGGAACAACTTTTCTAAAACCACGACCAGCATCTTCTTTAATGGTTGAATTAGGATTAGCCAATTCAGCTTCTTCTAAAGTTTTATAGAAAGGACCAACTGGCTTTGTAGGGTTTTTAAATGCTTTATCTTTAGCATCAACTATTGTTTGAGTCAAAAAGTATAAAACATCTTTTTCAATTTTTTTCTTTCTCAATTCATTGGTTATCGCTGTGAGCATGTGATAACCAATGTAGCCTTGAGACATACCACCTGCTTCTGCAAAAGGTACTAATGGAGTTTTTTCATTAACTTTTTTTGCATCAGCAAAGGCATTGAAGATCATTCCAACTTGAGGACCATTACCATGACCAACAAGCACTTGGTGACCTTCTTTAACTAAATCTGCTATTTTTTTAGCAGGTAATTTAACTAATTCTTTTTGTTCTTCAGGATTGTTTCCTAAAGCGTTTCCACCTAAAGCTATAACAATTTTTGACATAATTTAAATCTTTTAAATTTTAGTAATTGTACTGTTTTATAAGACTATTGGGAGAATTAGTAACCAATAGTTGCTAAAACAACAGCTTTAATTGTGTGTAAACGGTTTTCAGCTTGATCAATTGATCTGTTGCATTTTGATTGGAATACTTCATCAGTAACTTCCATAGCTCCAGTTGCAACTACTGGGTATTTTTTACCAAATTTTTCTTTGATTTCAGCTGAGAATAATGTGTGGTCATCGTGGAAAGCTGGTAAGCAGTGTAAGAAGATAACGTCTTCTTTTGCAGCTTTAATCATTTTCATATCAACTTGGAATGCTCCTAATTCTTTGATACGAGGTTCAAATAATGAGAAGTCTTCTCCTAATGATACTCAAACATCTGTATAGATTGCATCTGCATCTTTAGCAGCTTTGATTTTGTCGTCTTCAAATGTAATTGATCCACCATTACGTTTGAATAATTCTAGACATTTTTCGTAAACTTCTTTGTAACCTTTTCCAGTTTTTACAATTTTTGCTTGTTCTTTAGGTCCGCATAGAACACAGTTCATTCCTGTAAAAGCAGCACCAATCATTATTGAACGAGCAACATTATTTTTGATGTCTCCAGCAAAGACAATTTTTTTGCCTTTAAGATCACCTTTGAATTCCTTAATTGTCATATAGTCTGCCAACATTTGTGTTGGGTGTTCGGCGTCTGTAAGTCCATTTCAAACTGGAACTCCAGAATATTTAACTAACGCATCAACATCAGATTGTTTGAATCCTCTGAATTCGATACCATCATAAAATCTTCCTAAAACTTGTGCAGTGTCTTCGATAGATTCTTTTTTACCAAAGTTAGAACCTGCAGGTCCGATATATGTGCAAGATGCTCCTAAGTCAGCTGCTGCCACTTCAAAGGCGCAACGTGTTCTAGTAGAGTCTTTTTGGAACATGATAGCAATGTTTTTTCCAACAAGTGGACGATTGTTAGCATGTAACCCTTGTCTTTTTGATCTTTTTAAATCAATAGCAAGGTCAATAAGTGCATTAATTTGATCTGTAGTGAAATTTAGAGCTGAGTCTAAACTCCTACCTTTTAAGTTTAATGGCATATTTTCTCCTTAAATTAATTAATAAATTTATTTTTTTGCTAAATTGGCACTACGGCGCAAATTGAGCTGATAAAATTTTATCACTATGATTTATTTTTTCTTAATGTCTTCTCTAATAAGAGGCATTGACATACATCTTGCTGAACCCATGCCTAATGAAAGTTGGTTTCCTTCGAATGATAAAACTTTAACTTTAGCTGCTTTAAGAGCTTTTTCAGTTTTTTCATTTCTTGAATATCCAACTACAACACTAGGTGCAATTGTCAAGTAGTTTGTACCATCGAAGTGAGTTTCGATATCAATATCTAATTGACTTGCTCCTTTACCTGCGATAGGAATTAAGATAGGTTTCATACCAATAATTTGTTCAAGAATTTCTTCTAATGAACCTTCAATTTCGTGTCATACAAAATCAGGGTCATTTAAGTCGATTCTTCAAACTTTTAATACTGATAACATGTTTGGTGAGTATAAGAATTTATTCTTATCTAACATTGTTAATCATGTATCTAAGTGCATTAAGTTTGGCATAGGAGGAACATTGATTGCATAAATTCTTTTGAATTTAACTTCTTTGTCCGCTGCTATTTTACGAGCCATAACGTTAATAGCTTCTTTGTTAGTTCTTTCGCTAACGCCTACTACTAATGTATCTGCTGAGTAGATAAATACGTCTCCACCTTCAATTCTTCCTTCATCTTTTCTGTCGAATCAACGAGGTACTGTATTGTAATCAAGGTTATTGTCAAAGATAAATTCTGAGAATATTGTTTCTCTTTGTCTTGTGACATATTTCATGTGGTGTAATGAAATACCATTACCAACTGATGCAAATGGATCACGTGTAAAGTATAAGTTTGGCATAGGGTCAACTACAAGATCTCTATCTAATTCGATACCAAGTTCTTTTTTGTCGATACCAGCCATCATAACTCTAACCATTTTTTTAGATGATTTAGCTTTAAGTTCAAGAATGTATTCTTTTACTTTAGCTCTTAATGTAGCATCTAATTTTGGTTCGCATTCATCTAATCATCTTTCAATTAATGATTGCTTAACTGATTCGCTAACCAAGTCAAAAGTTTTAGCGAATAATTCGTCCAATTGAATAACTTTAATTCCGTTATCTTTTAATAATTGAACAAATCTTTTATGTTCCGCAATTGCAGAATCTGGTTCCAAAATTGCTGAAAATAATAGTTCATCGAGGCGAGAAGGCGCGATGCGCCTAATTTCGTCTCCAGGTGTGTGAACAAGTACTTCCTTAAGTTTTCCGTATTCACTGTAAACATTAATTTTTTTCATAATTAATCTCCCGATAAAATAAATTTTCATGAATATTAACATATTTGTTAATAAATCAATTTTTGCAATGATTTGTAAGCGTAGCTTATATTTCTTTTAGATATAATACGTTAGTCATTGCATATAAATTATAATTTTTTAATAGGTTAAAAAGGCAAAATTGTGTTAGTTATGGAAATTTTCTCACATTTTGATACATATAATAATATTAATTCTATTTTTAAGTATTAAATAAGCAATAAAAAAGCAAAAAACATAGATATTTATTCGATATCTATGTCTTCTTATTTGTATATTAGTTGTTTTTGATTACTAATTCTAAGCTATTAGGATCAAAATCATAATATTGGTTTTCCTTTAATTTATACTCGTTTTCGTAAATTTTAGGAAATACACTAGCTACTATTTCCATAATAAAATCATATGTCATAATCATAGCCATAACATCATTTTCACAGTATTCTTTTAAATATTCAATTTTAGCTTCTCAAGCTTTGTCACCAATGATGCCTAATTTACGACTAATTGATTCTTCTAAAGCCATTGATCCATTTTGGATTTCAAGAGTTTTATAAGGTTTAATAATATGTCTTAATTTAAATTTATTTTCAGTGATAATGTGTTCAATTTTTTTAATACTGGTTTTGCCTCATAATTCATAAATGAAAGTTGAAAATCTTTCGTCTTTATAGTAAGTTGCTAAATTTTCAACGTTAAAAGGAATACTATTTTTAGAAACTGAAGTATATAAAATTTCTTTATTTAAATTTTCACTATGAAATTTAGCTTGAGGGACATAATTAGTTTTAAAAACATAATAATTTTTATTAGCATCCATGCCATAACGTTCATCGAATTTATTCTTAGATATTGGTTTAAAACAATCTAATAAGTCAATAGTATGTTCATTAACATAAGTAATTAATTGTTCTAATTTTTCCATATCGAGCTTATTTATAGATAAATAGTGTTCCATGTCTTTTTTATGTTGACTATCAGCATAATAAAGTTTAGCTAATTCTATAAGTTCATTGTTTCTGGTATTTTCATAACCTTTGTTATAAACAATGTAGTAGTCAGCTTTATTTGAATAAACAGCAATAATATTGTCTAGAAGATCATAAATCGTGATATTTTTAGGGTCTTTAACAATATTATTTTTATTTGTTATTTGTCCATTAATTGTTTCAATAATTGAAACTTGGTGAGTGATTTGAATATAAGGATTCAAGTAGTCAATTATTGGAAATACTGAGCTAAGACCTTCATAGTCATATCAAATAATTCTTTTGTCTTTTTGGTGTAATAAAGATAATATTTCTAAAACAAAAGATGAAAAGTTATTATGGAATGATCTTTTTTCCTTAACTTTTTCTCAAAATTGATTTAAGTATTCTTGATCAAAAGTTTTTAAACATTTTTTGACAGCAGGAGAATATTGTAATTCAAGAGGTGTAACAGCTACTCTAACTTTATTCATTAAATCTTTGTTTTTACCATAAAACATATCTGAATCCGGCAACATAATTTGATTATCAAATGAAAATGTTGGTTTAGTTAAATAATAAGCTTCTACAATTTTACTTATTACTTCTTTAAAGTCTCCAAATTTACTTCTTGGATCTTTGCTCATAAATTCTAAAGAAGTTTTTGGCATTTTGCGTGCACTTGGTTGAGTGAAAATATCTTCTTGAAGTGCGGCAAAAAGGTAATCTCCATGAACATTAGCTTCATTTTTTGAAGCAAAATAAGAACCATCATTAATTGTGTAACCAAGATCACTTCTTAAAGCCTTTTTGTCCATTTTGTTTTTACCACAACTTGAAGCTTCAATTAATCTTAAGTTTAGTTTATCTTTTCTAAAAACAAAACCATTTTGAGTATAGTCATCAAAAATAATATTTTGAATTTTTTTAACTTCAACTTTGGCTTTTTTAGCTACTTGATATAAGTAATTAGCTTCTAAATAATCTTTATTAGTTGTTTTAGAATTCATTCTTTTAAAATAAATAATTTTATTAACTTTATCATAAGCAAAAGGTTGGGCTTTTATTGTAAATTCTTCTTTATTTTTGCTTAAAGCTTTAAAAGAAAAAACAGGATTAATAATGTATTTAATTTTGCTGTCTTTTAAAGCTTCCTGTGTGTTAATTGTAGCTTCTTTAACGTCTGCTACTTTTTTGAATATGGCTGTTTCATAGTTGTTTTGGACTTTTCAAATGTTATTTTTTAAGAAGTCGATATATTGAGATTCAATCTTATCATAAGCTATTAAATTAGCTCCTTTAAAGTCTCAAGGAGTGTTTTCTGCTTGATAAACAAAATCACTTCAAAATGTTTCTTCTTCACCTTCTTCACTTTCATCATCGCTAAATTGAGCAAGGTTTAAAGAATGATAATTTTTAATTAAAGGCAATGAAAAGTTGTTAGCATCTTTATTTTCTAAATCACTATCTAAAAGATTGTGTCAAATGTAGTATTTTTGCTTAACAAAAAATTTGTAATATTGGCCAAAATTAATTATTTTTTTAATTGAATTCATAATCTTCATCAACTTTTCCTAATGATTTTCAACGATCAAACAATTCTTTTCATTCAGCTTCATTATGGCATCTTAAATAATCAACTAAATCACGATCTTTAGTTAAATTGTATTTAGGAGATTCACCCAATTGTGAATATCTTTTTCAAAATTCAATTATGGTATTTGCATCATCTTCAGCCATTTTTTTATCAACTTTAAAAGGATAAGTTGCAAAATATCTTTCATTAATTGGAAAGTTTTCAGGATCGGCGTAGTCTTCTTCTTTTAAGAATGCAGCTGCAATCATATATTTGTCATAGCCTAATAAATAAGCATAAAGTTGGGCTTGTTTTTTGTAATCAAGAGGTACTTTATTATTGGGAGCATCTCAATCAACCTTTTTCTTTTCTTGAACAGTTTTAACTTCAACTACAATATTTTTTGAAGGAATAAGACCATCAGGAACACCACCTAAAATGTCGTGTTTGCCTTTAAAATAGTCATATCCGACATTTGCTGCTTCAATATGAATTACTTTTGTTGGTTGACTATCAGCACTAACTTTACCTCTTTTAATATCTTTTTGATGCATTTCATTAAATTTATTTTGCATAAGTTCAAAAACTTTAGGTTCTATAGCTACCCCGGCATCTATATATTTAGTTTGTAACACTGGCATACTTAATCTTGACATAAAACAAAAAGCTTGGAAATGACTTTTGAAGCTATCTGTTTCTAAGACGTTACCAATTGAGCTACCACCAAATTTTTTGAAACCATTAAAAGTTCCTAAACTATTTAAAAGTGTGTTATGAAAATTGGTTGTTAATTTAATTGTTTGTTTTCTTTCATCTAAAATGTAATCTTGTCCATTATAGAATTTTCTTTTTGTTAATTTTTTAACTCTGTTCATTTTTATCTCCTTTTAGTTTGTTGAATTTTCTTCTTTATATATTTTGTCTAATCAATATTTTATAGCAAAAATTAAGTCTCTAAAAGTTTCTATTCTTTTTTCAACTTTAGAATCATTGTCATCTATTGATTTTTTATAAAATAAATTATTGCAAAGTTCTCGTTGTAAAAATCGATGAACAACATTATTTCAAAGAATTGTTAAGATTCTTGAATCTTCAAATGAATCATGCATATTCAATTTTTCAAATTTATATTCTTCTTGAAAAAGTATATTTATTTTTTTATCTTTATTTTTTAATTCTTCTTTTAATTCTTCACTAAGTAAAGCATCATCATAAGTACAAAAATATTTTGCCACATTAAATAATGTTTGTCTATACATTGTTTCTTTTTCTTTACTAATTAATTTTTTAATTATCATTGTAAAATTGCAAACATCAATATAATTGACTAATCGACTTTCAACATATTTTTTACCTACAATTTTTTTCAAGTTGTTTAAATCGGCTTTAATGCCATAAGAAATTAAGATTTTGTTAGCATCTAAAATATTTTGAACTTCTTCTCTTGTTATTAAATTTTGACTTTGATCTTGATAAATATTGCTATATTGATCTAAAATGAAACCATCAATTTGGAAAAACTTACGGTTGTCTTTAACTACACCTTTGTAAAAGTTTTTTCTTTCTTTTTCATTAAATTCTTTATTGTTTAAGTTTGATATAAAAGAAGAATATTGAACTGGATAGTAACTAATTGCCACTTTATCATTTAATTTTGTTAATCTAGATTCAAAATCGAAAAATAAGAAGTTTTTATTGTTGAATATTTTTTGATCTAAAAATTCATCGTCGATTCTAATGACATCTTCAACATTAATTTTTTCTAATTCTTTAACACTTGTTACATTTGTTTTATTTTCTTCACATTCAGATATTTTTTGAATAATAGCTTTATAAGGCATTTTATGTCAATTTTTATTTTTTGAAACTGTATAAACAAAACTATATTTAACTAAATCGTTTTGTCTTTTGTTTGCTTCATTTTGTTTTTCTTGTTTAGTTTTAGTTTGTACTTTGAAACCAAATATTTTTTTAATTACAGAATATGATTTTTCTTTATCAGTTTTATTTTTATCTTTTGGATAATAAAAGAATTTAAGTTCAAAGAAATCATTAGTATCAATTTCATCTCCAACTATTAAAGAAATAAATTGATTATTATCTTTATCAGCCGTTAAGCTTTTATTAAATATGTAGCCTTGTGTTTCATAACATTGTTTTTTAGAAAAAATACTTGGGTTATTTTCTAATTCTTCAATAACTTCGATAAAAGTCTTTTTAATTGTTCCGTTTATATTGCTCATATGTCTCCTTTTTTACTAATAATACTATAAAATAGTATTTTTCAATGATAATGGAATAAATAATCATATATGAGCATATGTTAAAAAATCTACCATTAAGGTAGACTAATTTAAATTATTTTAATTTTAAAGCTTTATTTAAAAGTTTAATAACTTGTTCTTCACTATCTAATTCAATAGCTTGAGCAGCCAATTCTTCCATGTCTTTTTTGCTTAATTGAGATACCAATTCTCTTGAAGCTAAAACATTACCAGCAGACATACTAAATTCATCTAAACCTAAACCTAAAAGTAAAGGCAATGCGCGTCTATCTCCGGCCATTTCACCGCACATACCAGCCCATTTACCATGTTTGTGAGCACCATCAATAACCATTTTTACTAATCTTAAAATAGAAGGGTTAAGCGGTTGATATAGGTATGAAATAGTTTCACTCATTCTATCTGCAGCCATTGAGTATTGAATTAAGTCATTAGTTCCAATCGAAACAAAGTCTGCATATTTACAGAATTGATCGCTTAATACAGCAGCAGCAGGGGTTTCCATCATAAGACCTACTTCAATATCCTTTTTAGGAGCAATTTTGTGTCCTGCTTTTTTAACTTCACTATAAGCTTCTTCATAAAGTTTTTTAGCTTGCAAGAATTCTGGAATGTTTGTTATCATTGGGAACATAATAGCAACTTTACCATAAGCACTTGCTCTAACTAAAGCTCTAAGTTGAGTTTTAAAGATTTCAATTTCTTTAAGACAAAGTCTTATTGCACGATAACCTAAGAATGGGTTCATTTCGTGAGGGAATGTAAAGTATTTAAGAGTTTTATCACCACCAATATCTAGTGTTCTAATAACAACTCTTTTACCTTTCATTCTTTCAACTACTTCTTTATAAGCAGCAAATTGTTCTTCTTCTGTTGGTCAGTGTTCATTATCCATGTATAAGAATTCTGAACGGAATAACCCAATTGCTTCAGCATCATTGTCAATAACTGCATCAACATCTTTTGGACGTCCAATATTTGCAGCTAATTCAACATGATGTTTATCTTTAGTAATTGATTTTTTACCTTTGTATTTAGCAATTGTTTCTAAATATTTAATGTATTTAGCTTCTTCTTTTTTATAGTGTTCTGATTCTTCTTTTGTAGGATCAACAATTACTTCGCCTTTGATTCCATCAATAATAATTGTTTGACCATTTTTAACTGATTCTAAAACATTGTTTGTTCCAACTACTGAAGGAATGTTCATGCTTCTAGCCATAATTGCTGTATGACTTGTTGGTCCACCAATGTTGGTTGCAAAACCTTTAACATATTTTTTATTTAATTGAACAGTTTGAGAAGGACTTAAATCATAAGCCACAATAATTACTTCTTTATCAATAGCAGTTAAATCAGGTTCTTCAATGTCATTTAAAATGTAAAGAAGTTTTTTCATAACATCTTTAACATCAGCAGCTCTTTCTTTCATGTAGGCATCGTCCATATTTGAAAACATTGTTGCCATTTCTTCATAGAAAGCTTTTGTAGCATATTCTGCTGTTTCTTTATTGTCTTTGATTCTACCTGTAATTGTTTCTAAAGCTCAAGGGTCATTAATAATTTGTAAATGCGCATCAAAAATAGCAGCTTGTTCAGGAGTTTTAGCTAATTTTTTAGTAGCTTCAACTTTTTCACCAGCTTTTTTAACAGCATCATTATATAGTTTTAATTCATGATCTGCATCCTTAGCTTTTTCAGTAATATTGACTGGTAGTTCTTCAATTTTAAAAACTTTTGCAACCGCGATTCCACGACTTGCTCCGATTCCTTTAATTGTCATTTTGACCTCCATTTTATTTAAATATGTGTGTAATTTAATTATATAAACATAAAGTCTTTTATGGCTTTTTAACTATCTTAATAAAAATTAAATAGGTAATCATTTCCACAAGCAAAACACATTTTTTTTAAAAGCATTTTACATTTTAAATTTTTCATAAAAGCCTGTTTTATAGTTTTTTTAGTTTAAATTGTTAATTTTGAAAAAGTGAAAAATAAAAATCCGCTTACGCGAATTATTATCAGATTTTGACTCTTTTTTCAGGTGCTAAATACATCTTATCACTAGGTTTTGTTTTAAATGTTACATGAAATTCATCTAAGTTTTTAGCTTGAATATTTGCTCTTAAATCCTTAGGCGCATGAACATCAGCAGCTAAAAGCATTTTAGCATATTCAGGTTTTTGTTTAGCTCTTCAAACTGTAGCTCAGTTTGTAAAGAATTCTTTTGATGAATGATTTAATTCTTTTTGACTAGCTTCTAATGCACATCTAATTCCACCAGCATCAGCAATATTTTCAGATACAGTTAATTTACCATTACATTTACCAAATTCTGAATCTTGGCCTTCAAAAAGATCAACCATAGCTTGTGAAAGCTTATTGAATTTTTTGAAATCTTCATCTTTTCATCATGAATTTAAATTACCTTTTTCATCAAATTTAGCTCCATTATTATCAAAAGCATGTGAAATTTCGTGAGCAATAACAGCTCCAATTCCACCATAGTTAGCTGAAGAACTTTGGGTTAATGAGTAGAATGGTTTTGCTAAAATCCCAGCAGGGAAAACTATATGATTCATAAAAGGATTATAGTAAGCATTCACTTCAGCAGGTGACATACCTCATAAATTTTTATTAATTGGTTGTTTGTATTGACTAAAGTTATATTCGCTTTCAATTGCATTAAGATTTAATGCATTAACTACTAAATTACCTTCATGTTTATATGGAGTTATAACCATTAATTCATAAAAAGGTCTAAGTTCACTAGGATAGCCAACATGAACACCTAAAGCATTTAATTTAACAATGGCTTTATCTTTAGTTTCTTGTGAAAGTCAGCTGTTGTTTCTTAAACGGTCTTGATAAATTTTGATCATTTTTTGAACCATATATTCAACATTTCTTTTAGCTTCAGGACCAAAATTTTCAAGTGCAAATCTTAAACCAAAAGGAATTTTAAAGTATGAATAAGCTAAGTAGAAAGCACTTTTAGCTGCACTTGAAGCTTTATCAATTCCACTTACTGCACGGTTAAATTCTCCTGCAGTAATTCTAGTTTTATTGTCCAAAAGATTTGAAAATCTAATTAAGTTTCTAAGATACATTCAGCATTTAAATGTTTCAAATGTTCTTGAGTTATATAAGCTATTTAAACCTTTCATAAATTTAGGATAAATTACAACAACTTTTTCGCTAACTTCTTGTTTAATTAATCTTTCTGCTATTTCTTTAAGATCAAAAACTTTTGAATGTTCATTAATTTCATCAATTGTAAAAGGATTATATAAAGAGGGATAGTCAGCACTTTCAACTGCACTCATTGTGTATTTAACTAATGAGTTATCAAATTCTAATGTATTAGAAATAATATCTTCAATTTTATTTTTATCTTTAAAATAAGCAGCTAATAATTTTCTTGACATGTTTTTAAATACTTCTAAAAGCGGTTGTTTAGCTGGATGATTGTCATCATAATATGATTTTTCTGGCAAAATTAAACTTGGTCCACTAAAACCTAAAGTTTGTAATTCGGTATTTTTAAAATCTTGCATTACTTCAAAATCAAAAGGCAAGTGGAATTTTCTTAATTGATAAAAATCAAAGTTTTCAATTAAATCATCTCATGATTGCATTTCTCAAATTTTATTTAAGTAAGGTTTAAGTGGTTTAACTTTAGATTTATTTCTAAAAGTAAAATCACTAGCCATTGAATAAAGATTTGTGAAGTTTAAAATTGCTCCAACTTCTAATTCACCTGCATCACGAGTTCTAACTAAATCACTAGCCATCTTTCTTAAAATTCTTTCATTGCGGTTGTGAATTTCTAAAAATGCTCCTGTAGCACTTTTATCTCCAGGAATTTTTGCTTTTTCTAATCATTTTTGATTGACTGCAAAATATAAATCATCTTTAATGTTATTTTTTTTCATTAGTTTCTCCATTTCTATATCTAATATTATATTTAATAAAAGATTTTAATTAATATATTTGCTTTATTATTTTTCTTTGATATTAGCTAGCATATACAAACAAGCTGTTTCAGCACGTAAGATTGTTTTGCCTAATGAAGTAATTTTAATATTGTTTTCTTTAGCTAATTCTATTTCTTCAGGACTAAAACCACCTTCAGGTCCAACTATTAAAATTGAACTAGTTGGATAAGTGATAATGTTATTTTTTTGGTCTTGATTTTCATAAGCTAAGTACTTTTGCATAGTAGGATAAGTCTTAATAATTTCTTCTAAATTCATAATTTTAGTTAAATAAGGAATGATGTTTCTAAAGCTTTGTTCAGCTGCATTTTTAATGATTTCATTAAACCTATTTTGCTTACTGTTGAATTCATATTTTAAGATTTTTGCATCAGTATATTTAGAGGCAAAAGGAATAATTGTAGTAACTCCTAATTCAGTAGCTTTTTGCAAAATTCATTCGAATCTTTTAATTTTAATAATTGGTGCAGCAAGAATAATTGGCTTATTAAATTCATGATTTATATCTAATTTTTCGATAATTAAAGCTTTATTATTTTCTAATTTGCACTTATAAAAAATGTCTTGATAGTTACATAAAAATTCATCTTTTTCAACACGTGCAACTTTGATGTGATTTAATATCTCTTTTGATAGTTCAAAATGATCTTGATCACTTTTTTTAGTAACAAAAAATCTATGCATTTTATTCCTTTCATTTAACTAAAACAACTGTTTTAAAGCAATTTAAGTAAAATTATATTTTTAATTTTTAAATTAATTTATATTAATATTTTAGCAAAAAAATAAAAAGAGGATTAAGATAACCCCCTTCTTTTCTATTAATTTATAAAATACAACTTTAACTATTAATGATTTTCATCAAAGAAATTTGGCATTACATCTTCATTTTCATCTTCATAGTTTTGAGCAGTATAACTCATTATACGAGTATGATGTGATCCATTAATTTGTGTATATGTATTTTGCATATTTTGCTCATAATGTTCACTAACATTTCTTTGCAATAATTTTGGTACCGCATAAGTATTTGTTGAAACATTTGCATTAAGATTTGAAGCAATAATACTAATTCTGAATATTTCTTCACGATCTTGAGTATCGATATATTGAAGTCCGATAAAAGTTTGAGCTTCAAGGTTATTTGCTAAATACTCATCAATTCGATTTTTTGCTGTTTCAATGTCATCTAAACTTGCTCTTTTATCACACTGAAATAAAATAGCAACTTTTTGACAATTTTTAATTTCACTTTGAAAAAGTGGAGTCATTAAAGCATCATCAACTGCTTTAATAGCTCGGTCTTTGCCAAAGCCATTACCAATTCCTATAATTGTTTCTTTTCCATCTAATAAAACTTGACGTAAATCATTGAAATCTAAATTAATAAACCCAGTTTCAAAGATAATATCACGAATTATTTTGATTGAATTTTTCAATGTATAGTTAGAAACTTTAAAAGCTTCTTGAACTGGTAAGTTTCTGTAATTTTCAACCAATTTTTGGTTTGAAATTACAATATAACTATCAACAACTTCACTTAATTTTTTCAAGCCTTCTTGAGCAATTAAGCTTTTATGTTTTCCTTCAATTAATTCAAAAGGAGTGGTTACTACTGCCACTGTCAAAATGCCCATCTTTTTGGCAGCTTCGGCAATCACTGGTGCTGCTCCAGTTCCTGTTCCGCCGCCTAAGCCAGCTGAAATAATAACAATATCTGTGTTTTCTAATGATTTTTGAATTTCTTTAATGCTTTCTAGTGCGCACTCACGTCCTACTTTAGGGTCCCCACCAGCACCAAAGCCTCTGGTAGAATCACCTAAAAGTATTTTATTTGGACATAAGCTTTTAACCAAATCTTGACGATCTGAGTTAGCAACTAGTAATTCAACATTTGGCAAGTTTTCATCAAGCATCAAGTTAATGGCGTTATTACCTGCACCACCAACACCAATGACTTTTAGTTTAACTTCCAAATCTTCAGCATTTAAGTCCATAGGCAACCTCCTTATATTGTTTTATTTAATTTTGTCTTATTTTTGAGCTCTTTGTGATGGCAATATTCATGAGAATAATTTGTTTCAAAAACTTTTTGGTTTGTATTCTGGTAAATTATTCAAAGTATTAACCATGTCTTCACAATTGATTTTTTCAGGATTTAGTAAATTAATAATGCCTAAAAGGCTATTAGGTATATTGAATAAAGTTGAGACGTTATCGTCTAGAATTGCAACATTCATTTCGGGATATAATTTGTTAAAACGATCCATAAAGATTTCTGAGTTTTTGCAGTTTAAAACCAACTCATCAACTTTTTGATTATTTTGGTCTAAAAACGCTTTAACTTTATGAATAGCTTGGTCAAATAAAGAAATCACTAGTCTATAAGCTTTATAGCCTTCAGTTTCATCATTTAAAACTTGGTAAACTTTTCAATTAGCTACCACAGCTTCAAGTAACAAAATTGTATCTTCTTTACTTTTATTTAATTCTTTTGATAAATAATTAACAAAGTTTTTAAAGTCAATGTTAGATTTTTCATAGAAAAATGTTTTAGCATTCATAGAGCCATTTACTACTAGTGCATTTCAGTCAAAGTGGAATAAGTATTTAGCTTTATCTTTTTCTTCTAAATTTGCACTAAGAGCTTGAGATTCTAAAAGTAAAGCATCAAGTTTCAAATTACATTCTTTAATAATGTTAATAATTTTTGCAAGTCAAGTATCTTTTGTAATAACAAAAAGTCCTTGATTAATATTTAATTTTAGAGCTTGTTTGTTTCAAGGAAAAGTACTGTAGCTTTTAACAACATCATTGTTAATTGTTTCATATAAATATATGTTTGAATTAATCAATTCGTATGTTGAACTTTCTTTTTGTTCTTCAAGTTTATTTTTAACTTCTTTTCATACTTGTTGATCAACTGTATTACTTGGAACATCAAAAGTCAAAGTTTGGTTAACAAATTTTAAACTTTTGTATAAACTATCTTTAACTATAAAAGAATATTTAACTACATCATTTTTCTTGGTAGCAACTTTAGATTTCAAATATTTTTTGAAATTCGTAATAAATTCTTTAATCTTATTCGCTTCAAAGTTTTTGGTTTCTAGATATGTTTGAAAAACTGGAAAATATTTAGAATTAATATCTTCCACTACTGTCACATCAAGTCTAGTTTTTTTAAGAAAGAAATTTACATAAATTTTTTTCATAATTACCTCCAAAATAGTCTTTTTAGCAAAAAAAGATAGATTAAAAAAATTAAAAGCATTTTTTCAAAACTCTTAACTTGGCGCTACGAGAGCGTTTATTAAGTTCTAACTCATTATTGGTTGGAAGAAATACTTTTACTTTATATTGCTTCTCTTCATTAATTGGCATTTTTGCTGGTAATTTACTTTTAATTAGTGAACCAAAAAAATGTTTAACAATGCTGTCTTCCAATGAATGAAAAGTTATAACGGCTAAAGAAGTATTAGGTTTTAATAGTTCAATAGCATCTTGTAACATTTGCTTAAGGGAATCAAATTCATTATTAACTTCAATACGGATAGCTTGGAACACTGCTTTATTAGGATTTTTTAGTTTCACTAATTTTGCAGGATAAGCATCTCGCACTACTTGAGCTAATTCCAAAGTGGTAGTTATTGGCCGCTTACTAATGATGGCCTTCGCAACCTGACGAGCAAGTTTTACCTCAGCGTAGTTTCTTAATAATTGTTCCAATTGACTTTCACTATAATTATTAACTACATAGTAGGCATCAAGCTTTTGACTTTGATCCATGCGCATGTCAAGACGTGCATTTTTGTTATAAGAGAAACCTCGTTCATCATTATCAACTTGTGGACTGCTAATACCTAAATCAGCAATGATTCCATCTACTTGGCTAATGTTCAATTTATCTAATTCACTTTTTATATTTTTGAAGTCAGAATGAATTAGTTGAAAATTAGTTGATTTTATTTGGCTGAGACGTTTGCGACTTTCTTCTATCGCAAAAGTGTCCTTATCAAAAGCAATCAAACGACCAGTGTCAAGTCTCTTTAAAATCTCGCTAGAATGTCCACCCATGCCCAAAGTTAAATCAACATAAATACCATCTGGTTTTATATTAAGGGCATCAATAGACTCTTGCAGTAAAACAGAAAAGTGTTGATTCTCCATTTTATTTACCACTTCTTTCAAGAATTTTTTGTGCTGCTGAAGATATGTCACTGTCATTAAAGTTTTGACAATATTGATCAAATTTTTCGCTGCCTCAAAGTTCTACAAGATTACCTGAGGCTACAAAAATGGCTTCTTTTTGGATAGCAGCTTTGTCGAGGAATTGTTTTGGAACAACGAAACGTCCTTGGTTGTCAAGTTCAATTTCTTGAGTATTGCTCAATCAAAATCTTCTAACAAAACGAGCATTTGTATCAAAAGAGTTTTGTTGATTTAGAACTTCAACGAATTTATTGAATTCTTTTTCGCTTCTAATTTCAACAATGCCTTCAAGTCCGACAGTTAAATAAATTTTGCTTCCTAAATCGTCACGCAATTTAGATGGTAAAGCTAATCTTTTTTTGTCGTCAATGTTTCTTTTGTATTGTCCAAACATTTTCCACTTCCTTCCACTATCCACCACTATTTTACACTATATTAAATACATGTGCAAGAAAATATTTGAATTTTTTCATTAATTTAAACAGCTTTTGCAAGCAACTTTTGAAGGGGCTATAACTAAAAAATGCGTTTTTCAGCGAATGTTCGCTGAAAAACGCATTTATCGAGTATAAAACCTTCAAAAATTTTGTGAAAATTAGGCAAAAAATTATTTTTTAGAATATGTGGAGGACTTTCCCTAGTCTTCGACATTTAAGAAACCAAAAGCATTGGTTACATCTTCAACCTTACCTAGAATTGTAATAAGATCACTTTTTTGTAAAACAGTTACCCCAGTAGGTAAAATACTTTCAGTTCCTCTCTTAATTAAAACAACTGAAATTCCTAAGTTAAAGAATTTTAATTCTTTGATTGGTTTATTGATTAATTTTGGATTATTTAAAATAGTAGTACCCATAACGAAGCCATCGCCAATTTCTTGTAATGTTTGAGAATAACGGCTAAAATTTGGATTAGCTGCTAAAAGAGCAGTACGAACACCGGCTTCATATTCAGGTCTAACAATAACATTAACTCCAATTTGTTTTAATACACGTGCATGTCTTTTACTTGTTGCACGAGCAATAATATTATTAACTTTTAATTCGAGTAAAGCAGCCACAATTTCAATATTATCAGGAACAGCAACAACAACAGTTCCAATTTCTTGAAGATTAAGTGCTCTTAAAGCTTTCATATCACCTGCATCAGCAATAACAACTTTTTGTGCTAAATCATCATATGATTTTAAAACTTCTTCATCTTTATCTATTAATAATAAAGGACAATTCATTTTAGCAAGTTGGCTTACAACCGCACTACCAAAACGCCCTGTTCCAATAACACAGATATATTCATTTTTTCTTTTACGAGGCATAATTTACTCCTTTGTGTTTTTATTAACTTATGCTATAAATTATAAAAGATTTTTATTTTTTTATAACTAATATTTTAACTCCAAAAATTTGGCAAACTTTTTTAAATAAAAAAGAAAATAGTGCTCTATTTATTAATAATAAATAAATTTCATAATTTTAAAATTAAGTTAAAATATATGTTATGAAAAATTCAAAAATTGCCGCTTGATGAAGAAAAAGCAAAATTAGACAATTTTTTGCAAACTATAGAGTTTGAAGATTAAATATCACCAAAGTTAAATACATCTTTTTAGCTTATCTTCTTACTGTTATTATTGCAACACTTTTCCTTTTAAGTCCTTGAACTCATAAAGATAGTAGTGTTAAAGTTAGTTTTTGAGATGCTCTTTTTACAACATCTAGTGCTTTCAGTGATACAGGCTTAGTCACTAAGACAACCTATAATACTTGAAATATGTTTGGACAAGCAATAATTGCAATCCTGATCTTTTTAGGAGGATTAGGTATTTTTGCCTTAAGAATTTTCTTGATTAATTTAATCTTTTTTAAACGTAGAAATTCTTTAAGTGAGCTTGAAGTTGTGTCACATGAAAGAGGCAGCGGTGATAGTGGTCAAACTAAAAAATTAATTATGGACTCAATTGGAACCTTATTAATTATTTGAATAATTTTTAGTTTTGGTTTAACTTTCTATTTCTATTATAATGAACCAAAAGCTTATAGCGATTTTGATAAATATGGAGATTATATTTCACCTTATAAAAATTGGGGCCTAAGTTTTAGATATGGTTTCTTCCATTGTATTAGTGCCTTAAATAATGCAGGCTTTGACATTATTGGTAAAAATTCACTTATGCCTTACTACCACAATATTGGATTACAAATTATTTTCTTGACTCTTTTAATAATTGGTGGTTTAGGTTATCCTGTAATTCATGATATTTTAAACTTCTTTAGATTCTTAATCAAATACAAAGGTAAAAGAAGATATCAATGAAGACTATTTACAAAAATTAGTTTATAACTTACTTTGTCACAACTTTAGTAGCCTTTATCTTAATTATTTCCTTTGAAGGTACTTTTAAAAATGATAATTATTTTTGAAGAAGTGATGATAAGAATTTAGGCAATAAATGAGAAAAAGCTTGAGCATTATTATTTACAACTTTTTCAACTAGATCAGCAGGATTTTCAACTATTAATTTTAGTAAACTAACCTCTACTTCATTAATCATTTGTTCAATTTTAATGTTCATTGGTGCTGCTCCAGCTTCAACTGGTGGCGGTATTAGAACTACCACTATGGCAATATTATTCTTATCATTATTCTCAAAAATTATGGGTCGACCAAGTGTTAGAGCTTTTAGAAGAAGAATTGATGATGAAACAGTTAGAATGTCATCAATAGTTTTCTCAATTAGTATTTTCTTAATAATATTTATTTCATTTATTACCATGTCAAGTTTAAACAATTACAGTGGACAAATCGATTCAAACAAATATAATTTCATTCATATTTTCTTTGAAGTTAACTCAGCATTTGGAACTACAGGATTAACTTGTGGTATTACTGATAAATTAAATAATGCTTCAAAAGTTTTCTTAAGTATATTGATGTTCATTGGACAATTTGGTATTAGTAGCACAATATTAGTTTGAGGTAAAAAGAAAAATTATTCTAACAAATATGAATATATTTCAGAGCCTGTAGCAATTGGATAAAATTATGCAAAATAATAATTTATTAGATTTAGGAATAAAAACAGAAAAACTTGAAAGATGAGCAAGCTATAGCACAAATAAAAAATATAGAATATTAGTTTCAGTTTTTTCAACCTTTTTATTACTAACAATAGTTTTATGTTTAATCTTTATTTTTATCTTTAAACATGAAACTAAAGTCTTAATTTCTTTAAGTATTGTTGCTTCAATAGCTTTAATAATTTGATTCTTATTTTTAGCTCCTTTTACTTACTTAATGATCACTTCATTTTGAACCTATAGAGCTATAAAACAGCCAGATAAACCAATTTATAGAAATTATAAAGAAGCTAATTGGTGAATTAAAATACAATTAAATTATGCTAATTTTGGCTTTAAAATATTTAACAAGAAAGCTTTGCATTTAACTAAAGAAGAATACAAGCTTTTTGTCAATTTTTACATGAATGTAAAATAATAGTTTTTATATTTTGCATTCTTTTTTATATAATCTAATTATTATGAAATTAAATTTATTTGCGTCTGAATACAAATCATGACAAATGCTGAACAAAAAATTATTGATTATATCAATGAAAATCCTAATGAGTTTGCAGAAAACTCAATTGAAAAAAATGCTGTCGAGACTTTTGCAAGTACAGCCGTTTTATCTAGAATTTACAAAAAATTAGGATTTTCAAGTTATAAGGATATGCAATTTTATGTTAAGTATAATTATTTGTCAAATTTAAAAATACCGAAAGAATTACTAGATAATTCTATTTATAAAATAGCTAAAACTTATATGGAAGCTATTAATTTAACAAGCAAATATTTAGATATAAAAGAAATTGATTATATTTGTGAAGAAATAAACAAAAGCAAACTGGTTTATTGTTTTGGAATTGGTTCAAGTTCAATCAGTGCTAAAGAATTAAGCTTGAACATTGAAAAATTTGATTACTACAGTGTCTTCCATAATGATTTTCATAACTTCTTAATTTCTTTATATAGTCATGAATTAAAAGAAAATAAACCACCTGTTATTTTGTTTTCTAAAAGTGGTAAAACAAATGAGATTTTGTTTTTATGTGAAACATTATTAGAACACAAATTTCCATTTTTATTAATAACTGCAAATAGATCACTTAAAAATAAATATCCTCACGTTTTATTGCATGAAACAATTGAACAAAAAGAAAGATATCATGCTTTAAGTTCAAAAATTGTTCAACAATATATAGCTGATATTATTGCAGATCATTTAATTTCAAACAGTCCAAACAAATTAAATCGTAAGAATTGATTAAAGATGATTAATGAATGAAATAATTTAAAAAAACACGATTAGCATAATCTTACTAACGTGTTTTTTTATCATTATTTTTTATTGCTTAAATAGTCAACAAATTGTTTTGTTATAAAAGTTGGTCTAGTAATTGCTGAGCCAACAACTACACCATTTGCACCTATTTTATAGGCTTTTTGGACCATTTCAGGTGTATTAAATCCGCCTTCAGCAATTATGTATTTTTTGTACTTTTTATTTAATTCAACTACTTCTTTTAGAAATTCAAAATCATTGTAACTATTAGGTTTATTTAATGTGTCTTTTGTGTAGCCTCTAAGAGTAGTTGAAACAATATCAAAATCTAATTTAAAAGCATTTTCAACATCTTCAATTGAAGAGCAATCTGCCATTAATAACTGATTATGATTATTTTTCTTGAAATATTGAACTAAGTCTTCCAAACTTTCTTTTGGTCTTTTTCTTAAAGTTGCATCTATTGCAATTATTGGACATTTACTTTCAATTAAGAATTTTAAATCATCTAAATCAGGAGTAATAAATACTTCAGAATCTTTAGACATTTTTTTAGTAATACCAATAACAGGAATGTCTTTAGGTACTATTCTTAAGACTGGTTCAATATTTTCTCTTTGGCTAATTCTTATGCCTTGAGCACCACCTAATAAAACAGACTTAACCATTCTTTCGATTACACCAGGACCATACATTGGCTCATTTTCCAATGCTTGACAAGAAACTATAAACAAATTATTTTTAAGACTCATCACTTAATTTTTCGTTAATTTTACTTGCAACTACAGTTGCTTTTCCGCCAAGTATTACTTGAACTGATAAATTATCATGAACTAAACCAAATGATCCATATGGTACAAAATATTCTGCTTTAATATCAACATTTTCTTTTAATTCAATTCTTAATCTAGTTGCACAAGCAGAAACATTGTTTAAGTTTTTAAGACCGCCTAATTTATTAACAATACCTTCAATATTAGCATCGTCAAATACTTTTTCTCCGCCTGCTTGTTCAATTAATTTTCTATCAGCTTCTTGTTGTTTTAATTCTTGATATTGTTTTTTATTAATTAAACCAATATTATTTCCAAGACGACCTGGAGTTGCGATTTTGCCATATTTAATTCAGAAGAAGAATGTTACAAAGGCAACACCTCCTAAAACAAGAGCTCATAAGAATGCAAAGTAGAATGCAGTACCTTTAGCAACTGGAATAACACCATAAATAATTAAGTCAATGAAACCACGAGCAAAACCAACACCAACGTGAGCTCCTGTTCATTCCATTAATGCATATGCTAAACCACTAAGTGGTACATAAATAGCATAATAAAGTTGAGGAGCAATAAACAAGAATGTAAATTCAAGAGGTTCTGTAATACCTGTTAAGAATGCAACACCCATTGCTGAACCTATTGTTATCGCTACATTTTTACGATTTTCTTTTTCAGCTAAAAGAATCATAGCTAAACCAATACCCATACATGTTCCAATGTAGGTTGGATAGTCTTGGGTAAATCTTCCGGCATTAACTCCAAGAGTTTTTTGGAATCAAGGGAATAATTTAATATTATCAATGCTATTGTAATTTAATTGATTAATGTAGTTTCAGATGTTTTGGTCACCAGTAATAACATCTTTTCCTTTAGAAAAACTCTCTAATGAATTTTTTAAATCAGTAGCTACTTTTGAAGAAATTTTACCAGCTGTTACAGCCGCATCAATCATTTCCTTAGATAACACACCACCAAATTCAGTTTGATATGCTAAAACAATTGGAATGTGGTGTAAACCAAAAGGCATTAAAGCACGGCCTAATATACCATAAATAAATCCATCTAAACCTATTGGTGATCTTTGCATTAGTTTACCTAATTCATAAATTGCTAAACCAATTCATGGTCATAATAATAAGAATACAATAGATACACCAAAAGAAATAGGTACTAAAATAATTGGCACTAATCTAATTCCTGAGAAGAATGAAAGTGCAGGTGGTAATTCAATTTTAGAGAAATAATTAAATGTATATGCAGTGACAATTCCAATAACCATACCACCAAAAATACTTGTATTTAATGATTTCATTCCTAAGTTACTTCCTACAAGTCCAGCAACTGGTTTGTGGAATCAAAAAATACTTTTAACAATATCAACACCATCAAATTGGATGAATGCTAATTGAGAACTAGTAAAGACAAGGTAAGCAATAGCAGCCGAGAATCCTGCTCCACCTTTGTCTTTTGAAAATGTGATCGCTATGGCAATACAGAATAAAATAGGTAAGTTTCCAAAAATAACTTCAGATACACCTTTGAAAATATTAGCAGTTGTTTGACCAGCACTATTAGTTGTATTTGCACCAATAGCTCCACCGATTCCTAATAATAAACCAGCAATAGGTAAAATTGCAATAGGCAACATTAAACCTCTAGCTAGTTGTTGAAATCAATCTTTGATTTTTCCTTTTTTAGGATTGCTCTTAATTTCTTTATTAGGAATTTTAGCTTGAGCTTTATCCATAAGCTAACCTCCATATTATTGAAAAATGAATTTTTTTCACTTTTCACCATAATTATATTTAGATATAAATATAAGAATATTAATTTGTAAAATCCTTACAAAAGAATACCAAAATTTTGTATATTTTTTTCACCCTAAAAGACAAATTTAAAGGATTTTAAGACATTTTTTACACTTATTTTGCATTCATTTTTTATTAGTATAAAATTAGATAAGATAAGGAAGTGCAACATGAAAAATATTGTTACAGAAGTAGCTGTTGATTCATATCAATCAGCATTAAATGCAGATTTAGCTAAAGCCAAAAGAGTTGAACTTTGCTCAGACTTAGTGTTAGGAGGCTTAACTCCTTCGGTTGGTTTATATAACTTAGTGAGAAAAAATACTAAGCTTGATATTGTAGTTATGATTAGACCAAGGTCAGGAGATTTTTGTTATAGTGCTAGTGAAATAGAACATATTATTGAAGATATTAAAGTATTTAGCAGTTTAAAAGCAGATGCTTTAGTTGTCGGAATTTTAAATGGTGACTTTAGCATTAATTTAGAAGCTATGAAAAAAGTAATAAAAGCTGCTAAAAATACTCCAATAGTATTTCATCGAGCTTTTGATGTAGTTAATGATCAATTTAAAGAATTAGAAAATCTTAAAAGACTTGGAGTTAAAAGAATTTTAACTTCAGGAGCTAAACCAAATTGTGATTTAGGTCTCGAAAGAATCAAAGAATTAGTAAAAGTAGCTAATGGCGAAATAACTATTATGCCAGGAGCTGGAGTTAATGCTAATAATGCTGATAAAATAGTGCAAGAAACTAAAGCTACTGAAATTCACTTTACTGCTAAAAGCATAGTAAATACAAGTAGTTTGGACAAAAGTAAGGAAGTAAATTATTCTTCAAAAGAATTAAATGAACATCTAAAAATTGAAAGTGAAGTAGCTAAAATTACTGAAATAATTGATAAGATTAAAGCAGCTTAAAAAGCGATAAAAATTGAAAATAAGAAGCAACAAAAAACAAGAAAAAAATATTTTTGTAAAAGTCTTGTTTTTTTGTTTTTTTATTATAAAATAATAATGAATTTTTATAAATTCAAATTTGATCAAATTTAAATTAAACACACTATTATGGATTCACTTGGGTGTGCCTGGAGAAAGGGTGCTAGGTGTTAGAAATAATAGGAAGTATAACAAACTAAAGGAAAATTTTATATGTCAGAAAAAAAAGAAACAGCAGTTCAAGAAACTGCAAAAGTTGAAAAAAAATTTATCGTTTCTAAAGATAAATTATTAGAAGCTGGTACATATTTTGGCCACAAAGCAAGTATGTGAAATCCTCGTATGAAGGAATTCTTATTACCACAACCAAAACGTGGAGTACATGTTATTAACTCAAACTTCACATTACAAAGACTTGAATTTATTTACAACTTATTGAATAAATTCTTAGCAAAAAATCCACATGCGTCATTTATTTTTGTTGGTACAAAAAAACAAGCACGCGAAACAATTAAAGATAATGCTTTAAGAATAAATAGCTACTATGTTACTGAAAGATGACTTGGTGGTACATTAACTAATTCTTCAACAATTTTCAAAAGAGTTAAAACTATGGAAGAATTAGAAGCTAAAGCTGCTAAAGGTTTTGAAGGTTACACTAAAAAAGAAGGTCTTTTATTCCAAAAGAAATTAGACAAACTTCACAAAAACCTTGAAGGTATTCGTCGTATGCAAGGACTTCCAACATTTATGATTGTTGCAGATCCTAATGATGACGAAATTGCTGTTAAGGAAGCACGTAAAAAAGGTGTAAAAATTATTGGTATTTTAGACTCAAATGCTAACCCAGATTTAGTAGACTTTGGTATTCCTGCTAATGATGATTCAGCTAAAAGTATTACATTAATTATTACAATTTTAGCTGATGCTATTGCAACAGCTAGAGGTGGTAGAGCTCGTTTTGCTTTCCAACCTGATGAAAAAATTGTTTTACCAGAATTCAAAAGTGAAAGAAAAGAAAACAATTTTGTAAGAAGACCATTTAACCATAACAGAAACGAAAATCATGAAGCCGGTGAAAGAAAAGCTCACCATTCAGAAAATCATGAACAAGAAGTTAAAGAAGAAAAATCTTCAAAAGGCAAAAAACAGTCAGAAGAAGTAGTTGCTAAAAAACCAGATACTAAAAAAACTGCAACTAAATAGGAGTTACTATGGATAAATTAGGTTTAATTAAAGAATTACGTGAACGTACCAATGGTGGTATGGTTGACTGTAAAAAAGCTTTAGAAGAATCAAACTGAGACATTGAAAAAGCTATTACATGATTAAAAAGTAATGGAAAAATTAAAGCTGCTAAAAAAGCTAACAGAGTTTCAGCTGAAGGTTTAGTTGCTATTGCAGCTAATGCTACTAAAGCTGTTATGGTTGAATTAAACTGTGAAACAGACTTTGTTGCACGTAATGAAAAATTCAAAGCTTTAGTAGAAAAAATTGCTAAATTAATTTTAGATTCTAAAGCTAAAACAGTTGAAGCTGCTCTTAAATTAAAAGATGGTAAAGAAACTGTTAACTCATTATGTGAAAATTTAACAGCAACAATTGGCGAAAAAATTACACTTCGTCGTTTTGAAATTGTTGAAGCTAAAAAAGGTGAAATTTTAGGTCACTTTGTTCACGTTAATGGTCAAATCGCTGCTATTGTTAAAGTAGCAGGTAGTCATGAAGAAAGTGCAAGAAATGTTGCAATGCACTTAAGTGCTATGAAACCAGAATTTATTTTTGCTAAAGATATTCCTGCAAGAAGACTTCAATTATTCAAAGATGAATTTGTAGTTCCAGCAAACTTTGACAAAAAACCAGAAAAAGTTCAAGAAATGATTCGTCAAGGATCACTTAACAAAAAAATTGGTGAAGTTACTTTAGAAGAACAACCATTTATGATGGATGAAAGTTTAACAATCAATAAATACTTAGCTAACCATAAAAGTAAATTAGTTTCAGCTATTCGTTATGGTGTAGGTGAAGGTATTGAAAAAGTTGCTTGTGACTTTGCTTCAGAAGTTGCTGCGCAAATGAAAAAATAATTATTTTTTAAAGTTACCATTTGACTTTTCAAATGGTACTTTTTTTGTTTTTAAAAATTATTTTAAAATCAAAAAAGTTATACACAAACAATCAACATAAAAATTGATATTGGATTTTGACCAATTAAACTTATTTAAAGGTCAAAAAGTAAAATAGACAAAAACTTATGCACAATTTTCAAATTAATACTTTTTTGGAAAAATGGAATCATTTTCTTTTATACAATTAAATCATGGAAACAAAAATAACGACGAGTAACGAACAGTTACCAATATTGAAACCTATTTTATTAGCATCAGATTTCGTCGAAAAGATCAAAGGAGATAAGTTATATTCAGATGTGATGATGCTAATAGCACAAGATGAGGATTATGTCTATTTTGTCTCATGTTTAAAAGAATGAGAAAAGAATTATGAATTGGAACCTCGTTTTATTAAAATATATGAGGAGGAAGGCATAATGGAAAATGGTGATAAAAAACCAATTACATTAGCTAAAGGAATTGATTTAAGCACAATTTTCAAAATTAATTTCCATGAACTTATAGAAAAGGTGGGACATAAATTAAATCAATTGCCGGCATTACCTTATTTAGGCTTAAAAAATCAATTGGAATTTGTTAACAGGATAACAGAAAACATTAACGAGGAAACTAAAGCCAATGCACCACGAATTGTTATAATTCGCAGAAGAGCAACTCTAAATGATTTTGATGTTAGAGAATGTAAAAGAAAATTAAATCAAGTTCAAGACTTTTAATTTTTCTATACACTACGATATTTTGAATATCGCTTTTGGTATTGGGCGATATTTTTTTGTAAAAAAATGAGCCTAATTCAGACTCATAATTCTATTATTCGTATTGGTGCATATCAACATTAAATTTACTCATTACTTCATAAATTTCATCAGCATTTTTGGCTTTCATAATTTTATTATCCAAAGTATTATCTAAAGCTAAAATACTAATCATTTGTAAAGTATCAATTTGTAAATTACGATTATTTTTACTTAATACTAAAGCAAAAACTAAATTAACATTCTTTTCATCATCAGCTTTTCAATCATTAACCCCATCATTATTCATAGTTAAAATACATAATGTGTCTTTTTTAACTGTTGAGCTTAATGCTTGACAAATTGCAATGCCACCGCCTATTGCAGTATTCATTAATTCTTCTCTATATAAAAAAGCTTCATATATTTTCTTTTCATCACTAACAAAGTTTTGTTCATTTAGTTGATGTGATAAAAAGTGCAAAACATCATCTTTTTTATCAAAATTTGAATGTACAAAAATAGAATTTTTGTTTAAAAAATTATTGAATTTCATTTTAGTTGTTCTTTCTATTATTAAATTTCTCTTTTTTCTAATCTAGGCATGATACTTAAAGAGAAAGCTTCAGGACCTGTATGAACTGCGATGGCAGAAGATGTTCATCTTTCTGTATCTATTTTAATATTTTTTTCTTTTGAAACTTTACGAACAGTTTTATTAACTTCTTCATCAATTCCGTGAATTCAGTCAATTTTGAAGTTTTCTGTTAATGTTTTGAGATCTTTTGCTTTAACGAAAGCTCCTAATTTTTTAAATATTTGAATTATTGCACCCTTAACACCACGAGCTATTCCAGCTGTTGAAACATGTTGTTTAATAAACTTAACATAAGGATAAATTCTTAATTTAGACATTGTTTTTAAAACGAATTTTTTAAAGCTATTATTAACTCTACCGCCCTCAATCAAATAATTAAGTTTTATTGGCAAAACGTAAATTATTGAATTGTTTTTTATTCATTCTAATTCTTCAAATACTTTGTCTAGTGTTTGATATTTTTCATAAACTTTTTTAATATGATTAATAATTTCATTGTATTGGTCACCAACTCAGCAGTTATCATAAACGTGAAAGTTTTTATATTCTTTGCAAATTGTTGCAATGTTGTTGCAACTTGAAGATAATGATGAACCAATTGGGAAGTAAATTACTTCATCATATTCTTTAGTCATTTTGTCCACTGTATCTAAAACAGCTTTAACATTTGGCATAGATGATTTAACTGATTTTCCTTGATCAAGTTTATGCAATAAATCTTCTTGGTCTAAGTCAATACCATCTTTATAAACTACACCATCAATATCTGTTAAAAAAGGAAAATAACCATAACCTTTTTTAAGAATTAGTTCTTGCGGTTCACTAATAAAGCCGTCAACAATAAAACCTATTTTTTTCATTATTGACCTCCAGTCTTTAAATAAAAATACTTATCTATTATAATATACAATTATAAAATTTTATAAATAATTTTAATATCATTATATCATTAATTTTTATGCATTTTTATTTTAATTTTTTAACATTTTTAATTTAGACTAAAATGCCTATAAAACAATAAAAAAAGAAAAAACACATGGTTCATCTTTTTTCTATTTGCAAACATATTGTACATCTAATGTTTTTACCATAAGTTCATCTAAGCCTTCTGGTAAGTTTTGATAAATAATAACATGATTTTTAATAGTGCTAATTGTTTTAACGAAGTTTAAAAGTTTTATGTATAAAATTTGATCTTTTTCAATGTATTTGCAAATCTTTTCCGATATAACAAAAACCTTGATATTTCCGATATTAACATAGTTAGTTAAACGGTCATTTATCTTTTCGATATATAAACCTAAGTTAATGCCTTCTTTCAAATTACTAAAAGCATTGTTAATTAATCGATAATTAAATCCGTTTTGTAATGGTTTAATTAATAAAGTTGTTTTTGGTCGATCATATGTATTTAAATTAATTAAGTCATATTCATTTGTTTCCAAAATAATGTTTTCATCTTCTTCACAATTTTCCATTAAATATTTGTTTCATTTATTGGTATAAATCAAACGATATCACGAAACATTATTAAAGAATTCTGAATCTTGGTCAGAGTAACCTATGACTCTATTTTTTAAAATTGCAACTTTGCTTTGACGTTTAGTTTTATATGAAATAATTGGAATGTTTTCTTTTATATATTGTTGCAATTCATTTTTCTTTTCATAATCAAGCATCATAGATTTAAATTCTTGATAATGGTTGTCATGTTTTGTATCTGAAATTAATCAAGAAGAATATTTATCAAATTTGCGTTTGTTATTTAAGTGTTGTATTAAGTATTTTGATTTATCAACTAATTCTTGAACATCATCAACACTTTTGAAAGTGTTAACACTTAAAAAAGCAAAGCTATTGAAAAATGGATTAATAATTTTTCTTTCATGTAAGAATTTTAATCTTTTAAGTGCTTTTTTAGTGTAGTGGTTTAGCCAGAATGACGAATTGGTTTCAAAGATTAATAATATTAATCCGTTTTTAACGTAGTAATATCCAAACATATTATTAAGCTCAAATATTCTCAAAATATCTTCAATGTCTGATTTACTAATGACATTATTGTAGAGAAATTCATTGATGCCCAAAGCATAAGCCAAAATATATTTTTCCTTATTTAAAGCATTATATAAATCTTCAGATTTTTTAATAAATTTAAATGTTGTTGAAGCACTTCTTTTTGGTCTTGCGTTTCAGTGGATTGTTAAGTAGTATCGATTATTTCCAAGAGGGAAGAATTTTAAAAGAATTTTTTCTTTAGTCATTTTAATGTTTAGAAGTTTTAAACCTTGAGCATTTTGATGTGTTCGATAGCCTTTAGAACTCATCTTGCAGTAAATATTAAATCTTTTATCATTATTGTCGTTTTGTGAAAGATATTCAGTCAAGTTTTTTTGGCTCTCTTCATCTAAGTAAGAAAGAAAGACATCAAAGTCGACATATTGATTAGCTGAAAGACCTTGAAGACGTGAGTCCATGTTTAAAGATCCACTTAAGCTTTTAGAACTCAAGCGAATTATTTTTTTTTGTCCAAAGTCTAATTTAAAGATTGCTAAACCATTTGTTTTGACTTTATGAACATGATTTAAGTAAATAAAAACTATAATAAAGATGTCTATTAAAATAACACATGCTATTATAATTGCTATTCCCAATAATAATTGATCCATAATGCTCCTTTTTACTAAAATAGCTGTTTTATAGGTTTATTTGTTAATCATCTCTATTTTTTAAAAGTCGAATTGAAGCGTGATTTTTAGCTAAAACTTTGATTGTTTTTTGTCCTGTGAATCTAACGCTAATTGTATCGTTTTCAACAGCCACAACTTGGCCTTCGCCAAAGAAGGTGTGGCTAATAATGTCACCTACTATAATTTTTTTGTTCAAAGCTTTTATTTGTTTTTCGTCAACTATTTCATCAAAATCAAGGCCAACAGAACCTGTTTTAAGAATAAAGTTTTTAAGTTCAATTCCCATTTCACGAATAAAACGTGATGGTTTCTTTTCTAAATCTGTACCAATTAAATATCCACGACTATCGCTAATAAATAATCTATTTCTTGCTCTGGTAATTGCCACATAAGCAAGTCTTCTTTCTTCTTCTAAAGCATCATCTGAGTTTGATTTTAATGATTTATAGTTAGGGAAAATTTGATCACTCATTCCCACTAAAAAGATATTGTCAAATTCTAATCCTTTAGCAGAGTGGACTGTCATAAGTGTTACATAATTTGTAAAGTTATCATATTCATCACCTGCTGAAAGTAGTGAAACTGATTCTAAGTATTCTTTAATACTCTTATTTGGATTCTTCTTTTCTCAAGTTACTATTGAGCGAATTAATTCAGCAACATTATCTTTAGCAGTGCCACGAAGTGAGGTTTCTTCTTCTATATGTTCATAGTAGCCAATTTCCTTTAAGAATTTATCTAAAACAACACTAATTGAGTTGCTTTTTAAAGCTTGACGATAAAGGTTGATTTTGTTAAGAAACTTAACAATGTTGTTTTTAACATTTAAAGGTACTGGCAATTCCTTGTAATATTTAATTAAATATGAATAGAGAGTTAATTTTTTATTATTTGCTGCTTCTTGTAATTTTTTAAGAGTTGCTTCTCCGATTTTACGGTTTGGAACATTAATTATTCTATTTAATGAAACATCAGAGCCATCATAGATAACTCTTAAAAATGCTAGAGCATTCTTAACTTCAGTTCTTTGGAAGAATTTTTGACCATTAAAAATCTTGTGGTTAATATTTTCATTAATTAATTCTTCTTCGAAAGGACGCGAATAATAATTTGAACGGTAAAAAATAGCAATATTTTTAAGCTGAATTTTTTGTTTCTTTAATTCATTAATTTTTTGGACCACTCATCTAGCTTCAGCTTCGACACTAAAAGCATGAATAAATTCTATTGGTGTTCCTTGTTCACGATTTGTTATTAAATCTTTACTAAAACGTTTTTTGTTGTGTTTGATTAATTTGTTAGCTGCATCTAAAATTGTTTTAGTTGAGCGGTAATTTGTATTTAAAATAATCGTTTTAGTATTCTTGAAATCCTTATCAAAATCAAGGATCAAATTAACATCAGCTCCTCTTCAACCATAAATAGTTTGGTCAGGATCACCAACAATTGTTAATTGAGCATTTGAAGATAAGTATTTAACAATATCATATTGGATAGTTGAAGTGTCTTGGAATTCATCAACTAAAACATATGAATATTTTTTACTTCAAATTTTTGCCACTTCAGGGAAGTTGTCAAATAATTCCTTAACTTTGATAATTAAGTCATCAAAATCGAGACATTTTTTGCTTGTTAAATATTGATTATATTTAGAATAAATTTTTCCAACGAGTGCATTAGATCTATGCTTTTCTTTAGCATCTAATTCTTTAACAATTTCGTCTTCACTAAAGCCTTGGTTCTTGGCTCATGAGAAAATCTTCATAACATTTTTGTATGAAACATCTTCATTTGAAATGCCTTCAGCTTTATAAAGTTGAGCAATAATTGTCTTCTTATCTGTTTCATCAATAATTTGGAAGTCATTACTTAAATTAACATGAATAGCTTCCTTCCTTAAAATCTTTGAGCTTAAAGAGTGGAAAGTACAAATATCGATTTGATTAGCTTCTTCGCCGACGTATTGTTTAACACGTTCGCTCATTTCGTTCGCAGCTTTATTAGTGAAAGTCACTGCTAAAATTGAACGTGGGCTAATTCCAAGTTCATTAATTAAATAAGCCACCTTCCTAGTTAAAACTCTAGTTTTACCACTTCCAGCTCCAGCGATGATTCTTAAAGGACCATCAAAATACATTAAAGCTTCTTTTTGTTCAGCATTTAATGAATTCAAAATTTCATCTCGTTTGCTCATATAAGTCTCCTCCTATTTTTTAATGTAAATTACAGCTTCATTATTACTTTTGAATGGTAACAGTTTGATTTCATCTAAATAGCTTGATTGTGAGTAATGTTTTAAGTATGTTACTCTGGTGTTTGTTGAACGATCAAAAAGTCCAAGTCTGGTTCTTAAAGCCATTTCCATAATGTAATTAATTAAGATTAAAGTGAATCAAAAGCCAGATAAAAATATGATTAGTTTTGAGGCAATTTGAAAACGATAATTGCCTTCATGTTTTTTAATTATGAATTGACTAAAGTCATTAAATTCATTTGGCATAACTAGTGTTATTGGGATTAAAATTATTAAAAATCAGAAAATTAAAGCAAATGCATTTCTTCTTAAAGGTAATAATTTTAAAGCTAAAGGAGTCATCTTTTTAGCAGGTATTATTTGTACTCTAAAAATCAGCATTCCAATTGTTCTACTACTATAAAACAATGGAATTAGTAAAAATAGCACAAGTAAAATAACTGTTGAAAATATAATAAAAGAATAAAAGTTAATTGCCTTGACAACACCTTTATGGACCATTAAAAAGTAATAATTTAAAATTGCTAAAGTAACAAAAAGTCCGAAGTCAAATAAATTAATTAATAGTCGATATCAAACATTAATATTTTTATGAAATTTCATTTAGAATCCTATAAATCATCCAAAATATCTTCTCATTTTTTAACTTTAGGTAGTATTTTTAAAAAGTTAGCTTCAGGATTATTTTTAATAACATAAATATTAGTATTAAAGAATAGACTATTGTCTAAATGTTCTTTTTCTAAGTATTTGTAAAGCTCATTAACAAAACGATCTGTACGTTTTTCATTGTAATTAATTCTGTCTTTAATAACATCTTTTGATCAGAATCTTAGTCTTCAGGTATTTAATAAAGCACCTAGAAAAATTTGCAGAAAATACATGCGAGCATAAGCTATTTCTTGCTCAAATTTTAAGTTATTATTTTTAACATAGTTTTCAATTG
Organism: Mycoplasmopsis fermentans PG18; assembly: GCF_000209735.1. Classification (NCBI taxonomy): domain Bacteria; kingdom Bacillati; phylum Mycoplasmatota; order Mycoplasmoidales; family Metamycoplasmataceae; genus Mycoplasmopsis; species Mycoplasmopsis fermentans. The sequence goes on from NC_021002.1 coordinate 523,669, forward strand.
CTTTAAATTGTTCAATAAATGTTTTAGGATTCAATCACATTGATGAAGGAATAAATTCGCGAACAATTCTTTTGTTTGTATAAAGATAACTTTGTGCTTTAAGTAGCATAAAATAGTTTAGTTCGATACAAAACTTACTATCATTAACAACAATAGAACGGTGTTTTAAAAATTGGTTAATTAAAGATTTTTTGAAAACTTTATTAAAGATAAAAGGATATGAATATGCTAAAACTTGATGTTCTTCTTGAATGTTATAAACTTTTTCTTCTTCTAATCTTGGGTTTGGTTTTCATTTAACTGTGCCAACCAATCTTGGACGATATTCTAAAACATCTGGATTAAATTTTTCAATATAGTTTGTTAATTCTTGTGCAAAGTAAGAACGCATTGAGTTGTCACTATTAATAATTGTGGCATAGTTTCCTTTAACTAAGTGAAAAGCACAAACTATATCACTTTGCATAGTTCTCTGACGATTATTAGTAATAAATTTTAAACGTGTGCCAAAGAATGCTAAATATCTTTCAATAATAGAATACATTTTAGCTGAAGGGTTTCTTAAAGCTAAAATTAATTCAAAATCTTGATTATTTTGATCTTTCATACCTTCTAAAATATTTTTTAAACTTTTAGCGCTATTTATTCCTGGTGAAATAATTGATAATTTCATTTTACTCCTTTACATTTTAATATTTCCAGATGTTCTTGGATATGGAATAACATCTCTAATATTGTCAACACCTGTGACATACATTACTAATCTTTCAAAACCAACTCCAAAACCGCTTGAACCACTATCGCCAAAACGACGCAAGTCTAAATATCATTGCAATTCTTCTTGACTGATTCCTACTTCTAAAGCTCTTTGAAGTAATTTGTCATATCTAACTTCTCTTTGGCTTCCACCTATTAATTCGCCAATTCCTGGCACTAATAAGTCAAAAGCTGCTACAGTTTCATTGTCATCATTTTGTTGCATATAGAATGCTTTAAAACTTTTTGGAAAATTAATTACAGCTACTGGTCCATTAAAGATTTTTTCTGAAATATATCTTTCATGTTCAGTTGCTAAATCAAGTCCGAATTCAATATCTTGATTTTCAAATTGGTCTTTAACTTTAGCCAATTCTTTAATTGCGTCGCGATAGTCAATAACACTAAGTTTTGTTTTTAAAAAGTGATTTAATCTTTCTAAAAGACCTTTGTCAACTGTTTCATTTAAAAATTTAAATTCAGCAGGATGTTTTTTAATTGTATTTTTGATAACAGATTTTAACATGTCATCAGCTAATTTGATTGCATCCTTTAATTCATAGAAAGCAACTTCAGGCTCAATCATTCAAAATTCTGCTGCATGTTTTTTGGTATTTGAGTGTTCTGCTCTAAAAGTAGGTGCAAAAGTATAAACTTTTTTAAATCCAATTGCATAACTTTCAGCATGCAATTGTCCTGTAACTCCTAAAGTAGCTTTTCTAGTCCCAAAAAAAGGATCTTTTGAATTTCCATCATTAACTACAAAAGTTTCTCCAGCTCCTTCACCATCATTGCTGGTAATAATAGGAGCATTGAAGTATAAGTAACCGTGTTCATCAAAATATTTATTAACTTCTTTAGCTAACGTTGATCTTATTAACATTGTAGCTCTTAAAAGATTTGTTCTATGTCTAACATGAGGAATATCTCTTAAGGTTTCTAAATTGATTCCTTGTTTTTGAATTGGAAAGTCTAAATCAGCATCTCTTAATAATTTAACTTTAGTAGCGACTAACTCTAAAGGTTGTTGAGCTTTAGGAGTTAAAGCTACTATTCCTTTAACTTCAACTGCAGCACCTAAATGAATTTGATCTAATTTGTCAAAGTCAAATTTTTCGCCTTTGCAAGTTACTTGTAATGATTGAACAGTTGAACCATCATTAATACTAATAAATCTAATTTTTTTGTTACCTCTATTTGATGTAACTCATGCTTTAATTTCTAAAGTTTTGTTTTTAAATTCTTTACTCTTCTCAAATAAACTTTTTATGTCACTTGTTGCCATATCCACCTCTAATTAATACTAAATTTATTTATTATTTATTAATAATAATTTTAGCATAGAATATTAATATTAATATTAAATGAGTTTAAAAAACTTCAAAAAGTTGGTTCTGATAACAAAAAAAATTTGCAAAATAATTTAATTTAAAAATTTATCTATATAATTGCATAGGTTTATATTTAAAAAATAATAATTATTTTTTGGCCAATAATACTGTTTTATAGGCTAATAAGCAATTTTAAGTACATTATTAATTTATATTTTATTTAATTTATGAAGGGACAAAAATATGGAAATAGCTCAATATGTTTTTGGAACTTTGGCTAGTTTATTAATGGTTTCAATCTGCATACCTCAAATTATCCAAACTCTAAAAACCAAAAGTGTTGGAAATGTTGCATATTCAACATTCATTATTTACTTTTTTGGTGGATTTATTTTTGTGCTTACTATGTTATTAAAAGATGGGGTTGGAACTTATGGTTTAAGCGATCCCCTTGTTAATATAATTGGTAATGTTACATTTGCAATTTTAATGGCCTTTACTATTACTTTATTCTTTATATATGATAAAAAAACTAATAAAGTTTTTAAAATTGGTATTGGTTCATTACTTTGAATTTTAGCTTTAAGTGGTTTAGTATTTTTCATTGTAGTATATGCAAACAAAAATGCTAGAACTAACTTAGGACCTGACAACGGTTGAATGATAGCGATGTCTGTTATTGCAACTTGTTGTTGTGCTTTACCTTTTACAATTCAAATTGTGAAAACAATTAAAAGTAAAAGCGCGGATGGTCTTAGCTTACCAATGCTTTATTTAGGAATTGTATTAAATGCATTATTATGTATTTATTTAGGACTAGTAGTTCCATTTAATACAGCTACTTGATATGTTTACGTAATTTTCCAATTAGTAGCAATAGCTGTTTATGTTGTACAAACTTACTTATATTATCATTTCAAAAATAAAGCTAAAAACGTTCAAAGTGAACAAGAAGTTCAAATTGAAACTAATAACTAAAATTCAAAATGATTATGAGGCTTTTAAGCCTCATTTTTATTTTTAAAAAATTAATTTAGTATAAAATAAAAAAGATTAACGTAATAAAAAAATGGAGGCAATTATGCAAATTAATAAAAAAGAAATTAATAATTTATATAAAAAATATTTAAAAAATTCAAACAATAAATTAATAGAAAGCGCTGTTACTAAAAATGGTATTTTCAATGCAAGTTATAACAATGACATGCAAACAAAACATAATTTTGAATTTAATACAGAAGTAGCTAAAGCTGGAATGACTAATCAAAAAAGTTCAGGACGTTGCTGAATTTTTGCAGGTCTAAATATGCTTAAATTAAAAGCTACTAAAAGTCTAAATGTTGAAAATTTCGAATTTAGCCAAAATTACTTTTTATTTTGAGACAAGTTAGAAAAATCAAATACATTTTTACAATTAATGATTGATAATCCTAAATTAAAATATGAAGATCGTCTTTTTGCTTTCTTAATGGAAGGCAGTGTTAGCGATGGTGGATATTGAGAATGAGTATCAGGCTTAATTAAAAAATATGGAGCTGTTCCTAAAATCGTTATGCCTGAAACATTTAACTCAAGCAATACTCACGGTTTAAATACTGCATTAAATTGTCAATTAATTAGTGCGACAAAAGAAATTAGAGAAGCTATTAAAAATAAAGCTAGTCAAGAAGTTTTAATGAAAATTAAACATGAAGCTCTTGAAAGAATTTTTGAAATCAATGCTAAATCATTAGGTTTACCTCCTCAAAAATTTTCATTTGAATATCGTGATAAATATAAAAAATTTATCAGAATCGAAAATGTAACACCATTAGAATTCTTAGAAAAACATGTAGGTACAGATTTTCTTAATAAAGTTAATTTATTAGATGATCCTCGTAAAGAAAATCCTAAAAATAGATTGCTTGTAGCTAAATACTACAAATCAGTTATCGAAGAAAAAGGATTAGAGTCACTTAATGTTACAATGGATGTAATTAAAAAAGCTGTTATTGCTTCATTAAAAGATAATGAGCCAGTTTGATTTGATTGTGATGTTGATGCTTATAGCGATCGTAAAGGTGGAATATTTGATATTGATCTTTATGAATATGAAGAAATGTTGAATATTAAAAATACTTTAACTAAAGAAGATAGAGTTAATTATCGTCTTTCAGTTCAAACTCATGCTATGACAATTGTTGGTGTTAATTTAGATAAAGATAATAATCCAATTAATTGAGAAATTGAAAACTCATGAGGAGAAGATGTTGGTAAAAAAGGTTACTTCTCAATGAGTGATAGATGATTTGATGAATATGTTTTTGGAGTTATTGTAGATCCTAAATATGTAGATAAAGTTGCTCTTAAAGGTTTAGAAAAACCTGCTATTGAATTAGAGCCTTGAGATCCTTTATCATAATAAATTATTAGTATAAAAAAATAACCAATAAGGCTGTTTTATAGTTTAATTGGTTATTTTTTTAAGTTTGTCTTTTTTAAGTTTAATTGCTAGATAAATAGTAATTGAAATAAGTATTATGACTGCTAAAGTTATTAAAACAATAGCTCAAGTTTTAGTTGTATTATCACTATTATTTATCTGTTCACTTGCTATTTTTAACATGCAAGCAGGACACTGACAATTAGTGGCATGTATAATCATTCTAGCCTCCTAAATTAAAACCATTAAAAAGGCAAAAGCAAATCCAAAAATTAATAATGAAGAGATAATATCAGTAAATGTATTAATTAATGAAGCTGATATTGAACTTGGATCTTTTTTAATTTTAGCTCAAATTATTGGAAATGCAGCACCTAGTAATTTTGAAATTGTTAAAGCTAATCATAAAGCAATTGAAGAACCTATTATTATTGCTCAATAAATCATTTTGTTAGTTGACATTAAATCTCTTGTAGCTGCAAAATAAATGCCTAAACGTGCAAAGTTAATTACAGCTAATATTAAACCTGTGACAAAACCGATTAAGGTTTCTTTTCAAATAACTTTACCATATTCACCAGGTTCTATTTCTTTTAAAGCTAAGGCTCGATTGACTGAAATATTAGCTTGAATTCCGCTATTACTTGTAGCATTATTAATTACTGGTATAAGGGCTGCAAAAGAAATTGTTGCTAATGAAATTTCGGCTACATCTTTAATTTTTTTAGCAATAGTTCATGTTCCAAAATACACTATAATTTGGGTCACTGTGGCAAAAAGAAGTAGTAATATTAATCATAAAATTCTTGATTTAATTATTTTATATCATGGAGTTTTTAAGTATTCACTTTCATTAACTTCATGGCTACTAATACCTGCCATTTTGTATAAATCTTCTGTAGCTTCTTCTTTAATAACATCAATAACGTCGTCACTTGTAATCATTCCAACTAATCTTTTTTCATGGTTAACTACAGGTAATACTGACATATCGTGTTCACTAAAAACTTGGGCTGCTACTTCGGTTTTATCATGAGCTGAAACATAAGTTACAGGATTATAAATATCATCAATTTTAGCATTAGGATCAGCAAAAACTATTTCTTCTAGTGTTAAAGCACCAATTAGTTTATTTGTTTCATTAACTACGTAATAGTAATGCACTAATTCAGCATTTTTCTTATGATAATCACGTCTAATTTTATGTAAAGCTTGTTCGCAAGTATATGAATTACCAATTGAAGAAATGTCTATTGACATTATGCTTCCAACTTCATCATCTTCATAGCTTAAAAGTTTATTTAATTCAGCTCTTTTTTCTTGAGGTGTATAAGCTAAGATTTTGCTTGTGACATTCGAAGGTAATTCTTCTAAAACATCAGCTAGTTCATCACTTTGTAATTCTTGTAGTAGTTTCATACCTCAATCTTCTGTAAAACTTTGAGCTAAATTAGCTTGGACTTCTTCATCAAGGTAGCTAAATAATTCAGCAGCTTCACTAGTTTTAAGTAAAGGCAAAAAAGTTAGCTGTTCTTCTAACTGTAATTCATTTAATAAGTTTGCAACATCAGCCATTGGATTATTATCAATAAATTCTCTGGCTTTAGTTACATTTTTAGTTTTAATAATTTCATGTAGTTCGTTTTGCAAACTAATCTCTTGACTTTCGCTCATTTTAATCCTTTAAGTATTTAACTAGTTGTTCTTGGAATTGTTCAAGACGAATGTTGTAGAAAGTACCATTTTTAACAAATTTAACATCCCCTGTTTCTTCACTAACAATTATTGTGGTAGCATCACAAAGTTCACTAATTCCCATAGCAGCTCTATGACGAGCACCATATTGATTATCAATTGATTTTCTGGTGATTTTATAAAAAGTAGAAGCATAATAAATTTTATTATCTCTTATAATTACAGCTCCATCATGCAATGGACTATATTTATTGAATATTGAAATAAGTAAGCTACTACTGATATTAGCATTTAAAATTACCCCATCAGTTCTCAAATTGTCAATATTATCATTGTTTTCAATTGTAATTAAAGCTCCAATTTTATTTTTTGATAAATATTCAACAGCTTCACGTAGTTGGTTAATTAATCTAATTTGACTACTTTGACCTAATTTTTGGAAATGACTTCTAGCCATTTTGTTTTTAATTGCATTAACTATAAGTGGCATTATTGAAATTAAAATTAAAGTAACTAATAATGCAACAATTACATAAAAACCGATTTTAGATTCTAAACACATATTTTGCTCCTAAGCATAAACTCTTGAAATTAAAACAGCTAGTAGTGTGCAAAGTAAAATAATTAAAACTGATAAGCTAGCTCCTAAAACTTTAAGAATAATTTTTTGCTTTCTAACTCTAGGATCTTCTTTCTCATGTTTATTTACTAAACACATAAATTCTTGGCATTCACCAGTAATAGGTTTTTCATCTTCAATCAAAGCTGGATTAGCTAATTCAGCTTGATTTTCATTATAAAGTTTTAATAGTAATTCTCTTCTTTTTTGAATTCTTTCAGCACATGTTGCTAGATCTCTATCAATAATTGCCATATACACCTCTTTCAATTGATATTAAATTTAATACTAATAATTAATATTTTATATTATATTCCATTAAAGTGAAATATATTAGTTAGGAAGTAACTAATTTTATTCAACAGCTTCAATAATTAATTTAACTTTTGGTCATATTTTTAATTTAGTGGCATATTTTTATAACAAATTATAATTAGGTTTATTATTTTTATATTTTTTGATAATTTTGTTATTTTAAAAGTGAGACACTAAATTTTAGAGATCTCACTTTTAAAATAATAGAGAACAGCTATTTTTCATTAACAATATTTAATTTTTTTAATTTCAAATTTCTTTTATTTGTTATTTTCTTAGTAAATAATTTAAAATGTTTTTTAGCTTTGACAAAAATTGTTTTTAGATAAAAGAATTTAAAATATGTTTTTTCGCTATCAAATAATTTTTTGTTAATTTCGTCTATCTGTTTTTTGATATTCTTTATATATAATTGATTTTCTTCTGAATTTTCTTTTATAACGATAGAAATTGTGTAAATAAAATTATTTTTAAAATTCGATAATTTTTCAATTAAATATGAATTTGCATCAAAATGATTTTTTTCATAAAAAGGATCGATTTTTAATTTTTCTTTTTTTCTTTCATTTAAATACAAATCTTTTTTAAAAAATATTCTTACAAATGAAACTGTAAGATAAACAAAAGTTATTCAAAATAAAATTACTCATTTATTAAATGTTTTAAGAACTGGAATTTCATTATTTAAAAAAAGTGCTAAAATAATAGGCAATAAGAACAAAGCAAAATTTCAAAAACTATCTAAATAATAAAATGTCAATTTCAATTTTGTTTTTTCAATATTATTTATTTTTGTTCAAAACCAAATTTTTTTATTATATTTCGCGCCTAATATCTCATGTAAATCAATATTTGATTCATCATTTTTTTCACAATAAGCATCAAAAAAACTAAAAAATTCTATATCTTCACAACTATTCCTAATAAAATCTATAATTTTAAATTTGTTTTGTAATTTAATATTAAAATGTTCATTTTTCCATTGAAAAATAATAAATAAATTGTTTTTATTTTCTACCAAAATTTTTTTTACTATACTAATATCCAAAATAATTCTCGGAAATTCTTTAAATATAAAAAAATTCTTTTTTTGGAAACTTGTATATGCACTCTTTAATGTTTTTCATATTTTTCAATTGCAATTATTTTTATTGTCTGCAATTTTTATTGTTAATTCGTTGTTTTCTAAATTATTTTTTGATTCTAAATATAATTGATTGTCTTGTTTTAAAAAACTAAATTTTATTATTCAAAAAACTAAATTTAATATAAGTAAAACACTTAATATAAGTATAGCAATTGTTCTTAAAAAAATGTCATTCAAATAAATAAATACATTTCAAATGAGAACGGAAAAGATGAGCAAATTAGAAACTAATAGTAAAAATATATAAATTTTGAAGAAAAGATTGTAATTAATGTGAATTTTTGAATCTTTTTTAAGTGTAAAGATGATAGTTAGAATATATCTTGTAATAATAATTATTAACGATAATATTAACGATAATATTAAAGAAATTAAAATATATTTAGTATTAATCTCGCTTAAATTTTTCATAGTCTAATTATAAACTAATTGAATAAGTCGCCTTTACTTTTTATATAATTTGCACAAAATATCTATAAAAAAGGCTAATTGATAAATTATAAGTTGTAACTTATTATGGTTTAGTTGCCATTTTTTCTTGAGCAGTTTCTTTCAATTAAGTTTTTATTTTTAAGTTGATTAATAATTTTTTTAATATAGCCTTCACTTAAAGATAAAGCACTGCTTAATTGGTTTATTGTTATATTTGATTCTTTTTCTATAGTTTTAATTACTTTAATTTGATTATCATTTAAATCCTTTTTATTTTCATTTTTATTTATTCTTTTAAACTCTTTACGATTAAAAGGAATTTTTACTCAAATTGTATTTTCATCAATTTCAAATGCTTCTTCGTCATATTTTTTGACAATTAAAGGCACTCCATATCCAGTTTGTTCAACTAGATCTAATTGCATAAAAATTTTTTGTAATTTTTCATTTACTGGTCTACTTACGCCTTTGAAAAATTCCTCTTTAGTCATATTTCTAGAAATTCCACCATTTGATTCTATTTGAATATAGTCTTTGAATATATTAACTTGAGGTGGATATTTTTCATCTCAATGATTATGAATGCATGCATTTAGTCATGCTTCTCTAAAACACTCAAAATCGAATAATTTTTGTTTACTCCTGGTTGCAGTTGACAAATCTACATAAGTATCATTAATAGAACCTACATAATTTAAAATGCTCTCAATTGCATAAAATAAACATTTATTTCCATATTCGTTTCTTTTCAACAAAACACTTTTATCATTATCTTTAAAAGTATTAACTTTAATTGAAATATCATTATTATTTGATAATAAATAAGACATTAAATTGTATTTATTATTTTTAGTCTTTAAATCAAAATTTTTTTCGAAAGTATCTTTATTTACTGTTAAATTTTTAATATTAGCATATAGCAAAAAACTATTAAATGTCAAATCTTGATCTTTGTTTTCAATTTCACAAATATTTATTTTAAAAACTGATTTTTGCACAAAATCTACTAATTTATCTCTATTAAGTTTTTTATCTTCTTCTCCAATACGAATATAATATTTATCATAAGCTGAATAAGGTTTTTGTTCTCCTTCAGCTTCAACTTTAATTACATTTTGGTTATCAATAAATTCAATCGAAATTCTAGGCATTATTTCTGGCTTAACATTGTTTGAAATAGCTTGAGAAATATCTCTCATGGATTTATTACAAATATCTAAGTCAACAATTGTATGATCATCTTTTAGACTAAAATAAATTGTTCCCGTTCCTCTTTTATTGAGCATTGCGGTTAAAGAAATAATCGATTCTTTTTAATTCACAAGTTGATTTTTTGTATTCAACTTCTTCACTCTCTCATGGCATTTTATTCATGTTTATCTCCTTATAATTTAATTAAAAGCTATTTTTTATTTATCACTTTATTTGCTACTTTATTTATCACTCTTTTAAAAATTTGAAATAAAAATTTAAAAACTAAACTTAAAATTGATTCTTTATTACAAAAATAATTAAATATAATATTTAAAAAAATTTATAATAAAAGATATCATTAATTTAACTAAAGATAGAAGGGAGTCAAGATGCTTAAAATATTTAAATATATGCCAGCTAGAATTAAGTTTTTTGCTTTTCTAAGTGCCTTTTTTGCTATCTTACAACCTTTTTTATCAATGCTTAATCCTACTATTACAAAACAATTAATTACTTTGATAGCTAAAGTTCAAAATGGTACTAGTATGAATGAAGTAAGTTTACTATTTTGAAATATAACAACTAGTGGTACTAGTCAAAGCATGATCTATTTAATAATTATGGCCATAGGTTTTGCATTTTTGTTAATGATTGTTGCTTTTCTTAGTGCATTCTTTGCTGCTAGAACTTGTATTTATGGAACTTATTATTTAAGAAAAAATTTGTTTGAGCATCTTTTAACTCTTTCAAGAAGCAATTTAGAGAAATATTCAGTTGGTAGCTTAATTACTCGTTTTAGTAATGACTTAAACAAAATTAAAGATGTGATATTTGTAGTTGTTAGAGGGCTAGTTGTTTCACCTTTCTTTGTAGTTTGAGGACTTGTTTTTACAACCACAACTAATGTTTATTTATCAATAGCTATTTACATTATTATTCCTTTTTTAGTAGGAGCAGCAGTTTTTGCAATTTTTAAATTATTTCCTTACTATCGTAAAGAAAACTGAATTTTAGATCAACTTAATGAATTATCAAAAGAAGATATTAATGCTATTGCTTTAATTAAATCATATAACCTTGAAGAACCTCGTTATGAAAAATACTTTAATAAAAATCAGGAATGATTTACTATTTATCGTAAAAATGTTGTTTTTGGTTCATTTGCTTGACCAATAATTAATGGATTTGTGCTTTTTGGCAATGTAGCTATTTTTGCCCTAGTAGCCTATTTAATAGGCTCTAAAGGCGATGACAATGTTGCAAAATTAATTGGTGATGTATCACAATTTACAGCGAATTTAAGCATGATTTCAATGGGCGTTTTTAACACACTTTTTACAATTAATAGACTATTTAGATCAAGTGTTTCAGCTAAAAGATATATTGAATTAATGAATTCAAAAAGTGAAATTCCTTTTGTAGTTAGTGATAAAAAAGTAACTAGTGGGGCTATTGAATTTAAGAATGTTAATTTTGCCTATCCTATCTATAAAAAAGGCAAATTGGTCGATACTAAAGAAGCTTTAAAGAATATAAATTTAAAAATTGAAGCAGGCTAAAAAATTGGAATTATAGGTAAAACTGGAAGTGGCAAAAGTACACTTGTTAAACTTTTAACTCATGAATATTTACTAGATAAAAAAGATGGCGAAATCATTATTGACTCACACAATATTAATGAAATAGATACCAATAACTTTTATGAAAAAGTTACTCAAGTTTATCAAAAACCAATGATTATTTCTGGCTCAATTAAAGAAAATATTACTTTTTCAAATCATGAATTAAGTGAACAAGAAATTGAAAAAGCTATTAATATTTCATGTGCCAACTTTATTAAAGAATTAGATGACAAATATGAAGCTAGAGTTGATCAACGTGGTAAAAACTTTAGTGGTGGTCAACGTCAAAGAGTTGCTATTGCTCAAGCTTTAATTAAAAAACCTCAAATTTTAATTTTAGATGATTCAACTAGTGCTCTAGATAATGAAACTGATTTAAGAGTACGTCAAAACATTAAAGAAAACTTAAAAGATAGCACTCTAATAGTAATTAGTCAAAGAATCAATTCAATTAAAGATTCAAATCAAATCTTTGTTCTTGATAAAGGACAAATTGTTGCTAGCGGTAAACACAGTCAACTATTAAACACAAGTTCTATATATAAAGATATATGACAATCTCAAGAACAAAAAGTAGGTGAATAATGCCTCGATTTAGTAATTTAAGATTTAGACAAAAAGGTGAAAAGAAAATTAGCTTTAAAATTTTCTTCAAATTTTTAAGCAATTTTCAAATTTCAAAAAGTGTTTGAATTTTTACAGTGCTTTTTGGTCTTTTAGTAGCTAGCTTAACTAATATTGCTTCTTGATTAATGGGTTTTATTACTGATAAATTTTTAGATCCTAAAACTTTCAATTTAGCTAATTTTAAAATGAAAGACTATATTGTCTTTGTTGTAATGTTAGCTTTAGTTTATGTCTTTATAAAAATTTTTGAAATTTCGCAAAGAGTTATTGTTTCTAAGCTTAGTGCTCGCCTTGGTCGGAATTTAAGGCTGCAATGCTATCAAAAAATTCAACAAATGGAAATGAGTTTCTATGAAGAAGAACAAACTGGTGACTTAATGTCAGCATTAACTAATGATATTCAAAATATAACTGAAGCAATCTGAGACATTTTAATTTCAGTTATATCAATAATATTTGAATTTAGCTTTATTACAATTATGATGTTTATTTATGTTCCACTTTTAGCAGCTATTATTTAGCAATTGTGCCAATTAATGCTTCAGTAATTTTCTTAATTATTAGAAGTAACCAAAAATTCTACATCCAACAACAAGAAAGACTCGGTGAATTTAATGGTTATTTAGAAGAAATAATGGATGCTTTTCCTTTAGTTAACTTGCACCAACAAAAAGAAAATGTCGCTAAAGAATTTGACAAATATTCTCGTGCATTAATTAAACCTGATGCTAGTGCTACTACTAGAATGAATATTGTTTTCCCTTGATTCCATTTTAGTAAAACTATTAATTTAATTATTGTAATTGCTGCTAGTGCTGCCTTTGTTTACTACAAAGTTCCAACAGGTGGCATTAAACCTTTGAGTGCTGGTGTGGTTATGTCATTTACTCTTTATTTATTTAGAATCAGCGACAATATTTCGTTATTGCTTGAAGTAATTAATGGTATTCAGCATGGGCTTGGATCAATAGTTAGAATTAATAAAATATTAGCTTTAGTGCCTCAATTTGATGAAGTTAAATTAAACGAATTAGACTATAAAACAGGCAAAATCGAATTTAAGAACGTTTCTTTTGCTTATGCTTCTAAACCAGATAAGTTAGTCTTAAAAAACATTAGTTTCACTATTGAAAAAGGTAAAAGCTTAGCTTTAGTTGGCCACACTGGTTGTGGTAAAACAACTATAGCTAAACTACTTTCAAAATTCTATGTACCAACTAGTGGCGACATCTTAATTGATGGCCAAAGTATTCTTAAAACAAAAAGTAAAAGTTGAAGAAACTATATTGATACTATTTTACAAGAAACTTATATTTTTAATGATACAGTCAAAAATAATTTAACTGTTGTTAATCCAAATATAAGCGATAAAGACTTTAATGACATAGTTGAAAAAACTTCAGTAGCCGAATTCATTAATTTAATGCCTGAAAAATTTGATACAGTTTTAAAATCAAATGGTGCTAATTTAAGTGAAGGGCAAAAACAATTAATTGCTATTAGCCGTTCATTAATTGCTTCTAAACCAATTTCAATTTTAGATGAAGCTACTTCTAATATTGACACAATAACAGAATTAAAAGTGCAACATGCAATGAAATACTTAATGAAAGATCGAAGTATGTTAATTATTGCTCACCGTTTAAGTACTATTAAAAATGTTGATGAAATTCTAGTTATTAATGAAGGTGAAATAATTGAACGTGGTAATCATGACCAATTAATGAAACAAAATGGACACTACAAAAAAATCTATTCTCTTGGTTTAAATGATACAAAAATTGATTAGTAAAAATAGTCAGCTGCAATACTTTTGCAGCTGATTTTAATTTTTATTTAGAATATCTAAATCAAGTAAAAATTGTTTGATTCCATAAATTTTATAACCATTAGTATCAGTATCAAAAATAGGGTCATCTTTAGTAATAATAATTTTTTTAAAATTATCATTGATGTTTTTAAAAGGTCTTTTTTCTTGAATTTCTTTATTTTGATCATACATATTTAAACAAGATTGAATATAAACTTTTTGATTACCTTTTTGAGCAATAAAATCTACTTCTAATTGAACTTTCTGATTAGCATTAGGTCTTATTTCTACTATTCCAACATTAACATTGTAACCTCTTAAAAGCAATTCATTATAAATGATATTTTCCATTAAATGATTTTCTTCATTTTGTGCAAAATTGATTTTAGCATTTCTTAAACCTATATCTTCAAAATAATATTTGTATGAAGCATTAATATACTTTTTACCTTTAATATCATATTTTTTGACTTCATTAATTATGAAAGCATTTTTTAAATTTTCAATATATTTTCTAATTGTTGCATCAGAAATGTTTGTTTTCTTAATTGATTTAAAAGTTAATGATAATTTATAAGGATTAGTGTATGAACCTATATTAGAAGCTAAAATATTGATTATGTCATCTAAGTTATCAATATCTTCTATTTTATTTTTTTCAACTATATCTATTAAATAAGTTCTTTTGAACTCATTTACCAAATAATTAGTTTTAATGTTGGCTTCTTTCATGTTTTGAATTAATGGCAAACCTCCATAAATTAAATATGATTTTCATAACTCATCAAGGTTTTTAAATTCTTTGTGTGAGGCTATTTCATAGAAAGATAAGGGAAAAACATGAAGCGAAATCGATCTACCTCTAAATTCTGTAACTACATCATTAATTAAGAATTTAGAATTGGAGCCAGTGACAAAAACATTAAGTTGTTGATTATTATTAAGTTGATTTAAAACAGGCACAAAATCTTTTAAAAGTTGCACTTCATCAATTAAAAGAAAATACTTTTTTCGATCTTTAATTTTACTTTTTATAAATTCCAAAAAATTATTAGGATCACAATAAGAATGATTTTCTTGATTTTCTAAATTAATTTCAATAATATGATTTTGATCAACTTTTAACTCATTTATTAAATATTCCTTGAATAAATTAAATAACAAAAAAGACTTTCCACTTCTTCTTAAGCCTGAAATTATTTTAATAAGAGGTATATCAATCATCTCTTTAAGTTTTTCTAAATATATATCCCGTTTAATTACCATAATTGCCTTTCATAATGAAACTTTGACACTTTTGTAAAAGTTTCTTCCTACATATATTTTACATTATTATGTAACAAAAAAGAAGATTATAAAATTAATTTTTTACACTTTTGTAAAAGTTTCATTATGAAAAAAATAAAAATCAAAACTAGGCTATTAACCCAGTCTCAATATATGGTGCCCGAGACAGGACTTGAACCTGCAAGCCGTTAAGCACTAGATCCTTAGTCTAGCGTGTTTGCCAATTTCACCACTCGGGCATAATAAGTAAATTTATTTTACCAAAAGATTAACTTTTTAGTTAAATAAATTTTTACTTTTTTTATATTTCTTTTAAATCTTTAAATAGCTTGGCTATTCCACTATTTTCAAAAGAAGGCCCTATATAATGTGCTACTTCTTTTACCTCATCCATTGCATTTTCCATAGCAATGAATGTTCCTATCTCAGGTAAAGCATTTAAATCATTTCCGCTATCACCAATGTGAGCAGCGTTTTTAGGATCTATTTTTAATAAGTCACAAACAAATGCTGCACCTTTACCTTTGGTTGCATTTTTATGTGTGATTTCAATTGAGTAACCTTTTGAAACTATATGAAATGCAAGTGAAGGATATTTTTTAGCTAAAAAGTTCTTAAAATTTTTAGTAGCTATTTCATCCTTACCAAAAGTTAAAATTTTAGTTACATTAGTTTTTTGACCTAAATCACTATATTTCAATTTTTCTAATTTAGCAGTTCAAGGGCGCATGTAGGCACTTGATTCATAGTTACAATAGATTTTATTTTCGCCATTAAAAATAAAAAACATTTCTTCTTCTTTTAAAAGCTTAACTATTTCATCAACTTGATTTTGTTCCATCTCATATCTAGCCAAAACTTTATTTTTCTTATCAACTATTAAAGCTCCATTTTGACAAATGGCATAAGGGCACTTTAACAATTTAACTAAGGATAAAACAAATTCGCTATTACTTCTACCTGTTGAAATAATAACTGGTTTAGTTTTATTTAATTTAACAACAGCTTTAACATTAGCACTTGAAAGAGTTTCTTCACCTTCTGGTAAGTCTAATAATGTTCCATCTAAATCTATAAAATAAGCTTGAATTTCTTTTTTCATAATTTTAATTATATATAAAGATTTTATATATGAAACAAAAAAAATATATCTATAATTTCCAAGCTTTCAGTCATTGACTAATAATGCTGTTTTATAGATATATTGGTAAAATATGTTCATTTAAAAATTAATTTTTTGCTTAATTAAACTATTTTAATTTTCTTTATTTTTAGTTTAATCTTCACCATCATAATCACTATTTTTATTTTCGACTTCTGTTATAGCAGCAGCATAGCAATAGAATCAATCTGCATTTCTATTAAATATTTTTGAAAAATCATTCATTTTTTCTAAATATATATTTTGAACGTCTTTTCAAAGATCGCACTCTTTACATTCTTCTACTCTTTTCATTAAAGAATTTGTATTAGGAACATTATATCAAAATCATCTTTCTTTTTTGGCATCTGATTTTTTAAAATGTGCGAGTTGAATTCAATATTCTGGTCCAAATTCAAAAACAATATTTAAATTAATTATAAAAGGAGTATCTTTATAATCATCAATTGTTAGATTTTCAGCTGTTAATGAAAGAGAATGATCTTTTGATATTTCGCAGCCAAGCTGAGTTAGTGATTCATCAAAATTCTTTTTTACAAATTCTCTTATCTTTTTACAGTCATATAAACTGTTGCCTTCAAAAAAAGCATAAACAATAAGGTTATAATCTATTATAATTACGCCTTTATCATTTTGAACTATTAATTCTTCGCTTCCACTGCCAAATAGTTCTTTTTGAACTCTAATATATTTTTGTTTGTTGATTCTTTTGATCAAATCTTTAATCAAAGTTGAACCAAATGATTCAATGTTTTTAATTAAAGATTTATTTTTTACAAAACTGTACAAATTTACCTCCTATACTTATTAATATTATCTAATTAAATTTTATTAAATTTCTTTTTCTTTTTTTATAACTTTATTAACTTGACAAATTGTTAAGAATTTTAAATAAGACAATAATGCAATAGTTAAACCTAAAACATAATAAGATTCAACCTTAAATGAATTAACTAAATCGCTAGTTTTAGAATCACTTATTTCTTTAGTTTTATTTAGATAAGGTAATACTTTTGTTATAGAAGTATAAATATCACTAAATAACTCAAATTTGGGATTATTGAAAATAAAACATGGAACAAATTGTTCATTTCAATACTCGTGACAATAATCTTTAATGTTGATACATTTATTTAAAGCATCTTCTTTACTATACGCTAATGATATAAAGTTTGATAAAGTACAATAAAGTGCTTTATAAAGATAAATATAAAATTCTAAAAGCTTTATAGTTTCACTGTCATTACTTGAATAAAAAGGTTGAAGATCTTTAACAAAAATTTTATTAATTTTTAAATCTTGAAATTTAGCTAAAAATTCATTATATTTTTCTTTTGCCAACTTTTGGAAACTATTATTTGAAACAGTTTCAAAATTGTAATTTTCAGTATCTTGATAATCAACATATTTATTTTTGAATACTAAAATATCCACTTTATTTAATTTGTCATTTAATGCTTTAGCAATTGAGTCTTGTAAAGACTGAATAAATTTATAAAATGAATGCTTAATTAAATAATCAATTGCTTCACTATCTTCATTGTTGTCTTTACTATTCTTATTCTTTTCATATTTGTTAGCATTATTAAATCAGATTTTAAATGCTTCTAAATTAGTAGCATTATTTAAACCTTTAGCGAAAAATAGATAATAATCTACATGTCAAATTCAAAATGAAAATTGATTATCTTCTAATCACATTAGGTTTCTAAATCATTCTTCTTTGCCTAATTCTTTTTCAGCTTCTTTTTCACTTTCATATTTAAGTCTAAAAGCATAATATTTATTATCATAACGAGGCAAGAAATAAATTCTTATTTTCTCATTAGTATTAGTAACTTTCTCTTTGATATATTTTTTTAATAATTCATAATAATATTCATCAAAAGCAGTCCAATCATCTAAACGAATTTTCTTTTCTTGATCTTGACTATAATCATATAAATATTCATTAAATTGCATTTGTGTAATTGTTATATCTAATTTCATAATCTCCTTTATTAGCTATTTAATTATATAAAAGGAGTATTCAATAATGTATATTATTGGAAATTGTGCAATAAAAACATATCCTAGATATTCTAAAATATGCTAAAAATATTATTTTGTATTTTTAAGTGCATCTTTTTTAAGACTATTGATTGTTAAGTATGAGAAGTATTCTTGATCTAAACTTCATATTCAAAAGCAGAATTATTAATACTATTTTGATTTAAATAATCTAATAAAATTAAGTTAATGCTTGCTACTAGTAATAAGTAACCATAGACTATTTCAAATTTTGCATTCTTAGAAGAAGTTATTACTTGATATTTTCTAATTAAGCTCTTATAACCTTGGCCATCAACAATGTAATAAGGGAGAAAATCGATATTAACATTTTTGAACATTTTGTAATTCAAAATATCTCAAATATTTTTATTTTTTAATTCTTTAGTGAGTTTATTGTCATTGTCATATAAATTGGTAATTATTTTTTCTTTAAAAATAAAATTAGTAAATTCATTATTCAAAGAAGTTGTTTCTCCATTTATAACAAATAATTTTAATTCTTCTTTTTGGCTTTTTAGTCTATAAACAGCAATCTTGTTTACATTAGGAAATTTAGTTGTTAAATAGTCTCTAACTTTTAGTATTTGTCTTCTTTATAGACTTTTCCGTCATTTTTACCTATATTTTCATTTATCTCTTTTATGGTTATATTTATGTAAAATATTATTTCCGAAAGTGAGGGTGGTAAGTTTTAAAAATAAGATAATGTTTTTTAGGCATTATCTTATTTTGTTCTACAATATTATTAGGTATTAATGTAAAGTCAATTCCTTTCTGTTGAGATAAAAAGAGACTTTACACAAAATTCTAAACAATTTCTTTGAATTATTTTATTAAGATTGGCATTCTTCAATTATTGGCAATTCAGTAAGCCTTTTACCATTAAATTGGAAATATTTAGGTCCTTGATAAGCTCCACTACTATTAACTTTACCTTTTCTAGTATAAATTTCTCTTGTTAATCCAGACAATGATCAACTTTGATTTTCAAAATATACAGTTTTATTTGATTCAACAATTGCTTTTATGTTTGAATTTTCTATGAATGAAACAACATCTCCATCTTTTAAACCTCTACTATAAAAGTCAAATGGTTCACCTCTTTTTGTTTTTTCTTTAGTATGTACTTCGACATTATCACCCATTAATTCTAATTTAGCTTCATTTCCTAATAATTCCTTAATATCAAGTAAAATGTCATAAGCTTTTTCAGGTGGTATATTAAAAAATTCTCTATTTTTGTTTATTCTTAATTTTGAAATTCGATCAATACTTTTGTGAATCATTTTTTCAACTTCATTATATTTTTCAGTTTGTAAAGTGGCATAGATTTCATAAGGAAGTGGAACAGCTGTATTATATAATTCACGACCTCTAACTTCAGGCATTCTACTGCTTTTACCAATTTTAACCCAATCATCTCTAAAACTTGGGTTAGTTAAAACATAAACATATCCTTTTTCTGGCATTTTATCTCCTTTGTAACATTATCAATAATTTTACAACTTAAGGTGGGGTTTAAAAAGTATTTACTTCATCCAAAGAATTATAAAACTATTATATATATCTTTAAATATGAATAATCTAGTATTTGTAACTAGAAGTAAGAAGTATTTGTAAATTTAGCTTTTCATTTCAATATCAAGTTTTGTTAAAACGATAGCGCTTTAGGCTAATACCATAATCATTATTATGAGAAGATAGGCAAAAATATTAAAGATATTACTGAAGAATTGCCTTTTGAAATACCAGAGAATTGAGCTTGAGTTAGACATAACAACATTTTTGAAATAATTGGTGGTTCTCAACCTCCTAAGAGCAAATTTATAGAACATGAAAAACAAGGATATATTAGACTTTATCAAATACGTGATTATGGTGAAAATCCAAATCCAGTTTACATACCCTCAAAATTTGCTTTTAAACAATCAGAAAAAAATGATATTTTGTTGGCCAGATATGGAGCATCAATTGGTAAGGTATTTTTTGCAGAAAATGGCGCTTATAATGTAGCTTTAGCAAAAGTTAAAAAAATGTTTATTAATGATTGAATAAACAAAGAGTTTATGTTTATTTTTTATAAATCAAGTATTTATCAAACATTAGTTAAAAATAATTCAAGAAGTGCGCAAGCCGGATTTAATAAAGACGATTTAAAAAATCTTTTTATGCCAATTCCTTCTTTAAATGAATCGTCAAGAATTGTAAGTAAATGAAACGATTTAAATAAATTAATTAATGAATATGAAAATAAAGAAAATCAACTATTTAAACTTGATTCCAAAATTAAAGATAAATTGCAAAAATCTATTTTGCAATATGCAATTCAGGGTAAATTAGTTAAACAAGATCCCAATGACGAACCAGCTTCTAAATTATTAGAAGCTATACAAATTGAAAAAAATGAGCTAATTAAAGAAGGAAAAATAAAGAAAGATAAACAAGAATCTTTCATTTTTCAAGGTGAAGATAAAAATTATTATGAGAAGATTGGTTCGAAAGTAATAAATATTACAAATGAAATACCTTTCGAAATACCAAAAAAATGGGCTTGGGTTAGACAAAAAAACATTTTAAAATTGACAAAAAATGAAGCTTCTAAAAATGGAAATTACCCTTATCTAGAAGCAAAGGTACTAAGAAAAATTATTAAACCGAAAATTATTAATAATGGGGTTTTAATAAATAAAGGAGATATTGTTATTTTGGTTGATGGTGAGAATTCAGGTGAAACATTTGTTCTAGACCAAACTGGTTATATGGGTAGTACATTTAAACTATTAAAAATAAATAACAAAATAGATCAGGAATATGTTTTAATGTTATTAAAATTTTATAAAGAATTATTCAAGAAAAATAAAAAAGGAGCTGCAATACCACATTTAAATATAGACATTTTCAATAATTTACTTTTGGCTATTCCAAACATAAAAGAACAAAAAGAAATCATTTTAAAACTTAAAAAGATCGATAATTTTATTAGTTATTAATAAAATATTATTTTGATTTTTGATAGGGGGTATAGGAATTAACATTTTTTGCAATTTTTCCTTATTTAATGTTTTTCCTTTGATAGCATTAATTTTTTCACAATTATTGATCAATAATCCTAAAAATATTAATAGAAACATTTTTGTTATATTATTATCTTTGTAAAAATTTATTGAAACAATTGCTTCATTATGAACTGAATCTTGATTAATTATTGATGTTTTACCTATTGTTAATTTAAAACTCAATAATAAAGTTCCTTTTTTGGACATTTGATTATTAAATATTTCTTTTTTTGCTTGGAGAGATATTTTTTTCTTAGAATCTTCAATAATTTGTTTATCTTTCATATCTGCAATTGTGAATCAATTTATTACACCATTTTTTCAATAATTAATATTATTTGTTTCTGGTGATTTACCTAATACCAAATTTGCGATATTTTTAAAACGAGTTCAAGCTCAATTTATTGGTATTTCGAAAGGTATTTCATTTGTAATATTTATTACTTTCGAACCAATCTTCTCATAATAATTTTTATCTTCACCTTGAAAAATGAAAGATTCATGTTTATCTTTCTTTATTTTTCCTTCTTTAATTAGTTTGTTTTTTTCAATTTGTATAGCTTCTAATAATTTTGATGCTGGTTCATCATTAGGATCTTGTTTAACTAATTTTCCTTGAATTGCATATTGTAAGATAGATTTTTGTAATTTGTCTTTAATTTCAGAATCTAGTTTGAATAATTGATTTTCTTTTTCTAAATATTTCTTCATAAATTTATCTAATGATATTAATTTGTTAATGATTTTTTCTTGTTCATTTATTGGCGGAATAGCAATTAAAATATTTAGCAATTTTTCATCATTAATTGATTTTTGAGTTACTCCACTGCAAAAAGAATCTTTTAAAATTTGATAATAAGGAGACTCTATAAACAGTTTTAAATATTTTATTTATATAAATAGATAAAA
>NC_021002.1:546204-547330 GCF_000209735.1 Mycoplasmopsis fermentans PG18
ATTCACGAGGTAGTAAAAAATAAAGGATTAATTTTTAAAGGTTTCAAAAAAACAGTACCATCGCCTCCTGGAACGAAGTTAAAATCTACAAATTTTGTTGTTTTTGTGTGATCTCCAAAGATTATAATCGGTTCTTTAACTTTAAAAATATTATTTACATTATTTGTATATCCTTCAATAAATTTTTGGCCTTGTGTAATTATAGGATATTTGCCTGTTGATAATATTTGTTTAGTTTTTATTATTATATTTTTTTTATCTATCCTAAAAGAAATGTTACTTATTTTAACAATGACTCAATTTTTTGGTATTTCAAAAGGTATTTCGTTTGTTATA
This sequence comes from Mycoplasmopsis fermentans PG18, assembly GCF_000209735.1. Classification (NCBI taxonomy): domain Bacteria; kingdom Bacillati; phylum Mycoplasmatota; order Mycoplasmoidales; family Metamycoplasmataceae; genus Mycoplasmopsis; species Mycoplasmopsis fermentans. The sequence goes on from NC_021002.1 coordinate 546,541, forward strand.
TTTATAACTTTTGAGCCAATCTTCTCATAATAATTTTTATCTTCACCTTGAAAAATTAAAGATTCTTGTTTATCTTTCTTTATTTTTCCTTCTTTAATTAGCTTATTTTTTTCAATTTGTATAGCTTCTAAAAGCTTAGAAGCTGGTTCATCATTAGGATCTTGTTTAACCAATTTTCCCTGAATTGCATATTGCAAAATAGATTTTTGCAATTTATCTTTAATTTCGGAATCAAGTTTAAATAGTTGATTTTCTGTTTTTTTATATAACACCTAAATAGTATTCTAATAAATAGTCAAGACCTGGTATTAGCCAGGTTTTTTTGTTCAAATAGGTGAATGAGTTTACTTTTCAAAATACTTTTATTTTAGGAAAATTCTTTTATATTTAAACTTAACTTAAAAATTATTTATTATCTTACTTCATATTGTATGTGGTTTATATAAATGTATTATACATTTATATCAAACCACCACACCAACTAAGGAAATCAAATCAATAATTTTTTCCTATGCTTTAACCTATACACCGAATTTTCCTAAAGAAACAGGGAATATATAGTGATATACTTCCCAAAATTAAAATTTCAGGACTATATATACCTCCCCCTTTGAAAAAAAAGACCCACCGGAGTTTTTAATGCCCTTGTTATTTTAGAAAGGAAAAATATATGCTACTCACTACAAAACAGTTACAGGAATTTTACTAAATTGAAATGGAAAATATTGCAAAAAATAAGTCTCTTATAACCAACTTCCGTCACATTGATAATTATGCAATGGTTTTAAAC
>NC_021002.1:547430-549290 GCF_000209735.1 Mycoplasmopsis fermentans PG18
TCTTGCGTTTGAGTCTTATACAATAATAAGTTTTATTTTTTGTATTTTCAAAAATTATCAAAGGATGAATTTTAAATTTTGTATCGATATTTAGATGAAAAATATCTTCTAATAAAGGATTTGTAATTTTTAATGGTCTTCATAGTTCTAAACTCATATAAAAATTATACAAAAAAGAGGATTAAACCTCTTTTTAAGACGAACTAGAGTCTAAGGCGTATCATCAAGCGCTTAAAGATAAAATATGAGCTGCTTGCTTGTTCGATTACTCATATAACAAAATCCTTCTTAGACTATTGTTTAAATTATACTACAAATAAATAAAAAAATTAATAATTTTTCAAATCTTATTTGCATTGTTTACTCTTAAACAAATTGATAATCTTTTACTAAAAAATTATAAAAGGGTGGGCTTGAATTTTTCCGTTATTTAAAACTTTGCCATCAATTGCGGTATATACCATATTTAAATAATCTTCAAATACTTGCACTTGTACTGGAGTTCTTAAATTGTCAAATTTTCATTCGTTAGCTTTGTAAGACTTAACACATAGCTTAATGTTTTTTAATCTTATTTTCATTTCTCTTACTATGAAATATAATAGGAAATTTGATTTAAATAATTCCATCATATTGCTAATTCAAGTAAGATAGTATTTTATTTTTCTTCTTATTTCTTTATATCAAAACTCTATAAATTGTATATGAGTCATTAAATGACTGCAGCCATGTTTAGAAGAATTGACACAACTCATTAATTTGTTAATATCATAACTTAATGGTAAGTCTGACATATCACTAACCAAAGCTCACAAATCATTTAAATCTTTGTCACTACAATTTTTTAATGTTTCTCTTGAAATTAACATTTTTATTTTCCTTTCTTTATTTTTTAATATATAATAAATTTGCGGTTGTTCGGTTCAGGTTTAAGAGCAATCGCTCTTTTTTATTTAATTAAACTGAACAACAATGATAAGTAAAACAAAAGGTGAATGGCAAAATCCACTCACCTTTCCTTATTATTAAATATGAAATAATAAATCTAGTGATTAGCAAAAGGTTCAGGATTTTTACTTATCACAATTATTATATCGGGAATATATAACAATGTCAAATAAATTTATGAAAATTTTTCACGTTATAATTTAACTATGAAAATGCCAAGCTATAAAGATCTTAATTTTAATATCAAGAGAGAATTAAATAAATTAAAACCTAAAAGCTTTGAAGAATGAAAAGAAGCTAAATCAAAAGTTTTTTGCATTGCTCTTGGTAAATATTTAACCAAAATTAATAGCCACCAACCTGATATATTTTTTATTTTGCAAATAATTTATTAATTTCTTCATCGCTAAGAACAACCGGCTTAGCCTTAATTCTGTCTTTTTTATAGATTTGTATTTCTTTGAATTTCTTAATTGCAACTTGTTTCTTGCTCTTGCCAGCTTTAAAGCCTTTTTTATTCAAGTATCATCTAATACCATATATGCCACCAACAGCAAGACCTAAGGCAAGCATAACCGATACAATTCAAATTCAATAATTACTTTTATGGCTTGCTTTTGTTTTATCAACATCTAAATCTTCACCATTTGGCTTTTTATGCTTATCGTTTTGTATTTCTTTAAATCATAATTTATCATCAAAAGCATTATAATTTGCCTCAATATTATTCACCACTATAGCATAGGCAAAATTAATATTATTGCCTTCTTTAACTGGTAATAAAACAAATACTTGCCTCTAGCTTTATAATCTAAGCTTTTATAAAAGTTATCGTTTTGTATTTCTTTAATTGCCTTTTCTAAGCTTCGTGGTNACTTCTAATAGCTCAGTATCTTTATTTGATACGGAATA
>NC_021002.1:549390-678559 GCF_000209735.1 Mycoplasmopsis fermentans PG18
TTATTATAGCGGGAATATATAAGAATGTCAAATAAATTTATGAAAATTTTTCACGTTATAATTTAACTATGAAAATGCCAAACTATAAAGATCTTAATTTTAATATCAAGAGAGAATTAAATAAATTAAAACCTAAAAGCTTTGAAGAATGAAAAGAAGCTAAATCAAAAGTTTTTTGCCTTGCCCTTGGTAAATATTTAACCAAAATTAATAGCCACCAACCTGATATATTTAAAAATTATTATCAAGTTCTTTTTTATCATTCATTTATTAATTATAAAAGAGAAGAAGAATTATTGTCTATTCTAAAAGCTAAAGGTTACCAAGCTAAGAGAACAAATCTTAAAATGGATGGCATATATAAAATTGATATAGTGGCAACAAAAGGAAATGAGAAGATTTATATTCAAGTTAAGTTAAACAAACCAAAAGCTTTAGAATTGAAGAATTTGCATTCATTCTTAAGATCTAAGGCCTTTCAAGGACTAATTGCATGAAAAGAGTCAACTGAGTGAAAATTCAAAGAAATTTAACATTTTTTAACATATTTAAAATTTTGATATAAAATAAAGTTGAAAAGTGAATTGTTTTATTCACTAAAAATCTTAAATACCAGATATTGACGGGAATATATAGTGGGAATATATAAAGGAATATATTTTTAAACATTTGATAGAACAAAAACCTTTTGAAAATAATATGCTGCAAAGTGTTTTTAATCATATGATGAATTTTTAGTTATTGGTGGCCTTCCTTATATTATTGATAAATTTTAGTTAATCCCAATACAAAAAGTAATTTTGGAAAAGTTTTTGAATATCAAAAAGAATTACAAAATATTTATAAAGATGATTTTGGACAATATTTAGATTATGAAGAAATGATGAAAGTTGAAAGAATTTATGATATGGTTGGCAAATTCTTAGGACGTGAAAACAAGAAATTTGTTTTTAATGATCTTAATTTGAATTTAAAAAGCAAACGCTGTATACCTTCTATAGACTGATTAAAACATATTGGAGTTATTAATTACTGTTATCAATTAAAAAATATTGAAAAGCCAATTAAAACAAACTTTATTGAAAACTCATTTAAAATATATCACTTTGACACAGGTATGCTTATTTCACAATTAGATGTTGAAAGTATGAATGATTTAAGAATCAATAAAAACTTCAATACATATAATGGCGCCTTGTATGAAAATGCAATAGCTAATAGTTTATACAAACAGGACTTTAAATTATTTTATTGAAAGAACAACAAAGGTATAGCTAAAGTAGATTTTGTTGTTGAAACTTTTAACAATGTTATTCCTATTGAAGTAAAAGCTAATAAAGGAGATAGTTCTTCTTTAAATAAATTTTTAAGTGAGTTTAGAAATAAAAATGTTGCTTTTGGTATTAAACTTTCAAGAAACAATATAAGTTTTCAAAATGACATTTATACCATTCCATATTTCTTAGCTTTTAAATTAAAAGAGTTTATAAAACATATTGAAAAAAATTTATAAATTTTCTTTTTTAATATATTAAAAAAGAGTTTTTAGAAGTAAAAAATCTGTTTTTCAAATCTACTTTTTGCCTTTATAATGATACATATAGCAAGAAGGAGATTTAGCCATGAAATCATATTTATTAAGACAAAAATATACTCAAGAAGAATGAGATGCCTATAATAGAGAAGAGGCTAAAAGAATTGCTAAAAGGGATTATTTTAGACTTCAATATGTTAAAGGCGCTGATAAAAAATTAGACAAACAATTAGATAGTGCCATTATTAAAGTAGACAAATTTGAACATTTATTTAAGTAGAAATTTTACCGAAATAACTGTTTTATAGATATATATAAAAATTGCAGCTCTTTATATGAGTTGCAATTTGTTTTATTTTTTGTCTTCTTTTTTCTTTAGTTCACCTTTGATGTGGCAGACTCTACAACGAGCTTCATAAGTATCATCACCAAGCGAATTTAATGATTGTTCGTTTGTTTTTCTAAAACTAAAACCTGCACTAGATTTACATTTCATGCATACCGCTTTTAGCTTTGTAATGTGATCTGCTATTGCTAAGATTGCAGGAGTTACACCAAAAGGTCTTCTTAAGAAATCCATATCAAGTCCCGAGCAAAGAACCCTAACTCCTTTTAAAACTAATTCATCAATAACATCAAGAATGCCTTCATCTAAAAAGTTAATTTCATCAATAGCAACAGCTTTATAAGAAGGGTCTCAAAATTTCATTATATCACTTGATTTTTTAATATTTTTAGCTATAACTTTTGCACCTGTTCTACTTACTATTTCTGTTTCAGAAAAGCGAGTATCAAATTTAGGTTTAAGAACTAAAGTTTTAATATCTGCTATTTCTAAAATTTTAATTCTTTTAATAAGCTCTTCTGTTTTACCTGAGAACATTGGGCCAGTTATAACTTCTAAAATCCCATCACTTTGTTTTAAATACATTGTTTTTTCCTCCAAGTTAGTAAATAAAAAGTCCAATAAGTAATTTAATAGATATGGACTTTATTATTCAAATTAAATTAAAGCAAGCTCTGTAAGTGTTTTGACTAAAACACCTTGTGGCACTTCATTAATGTCTGCTGTACCTGCGACATCACAGTGGATGTATTCAACGCCTTCTGTAAATTCTTTTAAGAACATAGCAGCTGAGCTTGATCCACCATAACCGCTTAAGTCTGTGTTTTTAAGATCAGCAACTTTAGAAGCTTTGATTCCTTTTGAGAATGCTTCATCAAATGGCATTCTTCATACTAATTCATGCGCATTGTCTGCAGCTTTAGAAATATCTTCTCAAGCTTTTTCGCTTGTTGCTCAAATACCTGTGTAGGTTTGACCTAAAGCAATAAGAATAGCACCAGTTAATGTAGCAACGTCAATTAAACGTGTTGCATGAAGTTTGGTTGCTCCATAAACTAAACCATCAGCCATAACTAAACGACCCTCAGCATCTGTGTTGTTGATTTCAACGCTTTTACCATTCATTGCTTTTCAAACTGAGTCAGGTAATGAAGCATCACCATTAACTCTGTTGTCTGTAATACACATAATTGCTGAAACATTTTTCTTAGGTTTAAGTTGTGCGATAGCTTTTAATGTTGAAGCAACAATAACACTACCTGACATGTCGAATTTCATACCTAACATGTTTCTTGGACTCTTAAGTGAGTAACCACCTGAGTCAAAAGTAATACCTTTACCGACTAAAACTGTTTTTTCTTTACTTGAAGGATCACCAGCATATTCGATAACAACTACACGTGGTTCATAAACTGACCCTCTGTTAACTGAAAGTAATAATCCCATTTTAAGGTCTTGAATTTGTTTTTTATTTAAAACAGTAACTTTTAAGTTTTTGTATTGTTTGAAATCTTTAACAATTTGGTCTGCTAAATATTCTGAGTTGCAAATGTTTGGTGGTGTAACTTGTAAGTTACGAGCATAATTTGTAGCTTCAGCTAAAATTAATGTTTTTTCTAATCTTTCTTCAACTTCTTTAGTTACTTTTTCTACATAAGGAACTAAAGTAAATTCTTTAGCATCTTTATCTTTAGCTTTTTCATTGTATAAAGAAGCTTTAACAAAGTAAACTGCTCTTGTAAAAGCTTCAACAACATCAGCAACTGAAACATTTTTTGTTGCAAATGAAGCTAAATCAACACAATAGTTACGTGCGCTATTTTCACTTAAAGATCTAAAAAATCTTTCAAGAGTTCTAAAATCTAACTTGCTTTCTTCTCCTAAGTAAACATAAGCTTTGTTTTCACTAAGATATTCTGTAATTTCGTTGTTTTTTTCGATTAAATATTCAATCTTTTTAGCATCTTTAAAAGTTGCTTGCAATAAAACATCTTTAGTAGCTTTATTTACTAATTTTGTAAAAAGTGACATAATTAACCTCCTATTATTTAATTTAATTATTTATATTTTACAATATATTAAAAAGGCAGTATTAAAAGAGTACAAAAATTTTGGTTGCCTATGTTAATGGTTACATAAAAAAACTTATTCCTTTTTTGGAATAAGTAAAAATTTAAAATTAAATTAGAATGAATTTCTTTCCAAAAAGACTGGAATTTAAAGCTCACTCTAGAGTCTTTTAAAACATTTCTTCATTTTCCAATTTCTTTCTAAAGAAATCTGTATCATGAATGAAAATCAAATTTTCAATGATATTTTCTAGTCTTTCAACTACACGATAATATGAGTGCAATTCAAAAGAAAACTTAATAATTATTTCGTTAGAATACTCATCATTTTTGGTTAATTTACGAGCCATTTTTTTGATCTCTTTATCACAGAATTGTTTGTATTCTACTTTTTGTTTTTGGAATTCTTTGAAGAATTCTTTAGTACTTTTTTCATCTTGAAGACGGCTACTATATTCTTTAAAAATTTTGCTTAATTCTATATTCATAGCTAAAGCAGCATTAACAACCTCTTGAGGAATTTTTTTGTTTTGATAGAAGAATCTGGCCATAAAATAGAGGTAATCACAAATTCTCTCAATGTCTCCTGAAGAAGTTAAAACACAAATATATCAACGCAAGTGGCTTAATAAAGGTTGGTCTTTTGAAATGTCTCAAAGCAATTCTTCAATGGTATTTACTTGAGTTAAGTCGCTTTGTTTTTCACGATTATTGATTTCTAAAAATAAGCCTTCAATATCAATTTTGTTTTGATATATTGAAATAAGTTCAGTTAATTTAAGATGCATTTGATATGCTTGGTCTAAGTAATCAAAAAACATTTTTCTTAAGTTATCTTCGCTCTTCTTTAATATAGTGTAATTTATTGGCATAATTCTATCCTATCTTTCCCATAATGTAGTCTTTTGTTTCTTCTTTAAGTGGTTTAGTAAATATGTTTCTAGTGCTATTAATTTCAATTAATTCACCTGCTAAAAAGAATGCAGTTTTATCACTAACTCTCTGAGCTTGAGCCATTGAGTGAGTTACTAAAATAATGGTGTAATCATTTTTTAAATCTAAAATTAAGTTCTCTATTTTTTGAGTTGCAATTGGATCTAGCGCACTAGTAGGTTCATCCATTAAAAGTACTTTTGGACTTAGCGCTATTGCTCGAGCAATAGCTAATCTTTGCTTTTGACCACCGCTTAATGCTTCTGCATTTTCTTTAATTTTATCTTTAACTTCATCATAAAGTGCAGCTCTTTCTAAAGCTTCTTGCACTTTTTGGTCTAATATTTTTTTATCTCTAATTCCAATATTTCTTAGTCCAATAGCAACATTATCATAAATAGAAAGAGGGAAAACACTTGGCTGTTGAAATATCATTCCGACTTGCTTTCTTAATTCAATATCATTAATAAATTTTTTGCTAAAGAGATCTTGATTTAAGTATTCAACTTTACCTTCTAGATAATTTCCAGCTTGTGGCCCATGAATTCGATTCAAAAGTTTAATAGTTGTACTCTTGCCACAACCACTAGGCCCAATTAAAGCAACTGTTTCGTTTTCTTTGAATTCTAGATTGATATTTTTTAGAATTTGTTTACCTTTTTTGTTGTATCAAAAGTTAACACTTTCTAATTTAAAAATTGTATTTTTTTCCATATTTACTCCTAATGTTTTCTTTTTAATTTGCTTAATTTTGGAATCACAAATTCTGATAATGAAAAGAGGATAACTATTGTCACAAATGACATCATAGCACAGTAGTACATAGTTGGAATTGAGTAAGCAGAAGGTAATGATAATTGAGCATTCATTCTAGTTGTTAATGTTTGGCCAAATAATAATAAGCTAATATGTTTTGAATTACTTAGTCCGCTAGTTAAAATAAATGGTGTTGTTTCTGAAAAGATTTTAGCCAGCATTAAAATAATAATATTTAAAAGATTAGGCCAAATTTTAGGTAATTTTATTTTGAATAAAATTGAACTTTCGCTGAGTCCTAAAGCAGCTGCACTAGTTACTACACTTTGATCAACTATTTCTAGAGCTTCTTTAATTCAGCGACAGCTGAAGGCAAATAACATAACGCTAATTGCTAAAGCTCCAGCTAAAAGTGAGTTACTGGTTTTACCACCTAAAGCCAATTGAAATGTTCCTAAAAAGATAGCTGAACCAAAGACACCAAAAAGTAAAGCAGGCATTGAAGTCATAACTGAAATGAAGTTATCAAATACTAATTTTGCTTTTTTGCTTTTGTTAAATTCAACAAAATAAATTGTTACTAAAAAAGCAAAAGGGAAGGTTATTAAAATTGCTACTAAAGAGATATATAAAGTGTTAAATAAAGCTCTAAAGTTGCCCACATTTGTTTCAGCATCAATTTTGCCTAAAGCTAAATAATTTAAGACTCGATAAAAAAGATCAATAGCAAATCACGAGTAAAATATTAAGACAAAAGTTAAAGCAACAATTTCCCAAAACCACTTGTTTATAGTATATAAAATATTTATAGTTTTATAATTTTTATCTTTTTTCAACAGGAAATCTTTGATTTCTTGTCATGTTTTAAACTTGTCTAATCACTTAGGTTTTTTGACTTTTAAATTAACAATAATAATGATTGCAGCATTAATTAAAGTTATCACAATTAATAGAACAAAAGCTAAATTAAACATGTAACTTCTAGTTGCATCGCCACCATTTTCAGCAAAGAAATTAGCATTAATAAATACTGAAAGAGGACGCAATGAAGAGTTAAAAAATTTCTTAATATTTGTAAAATTTTCTGAATAATTATTGCTATTTAAAATAAACATTAAAGCAGCTGATTCACCGATAACTCTGGCAAAAGAGCTAATATAAATTAAAAATATTTTTTTGTTTAATGACTTTTTAATTATTTTATAAATTACTTTTGATTCACTTAAACCAATAGCACTACCTGAGAGTTTTAGACATAAATCAACTTTTTCAAATTGCAATAATAATGAATTGATCATAGTTGGAATGCACATTAAACTTAAGACCATTGTGGCATTAAATAAGTTTGTCCCATTTTCCATATTAAATATATTTTTGTTCATTCAAGTCAAAGGCACTAAACCAAAAAGCCCATATAAAACAGAAGGCAAAGCACTTAAAATTAAAGCTATAAATTTAAATATTCGATAAGCTTTATAGTTTTTATTTCGATAAATTATTAAGATTGCAACCCTCAAAGAAATAGGACAACTAATAAATAAAACCAATATGCAAATTATCAAACTAGTTAATAATGGGAAATATAAACCACCTTTAACTCCTGCGATTTTATAATCAAAATAAAAGATTTTTACACCAAATTCTTTTCAGCTTAATAATGATTTAAAGAAGATAAAAGCAACAAAGGTAACTAAAACAGCAAGAGCTAAAAGGCTCATCACTAATGAAATATATTTTAAAGATTTATTTTTATTTTCATTCTTCAGTGTTTTTTGCATGTCTCACCAATTAACTTTATGTTAACAAAAACAAGAAAAAATAAAATAAAAAAAGAAAAATATTTATAATAATGACATGAAAAAAAAGAAAAATCTTTTGCGAGCACTTGCCCCAATTTATTCCCTACCCTTAGTTACTTTTACAACCTCTTGTAACTTTTCAGTTATTAGTTTCAAGGGTTCAAGTAGCATGATTCAGTATTTAAATGATATTTCTAAAGAATTAGGTTATGAATATGAAATGAATATTGTAGGAGGAGGCAGTGGCACTGGCCTAAGTCAATTAATTCATGGCAAAACTGATTTTGCTTCAATAAGTAAAGATCCACGTTTTGGTTTGAATTCGTCAAAGAAAAAACAAGCTAAAAAAGAATATTTAGAAAATCAACTTAAGACTTTTTTAGTTGCAAAAGAAAATGTTGCTTTTGTACTTAAACTTCCTAAATCAAAGATTCAATTATCAAGTGGAGAAGTTGAAGCAAAAGATTTAAATGTTTATTTTAACAAAAATAATTGAAGAATATTATTAGAATCTTTTGGTGGTCAAGAACAATTGACTTTAGCTGATATTACTTTAAATAATGATTCTAAATTAAAAGAATTTAACATTACTCCTTTTTATAAATCAGGAGGAGCAAACTTCAGCGGAACAGCTGAAGCTTTATCAAAACAAAATCCTTTTCTTGATATTAAACCAAGTGAAAAAGCAGCTAAATTTTTAGAAGATACAAGTGATAAACCAAAGTATGATGTCAAATTAGAAAATGATTCAAGTAATGAATTTTGAATGTCAATGAAGCATTATGATAAACCATGTTTAGGCTTTTTTACCTTAGATTTTATTAAGAAAAATATAGAAGAGTTCAAACGATATAATTGCTTAGTTTTAAGTTATTTGAATCCTGATAATAACAAATATTATAGTCCTTTAAATGATCGTGAATTATTTGATTATGTATGAAATAGAGGTTTCTATTTAGTCATAGGTTTAAAGAAAAATTATAAAAAAGAATTGAAGTTTTTATATACAATATTTGATCCAAAAAACAAAGCAAAAATCCAAAAAGTTTATTCAAAAAATGCATTAACTTTTCCAACAAATGATGAAATAATTACAAATTTTAATTTAAGAGACATGTCAGAATTTAAATGACCAGAAATCATGGATAAAGTCAAACCAGATACAAAATTTGATTAACAAAAAATTGCTAATTTTATTTTTAAAATTTTACTTAAAATACTATAAAACAGTTGAATTAGTTCAAAATAGTATTTATTTTTTCAAACTAAAACGTAACATTTTTATTATTTCCAAAATCGAGGGTGGTAAGTTTAAAAAAACACATTTTTCTAAATCGCCTGCTTAAATTTTAAATTAAAAAATCATTGAAGGTCGTATTGTTTATTCATAATAATTTAAGGTGAAAAATTATTTGCACTCATTGCATATGGATATTCTTTAATTTTATGTTTTATGAATGAGTTAGTTTCATTTTGAATTCATGCAATATATTTGTTTGATAAATTGTCTAATGTTTTCCTTTTGGAATATATTTTCTAATAAATTTATTGCAGTTTTCATCTAGATTCATTTTATCTATTATTGTTTAAATTGATTTTTAAAATAGTATTTTTCTTCTTGATTTCATTGCTTTCTTTTTTGCAATTATATTCATTTATAAAGTTTTATGTTGCTTAATAAATGTTTTTATTTATTTATAATATTTTCGCTACAAAAACAATTTCTTTTATATCTGTAAGAATTGAGATTTTTAATTTTGCTTTCTAAAGAAATAATCTTTACTTTATGACCCTACTCATTACACTTTGCACATCTCAAAAGTTTGTTTTTTATCTCTTCTGGAATGTCTAAAATCCGAAGCACAGTTGTCAATAAATTTACGTATAGCATTGTACTAAAATTAACAAATTTTGAAATATTTTGTATTGAAGTTCTAGCTCTTAAATGATTCAAAATATCTTTAGAAGTATCCAAATTAATTTGATTTTTGTGAACCTTATTTCTAAAATAATTGTTAGAAATTCATTCGCTATCTGGATCATCTAAAATGATTAAATGAATGTTTTTTGTGTAATCTTTAATGCAATTTATATTATAAAGGACAATTTAAAAAGTGAGATCTCTAAAACCTAGGGGTCTCACTTTTGGGATTTACAAAAATGTAACATTTTTAAAAAATAATTAATATATATTAAAATTAATATAAAATATTAAAGCATATATTAAATAGCTAATAGCTTCAAAAAGGACAATATATGAGAAAAAGAAAAATAAATATTAAAGAAATTATTAAGGAATTCGAACTAACAATTTGTAATGAAGAATGTGATCCTATTTACCGAGATGTTCAAGAACCTGCGATTAAAAGATTAGGTTTAGAATTATCAGGTCAAATTGAAAACACTCGTTATTCAAGAAATATTATTTGTTGAGGTACGAGTGAATCAATTTTCTTTACAAAAAAAGGTAAAGAAGAAGCTATCAACATTTTAGCTCGAGTCCTTAAAGAAGAACCGCCTTTAGTTATTCTTTCAAAAGGGGTTAGAGAGTTACCTAAAAAATGAATTTTAAAGGTTTGCAACAAATATAGAATACCGGTTTTCTCAACTGAAAACTCATCTACATCAATCATTTCAGCTTCTATTGGAACATATTTAAGTGAAAAATATTCCGAAGAAGTTCAAGTTCATGGTTGTTTAGTTTTAATCGGTGGTGTTGGAGTTTTAATTGTTGGACCAAGTGGTTCAGGTAAAAGTGAAGCAACCCTAGAATTAATTCAGAGAGGTCATATTTTTGTTAGTGATGATGCTGTTTTAGTAAAGCTTGTTGGTAATACCTATTATGGTAAAAGTCCTGCTATTACTAAAAACTTTTTGGAAGCTAGAGGTATTGGTTTGATTGATATGAAATATACTTATGGAGTTAAGTCAGTAACTGATAATTGTGAAATTGATTTAGTTGTTGAATTAGTAAGTAACCAAACAGAAGAAGCAAAAAATTTAGATCGCTTAGGTCTTTCAGATCTTAAGTTTCCAATTTTAGATGGAGCTTTACCTAAGATTGAAATTCCAGTTAAAGATGGTTCAAGTGCTGCTAGCTTAATCGAAGCAGCCGTAAGTACTTTCTTAGCAAGAAAAGATGGAATCGATGTTTTAAAACAAATACAAGAGAGAGGAGAAAAAGAACATGAATTATAAATATGAATTATCGCCAATTCCAGCGAATACTCATACACCATTATTTCATATTGGTAATTGACCAATTCAAGTTTATTCATTAACTATTATGCTAGGTATGTTGGCTTCTATTTTGACAATTGTTATTTTTTGACAAAGAGAAAAATATAAATGAGAAATTCTTTTAACTCTTATTTTAATTACAATTCCTTCCGCTATTATTGGTGCCCGTCTTTGAGACTTAGTCCAAGAAGCAATTTATAATCCAAACTATAACTGGAAGAATTGATACAAAATCTGAGAAGGTGGTTTAAGTATCCAAGGTGGTGTTGTCTTGGCCTTTGTACTTGACATGATTTATGTTTATACCAAAAGAGATCTAGTTGACATTCGTAAAGTTGCTTCAATTATTATTCCAACAATTCTAATTGGTCAAGTTATTGGACGTTGAGGTAATTACGCTAACCATGAGGTTTATGGAAAAATAGATCCTACTGGAGCAAGTTGTGAAATTTGAGGAAGAAATTTTGCCCAAAACATGTTTATTAGCGATGATATTTCAAAAGGCGCTTATCGTTATCCTCTCTTCTTATATGAATCTCTTGCTAACTTAGTTGGTTACATTGTTTTAGTATGAATTATTAACCAATTTGGTTTATTAAAACCAGGTTCAAATGCTTCATTATACTTTGTGTGATATGGTCTTGTCCGTTTAGCAATGGAACCATTGCGTGAAGACCAATACCACATGTATACAATAACCTCTATTGTATTTATTGGTTTAGGTGGTTTAGCTTTTGTCTTCTTTGAATTCTTCAATCCAACTCACTATGTTCGTGTTTGAAGAAAGGGCAGATTCCAATATGGTTATGCTCATCCTGAAAAATATATCCAATGAATTGAAAAAACAAGAATTTTTAAAACTAAAAAAGTAAGCCAATAACAGAGTTAGTGCAATAATGGACAAAAAAGATATTAAAAAATTTGATGTTTTAATTGTTGGATCAGGACCCGCAGGACTAAATGCTGCTCTTTATACCTCTCGAGCAGGACTAAATACAGCTTTTATTGATAATGATGTCTTTGGTGGCAAAATTCAAAAAACAGCTAAGGTAGATAACTACCTTGGAATTCAAGATATAAGTGGTTTTGACTTATCACAAAAATTTTACGAACATGCCTTAAAATATGGCGCAAAACATCTTTATGGCAAGGTTGTAAAAATCAATTCAATTAATGAAAATTTACAAGAAGCAATTCTTGAAAATGGTGAAATTATTCAAGCTAAAAAATTAATTATAGCTTCAGGTATGATTAATAGATATCCTAAAGGTGTTGATAATTATCAAAGACTTGAAGAATATGTAAGCTTTTGTGCTATTTGCGATGGTGCATTATATAAGAATAGAAAAGTAGTTGTATTAGGCGGCGGAAATTCTGCAGTTGAAGAAGGAACTTTTTTAGCTAAATTATGTACTGATGTAACAATAGTTACAAATCAAAATACATTTAGTGCTGAGGAAGAATTGGTTGAGGAACTCAAAAAGCAAAAAAATGCTAAAATTTATTATGATCATGAATTAATTTCTTTAAATGGTGAAAATCAGTTAACTTCAGTAACTATAAGGAATAAAAAAACCAATAAAGAAATTAATATTGTAGCTGATGGCTTATTTGTTTTCATAGGCTTTATACCAAACCAAGATGCATTTAAGCATCTAAAAATAACAACTAAAGAAGGTTTTGTAAAAACCAATGAAGATATGGAAACAAAAGTAAAAGGCATCTATGCAATTGGTGATATCAGAGATAAAAAAGTAAGACAAATTATTACAGCAGCTGCTGATGGTGCAATAGCTGCAAAACACATTTCTGATACATTAAAAAATTAGAAAGGGGACAATATGTTTAGAACTTTAAAAGAAAGATTTATAACATTAACAGTAATGTTTGCTCTTGCTTCATTAATGACTATTATAGCTATGGCATTATTTGGAGTTTCAAGAATTGTATTCACTACTTTAGGTGGTGTTACATCCTTAGGAATGTCAATAGCAGCATTTATCTTAGCAATTATAGCCTTTGTCTTTGTTCTTATTATTTACTTGCTTTACAATAGAATAATGGCAAAACGTACAGAAGATTTTAGTCGTTTTAGACACACAAAAGCATCACAAATTTTTGTTTTAGTAGCTTTAATTTGTTATGCTGTTGCAGCAGTTACAGCAATTTTGTATTTTGTAATGGTAGCTATTGTTCATAATAATAACTCAAGTACAATTAGTTGAGAAACAGTAAGAGCATTTTCAATTGTTTTTGAAATTTTCTTCTGAATTGGAATTGTAATTGGCTGATTGTTTATAATTCTTTACTATGTATTCTTCTGCATTATTGTTGACAATATTACAAGATATAGAAGAGCTCAAGCAAGAAAAAAATAGGCTAAAAAATAATTAAAAAAACATTTTTATAAAAATACATATAATGTATAATTAACTTACTTGTATACATTTAACGAATATCGTAAATTAGGAAAGGAGCAATACTTATGTCAAGAAGAGACCAATTAACAGGCAAAGGACCTATGGTTGGAAACATTCGTTCACACGCAATGAATGCTTCAAAAAGAAAATTTAACGTTAACTTGCAAAAAGTAACAATGAATGTTAATGGTAAAAAAGTAACTTTAAGAGTTAGTGCTAAAACAGCAAAAACCTTAAAGAACAAAGGTGTTAGTGTTGTTGCCTAATTTACCAAAAGCCTATAATAAGGCAAAATAATAAAAATTATATGTTGTTTTAGTCAACATATTTTTTTATTCCTTTTTTGCTTAATTTGTATAAAAAAAGTTGCAATAAAGCAACCATTATTTTTTACCAAATACACTAGCAATTCTTTCCTTAGTTGGTTCTGAAACAATATAAGTTCCAGCTACTGTTGCATCTACTCCAGCTGCAAAACATCTTGGTCCAGTTTCACCATTAATTCCACCATCAACTTGAATTAAATATTTGTAACCATTTTTGTCTCTTAATTGTTTAAGTTCTCTAATTTTATCAACAGCATGTTCAATAAATTTTTGTCCTCCCTTGCCAGGTTCTACAGACATAACTAAAACAAGTTGTAAATAAGGAAGTATTTTAACTATTTCTTTAACTTCGGTTGCTGGTTTAATAGCAAGTCCTATACTGTAAGCTGAATGATGATCTTTTAAGAATTGCAACAATTCTTTTTTATTAACTGCTTCATAATGAATTGTTGTAATATCAACATGGTCTCTAAATTCATCTAAGTAATCAAGAGGATTTTCAACCATTAAGTGAGCATCTTTAAAGTGTTTAGGTGCATTCTTGTTAATGTTTTTAATTTCATCTAATTCAATAGCTGTGTTAGGTACAAATTTGCCATCCATAACATCATAGTGAATTCATTTAATTCCATTATTAACTAATAGTGTTGCCATTTCACAACGTTTATCTTTTTCAACATTTAATAATGAAGGTGTTACATATTTTTCTTTTTTATTCATGTTTAATCTCCTTTAATAATTTTAGATAATTTTGATATCTAAATTCTGGTATTGTTTTGTTTTTTACATTGAGTTTTATATTGCAATATTCTTCAGGTTCATTTTCATGCAAGCATGATTTAAATTTACATAATTTTCCTAGCTCTCTAAATTGAGAATAAGAAGAAGCAAGTTCTAATTTTGAGATGTTTAAATCAAAAGAGCTAAAGCCTGGAGTGTCAATTAATTCACCATTTAATATTGGAATTATTTGAACAATTCTTGTGGTATGTTTACCCCGATTTACTGATTTTGAAATGTTTTGAGTTTCATAATTATTGTTGGTTAATTTATTAATTATTGTAGTTTTTCCAACTCCGCTTTGACCCATTAAAGAGCAAGTTTTATGATCAAATATTTTGGTAAATATTTTTACTCAATCATTTATTTTATAGTTTATTTGGTAAATTTCATAACCCATATTTTTATATTGTTCAAAGTAAGGGGTTGAACCTAAATCATCTTTAGTCAAAATGATAATTGGTTTGATATTTTTACTTTCTATAAAAGCTAAATATTTGTCAACTAAGTAACTTTGAAATTCAGGTTCTTTAATTGACATAACCACAACAATATTGTCGATGTTTGCTACTTTTGGACGAACAAAAGAATTTTTTCTAGGATATATTTCTTTGATATATTGGCCTTCTTCAAACTCAACAATATCACCCACTAAAGGTGTTATTTCTTTGTGACGAAAAACACCAGCTGCAGGTAATATGTGCATTTTATTTTGCAAATCATTTATGTAATATTTACCTGAATTAATTGAATAAATTTTGCCTTTCAAATTCTCTCCTTATTAGTGAACATAAACAACAATCAATACTAAAGCTATAATCAAAACAACTAATATTATTGAAATACCTGCAATAATAAATTTCTTGCTATTAACTTTTTCTTGAATTGTGTTTTTAGGTTTAACTTTTCTAAGATCAAGAGGTTTTTCATAAACTCTTTTAGTATCAAGACAAGTCATAAGATCACGACGCATATCTCACATAGTTGCATATCTTTTGTTTGGATCTTTAGCTGTTGCTTTGATGATAACGTTAGCTAAAGCTTGAGGTGCATTAACAAAGTTTAATAAGTTAGGAACATTTGTTGTTCTTTGCATTCTTAAAGTTTCTTGTTGGTCTTTACCTGAAATAGGATATGAGCCAGTTAGCATTTCAAATAACAAAATGCCTAAAGCATAAATGTCCGAACGGACAGATGGTTTCGAATTAGCTAAACAAATTTCAGGAGCCATATAGAAAACAGAACCGACTACTTTGTTTTCTTGTGTAAGTCTTTGACTTTCATCATCTAAAGCTAGGCCAAGGTCAATAATTTTTACATTTTTATCTTTGGTAATTAAAATGTTATTACTTTTAATATCACGGTGAATTACACCTAAGTTATGTAATTCACTAATTCCTTCAGCTATTTGAATTGCATAGTTAACAGCAACTGTTGTAGTGAATTTACCATTTCTTTTAATTATTTCTCTTAAATTTTGTCCTTCAACAAATTCCATTACAAGATATTGTTCATATTCATCGCTATAAGAGTCAAAGTATAATGCCACACGTTCAGTATTTAATTTTTTGTATATCGTGATTTCTTGTTCAAATCTTCTACGAGTTATGTCTTCATCATTTTTATTTTTATTAACACTATATTTAAGTGCAAACTTTCTTTTAATTGGGCTTTTATCATTTAAAAGTTCAACTTTATAAACTTGACTAAAATCACCATCACCAATAGTTGATAGCACACGATATTTCTTAAATATATTACTTTGTGGTTTAATTCCCATTTTAACTCCATTCTTTTAGATTGTCTAATACGACCATACCTGCTGAGCAGTTATCTGTTGATTTATTATCTAAAGCCTCTTTCACTAATTTTTTAGTCATGTCTTCAGCATTAAGATTTTCCCTTAAAATCATTTCCATTTTTGGTTTTTCGATAAAGTCGTGTACACCATCACTTGTGACTAATAAACTATAAACATGTTCGTATTGACTACTTAAGTCAAAAACTTCAATTTTAGTTTTTTTATCAGGACCTAAAGCTGAAGTTAATGAAGCATGGAAACGATTCAATTTAGCCTCATAAGGACTTTTACCTTCTTCATTAATTAACTTATTGTATAAGTTGTGATCAATTGAAATTTGCTTTAATTCACCAAAAGTTGTCATAGCATAAGTACGTGAATCGCCAATATTAAATATTAATAATAATTTTGTTTTTGTATTAAGTAAGGCAGCTGTAACTGTTGTTCCCATGTCTAGTTTTGCTTCATCATTAGCACTAATTTTAATCATTTCATCACGTGAAGCATCAACAGTTTTTTTAAATCAAGATACATAATCTTTAATTTCAGAATTTTCAGCTGGAATTGAATTGTTAAAAATTTTATTAAAAGTATTTATTGTTGTCCTTGAAGCAATCCCACCACCATAGTGACCACCCATTCCATCACATAAAATTAATAAAACATAGTTACCTTTTGTAAAGTAACTAGCTTTGTCTTGGTTTTCCAACCTTACTCTTCCCATGTCGCTTGTTATTCCATATTCCATTATTTGATACCGTATTCTTTCTCTATAATTTCTTTTATTTCTTTTGCAGCTCTTAAAGGGTCATCATTAATTATGTGATGTCTAAATATTCCTTTTTCTGCAATTTCTGCTTGCGCTTTAGCTAAACGTTTTTTAATAGCTTCTTGACTTTCTGTCTTTCGGTTAATAATTCTTCTTTCAAGTTCTTCAATTGAAGGAGGTAAGATAAAAAGTGTGATCAATTTGTAATTCTTGTTATTTGAAACCTTTTCTAATATTTGTTTTGCACCATTGGTTTCAATTTCTAAAACAGGAATTTCGCCATTTCTATGAATTCTTGCAATTTCACTATAAAGTGTTCCATAATAATTATCAAAATGAAAACTGTATTCAAAAAGATCATCATTTTGAATGTGTTTTTCAAATTCTTCTTTTGTTATAAAAAAGTAATGAATGCCATTAATTTCACCTTCACGAGGAGCTCTAGTTGTTGCTGAACATGATAAATGTAATTTTAAATTTTTAAAATCAAAAAGGTACTTTTCAATTGTTCCTTTGCCAACTCCGCTAGGTCCTGTAAATATTATTATTGGCTTACGTTTGCTAATTAAATTGTTCATAATATTCATTATATATTTTTTTACTAATATTAATAATAATTTTTAATATTAAAATTAGCAAAAATTAAAAAATGCCCTTGAGGGCACTATTTAATCTATTAAATTTCGTATAAATCTGAAAGAGTTTTTTCATTAAATACTTTGGTGTCATTAATTTCATTAAATAAGTAGAATATCATTGGCATAACATATTTTTCAACTGTTGCTTTTGAAAGTGCAATATAGTCTACCATTTTGTAGAAATTATTGATAATAAATCACATTGGTAATTTTGTTGAATCATCAATTGTTTCAGGTAATTCAACTTTGAATGGATTGTTTCAGTATTTTGCATTTGTTTGAATATTAAATTCATCTTCGCATTCTTCTTTTAAAGTAAAGATTGCTGTAAGTTTGAAGTTAAAGTAATTAACACCTGATTCTTGAGGTATAAAAGTATGAGCAAAATGAATATTATTTTTTCATAATTTAAGAGCATCGAAAAGTTTACTGTTAAGCGGGTTTTTGATTGCATGAATATTGAAGATTTTGTCTAAATCAGAAACGTTACTTTTGATTGGTTCAAGTTTAGCTTTGAAAACTTCAAATTTGTTAAATAAGTTAAATGGTAAATAAATTTTGTCAAATTGACTATTCATAAATGAGAATTCAAAAATCTTAATTTTTTTAGCTTTATTACTAATAATACTTTTGTCTGATTCAGCTGTTTCATTAGCCTTTTCGTCAATTTTTACTAGTTGAGCATCTTGTGCTAAAACATTCATTCCATATAGTGTAAAACGTTTAGCGTATTTTGAAGCTTCAACTTTGTAGCCTGCAGGAATATCAGGATATTTTAGATCGTTAGCAACAACTAATGAAGCAACATCTTCTTGATAATTTAATGTATTTTTGTTTTTTAAAACTATAGATTTTAAATCTCCAATTTTGATTTCTTCTTTTAATTTATCTTCAAAATATTTAGCCTTATCATTGTTATATCGCGTGTATTTTCTATAGTAAACTACAAAGCATATTGCTGCTGAAATAAGTGATAATATAGCTATACCAAATAGTGTATAAACTTCAGCATCTTTAACCATATAGTTAGCTGCTACATAAGCAATATAAGACACTGCAATTAAAACAGTTACTAAGAAGAAAACAATTAGTGGAATAAAGATACTTGAGATTTTTGAAATCTTACGATTAGCAATTCTGATCTTTTTTCTTTCTAATTTTGAATCAATATATTCATTCAATGAAATAGCACTTTCCATTTGTGCTTTGATTAAAAATTCGTCATTTTCATTTTTATTTTTTAATGAATTTACACGACTTTTATATTCAGGTTGAATAAAACGAAATGACTCATAAATTTCACACATATTGTGTTTGGTTATTTTGTTTTTCATACTAACTCCATATATTTTTTATCTTCATAATTATATTGAATAATTTTAAAAATATTAAAAAGCACTATAAAAAATACAATAAATTAGTAGAAAAATTAACTTAAAATTTAGAATAATAATATTTATGCTAAAAATTAACATAAATTTTGCAACTTTTCCTTTATAATCTTAATATTAATACTAATAAGAAGTTTTTAGGTTGAAAGGAGAATTATGGCAGTTATATTTGTATCAATAATTATCGCTATTTTATCGATCGCAATTATTGTGATTTCATTGCTTATGTCACCAGACAGTAATGGTTTTTCTGGTGCACTTGTTGGTAGTGGTGATTTGGAACTTTTTAAATATTCAAAAGAAAGAGGACTTAAAAAGGTTTTAAAATACTCAATGTTATTTGGTGGAATAGCATTGCTAATTTTAGCTATTATTTTAAGGATTATTGTATAACTTATGAATCCGCAAGAAATATTAAATTTTTTAAAAAAACATGATAATTCAACTTTCATTGATATTGCAAAAGGCTTAAGAATAAGTTATAAAGATAACAAAAAATTAACCGAATTACTAAATAAATTAATTGATGAAAGAAAATTAATTAAAAATGGCAAACTCTCAACTTATTCATTAATAGAAAAAATTAAAATCGTCCAAGGAAAAATTCGATTTGCTTCAGAAGGCAAGTATGCTTTTGTAGAAGAAGAAAATGATAATCCTGAAGCTGAAAAAATAAGTTATTTTGTACCTGGTATTCATCTTAATAGAGCATTAGATGGAGACTTTGTTGAAATAACAGTTTTAAAATACTTTCATTCTTTAGATGATAAAACTTTTGCAATTGTTGAAAAAGTTTTAAGCAGAAACAGTGATAAATTCATTGGTATTTTAGGTATGCATGAAGGTTTTCTTTCATTTAAACCACTTAAAAATGACTACAAAAAAATTAATTTTCATATTAAAGAATTGGTTAAAGAAGCTAGACTTCATGATGTTGTTTTAGGTCAAATGGTTTCATTTAAAAATAATATTATTGAGCTTAACATTATCAAAAAAATAGCTAACAGTAATGATCCAATGGCTTATGTTAAAGCCTTAACAGTTATTAGAAATAAACCTGAAGATTTCCCACAAGAAGTTAAAGATTACTTAGTTAAAATTCCAAATAGTATTGCAGATGAAAAACTTAATAATAGACTTGACTTGAGAAAAGAATTAATTGTTACTATTGATGGTAATGACACAAAAGACTTTGATGATGCAATTAATGTTAAAAAGAATGCTGATGGAACTTATGAATTAGGCGTTCATATTGCTGATGTTAGTTATTATGTCAAAGAAGACAGCTCTCTTGATGTTGAAGCATTAAAAAGAGGAACCTCAAGATATTTAGTTAGTGGCGTTATTCCAATGTTGCCTCATAAATTATCAAATGGTATTTGCTCACTTAATCCTAATGAAGATCGCTTTACTCTTAGTGCAATAATGACAATTGATAAAAATGGTGATACTATTGATGCTAAATTTTATCAGTCAATAATTCAATCAAAATATCGTCTCACATATGATAGGGTTAATGAACTTTATGATAAAAATCAAAAATTTGATGACCCGAAATTAAATCGAATGCTCTATGAAGCAGCTGAATTGGCAAAAATAATTAGAAATTATAAAGTCAAAGAAGGCTACATTGATTTTGAAATTGAAGAACCCGAAATTGTCTTAGATGATAAAGGTAAAACAATTGATGTTGTAGTTAAGCCAACTGGTTTTAGTGAAAATCTTATTGAAGATTTCATGGTTAGAACTAATGAAGAAGTAGCTAAATTTTTAGCTAAAAGAAAAATACCTTTTATTTATCGTGTTCATGAAAGCCCTGATAGTGACAAAATTGATTCATTTTTGAGTGTACTTAATGTTTTAGGTATTAAAGTAAACATTGATCGAAATGATATTAATCCAAAAAGTTTTCAAAAAATAATCAACAAAATTAAAGAAACAAGAAATGATGACTTTTTAAAAACAGTTTTCTTAAGAACAATGCAAAAAGCTAAATATTCTCCAAATAATATTGGCCACTTTGGTTTAGCAAGTGAACACTATTGTCACTTTACTAGTCCAATTCGACGTTATCCAGATTTAGTTGTTCATAGGATTTTAAGAGAAATTGTTTTTAACAATGATAAAAGTAAAATTACTCACTACAAAAACATTTTAAGTAATGTTGCAGAATTAAATTCAAATAGTGAACAAGAAGCATTACAACTTGAACGTGATACAAATGATTTAAAATATGCTGAGTTTTTCAAAAACAAAATTGGTCAAACAATGAAAGCTCAAATTATTAGTATTTTACGCTTTGGTATGTTTGTCCAATTTGACTGCAAAATAGAGGCTTTAGTTCATATTTCAACATTATGTGATGGTGATTATGAAGTTAATGAAAACTTTACTGAATTAAGAAGTAAACAACACACTTTTAAACTTGGAGACCAAGTAGAAGTGGTTATTGCTGGAGCTGATGAAACTAACGGTAAAATTGATGCAGTGCTTGCAAAATGCTATGGTTCATACTTAGAAGAAATCAAGAAAAAACTTAATTCAAACTCAAATCGCAAACATAAAAAATCAGGTAAATAATTATGAATAAAAAACAAAAATTAGTTAAAAATTCTTTAGGTTTTGATTCTAATTTATATGTTGTGCAAGACAAAGATATGTTCAACTATTCAGTTGACACTATTATGCTTGGCAACTTTGTTTTTTTAAATAATAAAATTAAAAACCTATTAGAAATTGGAGCAAACAATGGAGCTCTCAGTATTTTTATAGCTGAAAGAAATCCAAATTTAAAAATAGATGCAGTTGAAATCCAAACTAAAGCTTGTAAGTTAGCTCAAGACAATATTGAACTTAACAACAAGCAAAATCAAATCAAAATAATTAATCAAGATTTCAATGAATTTTATTTAGAAAAAATTAAAAATGCAGCTAGTAAATATGACTCAATAGTTTGCAATCCTCCTTTTTATACAATGCAAACTAATAAAGTTAGCAAAAATATTAGTGAAGAATTACTAATTGCAACACATGAGTATAAAATTAATTTAGAACAAATTATTTTAGGTTCTTCAAAATTAATTGAGCAAAAAGGCTACTTAACTTTAGTGATTCCAGTTGAACGCTTAGTTGATTGCTTTTGCTTAATGAGAAAATATAATTTTGAGCCTAAAAGAGTTCAATTCATTATTCCAAGAATGCAAGATAAACCTAAATTAGTTTTAGTTGAAGGCAGATATCAAGCTGGTTGAGGTGTTCATTTCTTGCCTAACTTGTACTTGCATGATCCTAATGACAAACAGCAACATGAATATTTAGAAAATATTAAAAAATTGTACAAACCAATTAAAGTTAAAGAAGGTAAATAAACATGAAAAAACAAAAGACTTTTTATATAACTACTCCTATTTATTATGCTTCAGGTCCGCTTCATATCGGACATCTTTATTGTACAATTATGGCTTGAGTTATTAGAAACTATAAAAGAGTTTTAGGTTATGATGCTAAGCTTTTAACCGGAAGTGATGAACATGGTCAAAAAATCCAAGAAAAAGCCTTAGTTGCTAAAAAAGAACCAAAACAATATGTTGATGATTTAGTTAAAAGTTACAAAGAAATGTGAGCTAAATGAGAAATCGATTATGACTATTTCAGTAGAACAACAGAATCATTTCATGAACAAGCTGTTCAAAAAATATTTTCTTATTTTTTACAAAAAGGTTTAATTTATAAAGGTTCATATCAAGGACTTTATTCAGTTCAAGATGAAGAATTTTTGACAAAAAATCAAGCTGTTTATAAAGATGGTAAGTATTATCATCCTTCATCAAAACATGAATTAATCAATATGGAAGAAGAAAGTTATTTCTTCAAAATGAATGAAGTTCAAAAATGATGAAGCAAATATAACAAAAAACATCCAGACTTCTTATTGCCTAAAAAAGTAGTTAATGAAATGACAAACAATTTTGTTAAAGAAGGCTTAGAAGATTTATCAGTTACAAGAACAAATGTTAAATGAGCCATTCCAACAATTGATGATCCTAAACATACAATTTATGTTTGATTTGATGCTTTATTTAACTACATAACAAAACTTGGTTTCGACTTTAATAAACCAAAAGATGACTTTGTTAAATACTGAAAAAATGGTGACGAAATTGTGCATATCTTAGGCAAAGAAATAGCAAGATTTCACTTTATTTACTGACCAATTGTTTTAAATTGTTTAGGTATTAAATTACCAAATCATATTGTTAGTCATGGACTTTTAAGAGATAAAGATGGACTAAAAATGTCCAAATCTTTAAATAATGTTATAGCCCCAGATTATTTATTTGACAAGTATCATCATGAGATGATTAAATACTATTTTGCAACTCAAATAATATTTGGAGAAGATGGTAATTTTAGTGAAGAAAAATTAAAAGAAGTTGTTAATGCAGATTTAATAAATAATTATGGTAATTTAGTTTCAAGAACACTAAAAATGATTCACAATTCTTTCCCAAAAGGTCTGCTTTATAGTGTTAATAGTAAAAAAATACATAAAGACATTGAAAAAGAAATTAAGAATTTCAGTGCTCAATTTCAAAAACATATGGATGCTTTTGAAATTGATAAAGGATTTAAAAAAGCAATTGAATTATCAGCTAAATTAAATAAATATATTGATGAAACAACACCATGAAAATTAACTGATAAATTAGAAGAATTGGAACCAATTTTAGTAAGATTATTAAATGGAATTTATGCTGTTAGTTGTGCATTACAAATAGTATTGCCTACAAAAATAAAAGAAGTTGCAAGTGTTTTAAAAGTTAAAAAATTTGACTTTGAAAAAATTAATGATTTCAATAAATTTGATAAAGTTATTTGTGATGAGAAATATTTGTTATTTAATAGATTAAAATAAAGGAGGAAGAATGATTTATGCAATTTTTAGAAAAGTAAAAATCAAGTTAGAAAGCAAATCGATTTTTGAAAAAACTGTTAGTTTATGAATTGATGAAGTTAAAAAAGAAGAATACAACTTATCTTTTGATGGCTACTGAGTAAATGATAATACATTCATTTTTATGGAAAGATGAAGTACATTAGAAAAATATAAGAAGTTTGCTAAAAAAGAAGAAGTAATTTTACAATGAAAATCTTTAGCTAAATATTTTAGTGAAGAAATTAAGACCTATGAAGGCAATACTATTTGTTAATAATTTAAGGCTCAAAGCCTTTTATTTTTTATTTGTGAGAGCATTTGCACAAGATTCATTTTTTTTGCTTACTTAAATGATTTTTTTATTTAAAAAAATATATAATTAAAATGTATTTATTCATATGAATACAACGCTATTGCGTATAAAAAGCTTTTTATAAATTTACATTTTTTTAATTAAGGAGAAAGATGAAAAAAGTTGCAATCAACGGTTTCGGTCGTATTGGACGTTTAACACTTCGTCACTTACTTGAAACCCAAAATAAAGAAGTTCAAGTTGTTGCAGTTAACGACTTAACAGATCCAAAAATGTTAGCACATTTACTTAAATACGATACAGCTTTTGGCCCATTGGAAGCTAAGGTTGAAGTTAAAGAAAATGCTATTAAAGTTAATGGAAAAGAAATTAAAGTATTCTGCGAAAAAGATCCAGCTAACTTACCATGAGGTGAATTAGGAATTGACATTGTTTTAGAATGTACAGGTTTCTTTGTTAAAAAAGAATTAGCACACAAACACATCGAAGCAGGTGCTAAGAAAGTTGTTATTTCAGCTCCAGCTGGTAAAGATGTTAAAACAATCGTTTACAACGTAAACCACGAAACCTTAACAAAACAAGATGAAATTATTTCGGGTGCTTCATGTACAACAAACTGTTTAGCACCAGTTGTTAAAGTTTTAGTAGACAAATTTGGTTTATTAAACGGTTACATGACAACAGTTCACGCTTACACAGGTGACCAAATGTTACAAGATGGTCCACACCGTAAAGGTGACTTAAGACGTGCTCGTGCTGCTGCTCAAAACATTGTTCCTTCAACAACAGGTGCTGCAAAAGCTATTGGTTTAGTTGTTCCCGAAGCTGATGGATTATTAGATGGTTCAGCATTGCGTGTTCCTACAATTACAGGTTCATTCGTTGACTTAACAGTTCAATTGAAAAAACAACCTACAGTTGAAGAAATTAATGCTGCATTCAAAAAAGCAGAAAACGAAACAATGAAATATGTAGTTGACCCTATTGTTTCTTCAGACGTTATTAACTCACACTATGGTTCATTATTCGATTCAACTTTAACAAAAGTTAAAGAAGGAAATGGTCAAAGACTTTACAAAATCTTTGCATGATACGATAATGAAATGTCATACGTTTCACAATTAGTAAGAACATTGTCATACTTTGCAAAACTAAAATAATCATTTTTTTCAAGGCACTCAATATGAGTGCTTTTTTATTTGCCATTTTAACTTTTTAGCATTTTGATATAATAGATATATAGAATTAAAGGAGAATTTATGAAGAAAAACTTATTAAAGTTAACAGGAATTATTGCTCCAGTTATTACAGCTATACCATTTGTTGCTTCATCATGTGGTAGTAAAGATGAAGCAACTTTAGCTGATCTTTTAAAGGAAAAATTGACAAAGGATGCAGATGCTTCTAAATATTCTGCACTAATTACTGACAAGGAAAAATTAAAACAATTCAAGGAATTAGTAGAAGAATTTAAAAAAGAAGGAGTAGATTTAACTGCTAAAGGTAATCCTTCTGATGTAGATAATGCAATTAAAACTATTAAAGAAAAAGCGCCATTAGTTTTAGCTAGAACAATTAAAGCAATGGTTGAAAACGGAAGTGCTTTTATAATTAAAGAAGATGGGATTGCTAGTGCTAAACAAAAACTAGAAAATGGTGATATATTTGCTCAAGTTTATCCTGCACAACATAAAATCGGAAGATCTGCTTATACAATTATTGAATTTACTGAAAAATTTAAGGCATTTTATTTAACTTCAAAAGTATTCGAAGTTGCTAGAATTTCAACATTTTATGAAAATAAATATGGTGGTAAAACTCAACCTCATGCAAACGGAGTAAACTTAGAATTTGTTAAAGGCAAGTTAAATATTAAATTTGTGATTTGTGATTTGCTAAAAGGCGACCAAACTGGTTCAGTTGTTTTAGTAAATAACTTATTATTTGCAGTTGAAAAATAATCAAAAATAATATTTTGCGAATCTTGGAAAGTAGTCCAAAATTCGCATTTTTTTTGGTTTTTTCAGCACTTAATGATGTGAAAAATTCCACAAATTTTGAGTCAAAATAATAAAAAATGCCTATTTTTAAGGCTTTTTAATCAAATTTATGTGTCGTTATAAATTGTTCTAATTAATATAAATATTAAAATATATATGGAACTATGTATTAAGGTTCCACTAACGTATATACGTGAAAGGAAAAATTATGTTCAAAAACATGACTCGAAACAAGTGGATTATTTTTTCACTTTGAATGGTGTTTCTTGTTTTTATGGTTTTAATTATTATCTTAGCTTCTATTAAGAACTTCGATGCTGCAGAATCTTTAAAAACAACAAATGCTAAATACGTAGCCATTGTTGCCTTATTTTTCTTTATATCTTTATGTGCTGCAATTTTTGGAACAGTTATTTTATCAATCTTAGATAAAAAAGCTGTTACAAAAAAAGCACAACAAAATCAAGGAGGTAAATAATGACTGGTACAAAAACACAATCATCAAGACCTTCATTTGGAAAAAGACTATTAGAAAAACTTGGACGCATTGGTCGGGTATTGATGTTCCCTATTGCAGTTCTTCCTATTGCTGCTATTCTTCTTAGAGTTGGAGCTGATTTACCAACAGTTAAAGCTGGACCTGATATTTCACAAGTCGAAGCTAACTTTGTTAACTTTGTTCAACAAATGATAACAGCAGGCGGATCAGTTGTATTTGACAACTTGTACATTTTATTTGCCGTCGGAATAGGATTTGGTTTTACTAAAGATAACCGTGGTGAAGCTGCTTTTGCTGCTTTAATTAGTATTCTATTACTTTCACTTTTATTAAAAAGTGGTGGATATGTAGATAAAATCTACAGCACATTTAAACTCCCTGGAGCCGAATTTAATGAAGATGGTAAAAAACTTGAAGCTTTTATAGCTGAAGGTAAACCTGCTTCAGAATTTGTTATAGCTAATGGTTTTGCAGGTGTCTTTGGTGGCAAATACAATGCAATAATGTCTGGCAATGTACTTAATGGTATTATTGTTGGATTTATTGTTGCAGCTATTTATAACCATACAAATGATGTTCAATTACCTAAAGTTCTTGGATTCTTTTCGGGTAGAAGATTAGTTCCAGCTCTTGCAATTCTTTCAACTCTTATTTGAGGCATTGCATATGCTGCTATTTTTCCATGAATTGGATATGGTATTTATGCATTTTCAAAAGTGTTATCAGGTGCAGCTAAAGGTCGTTGAGCTTCAGCTGCTATTATGGGTGTATATGGCGTTATTAATCGTCTATTAATTCCATTTGGATTACACCACATTCCAAACAACTTATTCTGATTCCAATTAGGAGAACATGTAACTCCTGATGGTACACCTGTATTTGGTGATATCTTTATTTTCTTAAGTGGTAAAGCAAAAGGAAACACAGCTGGTATCTTCCAATCAGGATTCTTTCCAGTTATGATGTTTGGTCTTCCTGCTCTAGCATTTGCTTTCTACATGACTGCAGATGATAAAGTGCAAAAGAGAAGAGTAATGGCTATCTTTGGAGCAGCCGCAGTAGTATCAATTCTTTCAGGTATTACTGAACCTATCGAATTTGCATTTATGTTTGTTAGTCCATTATTATATGGTTTCCACTGCATTCTAACTGGTATATTTGCATTTATAACTGGTGCATTTGGAATTCAAATTGGATTTGGGTTCTCAGCTGGTTTAATGGATTACTTATTATCAATTCCTAAATCATTAGCAATTATTAAAGCTAACAAAACAGGTATTGATGCTGTATTAGCTAACCCTGGTTGAATCTTAGTAATTGGTGTTGCATGTGCAGCTACATATTACTTTGTTGCTTACTATACAATTAAAGGTCTTAAACTTGAAACTCCAGGTCGTGGTGCTAACCAATTGCCTGATCCAAATGCTTTAACAGAAGTTAAATCAACTTCAAGTGCTTCTGGTGAAGAAACTCCAACAGATTCGAAATTAAATAACCTAAGTCTAAAAGCAAAAGCTATTGTTGAAGCTGTTGGTGGTTACGAAAACATTACAACTTTTGCAAACTGTGCAACAAGACTTCGTTATGAAGTTAAAGACTCAGATATTGTTGATGAAGCAAAATTAAAACTTGCGGGATGCAGTGGTTTGATTAGATTAGGAAAGAATTCAATTCAAATTATTGTAGGTGTTGAAGCTGAAAACATTAACAATGAAATTGAATCAAATAAATAATATAAATAAAAGATTACTTGCTTATTAGCAAGTTTTCTTATACTCTTATTTCTTTTTCTTGTATTCTTCTTTTGTTTAAAAATGCAATATCAATTTTTTGTATATTTTGAGAATTTAAAAGATTTTCATTGTTTTTGATTTTTATTGATATAGGTATAAAAACTGTGTTCATAAGATTTTTATTTTCGTTTAAAAAATGATTATTATCTTTTGAATTGGTGGTATATAAATCTCCCAAAATTCCATAAATAATACATCTTTGATTTTCTTTATTGCTTTTTGTAACTAAAATCAATTGTGAATGGTTATAAGCTCCATCAATATCAAATTTTGGTTTTAATTTAAAAAATTCAAATGCAAAAGTAAATAGTTTTTCTTGATTAATATTTTTTATAATATTGACAAAAATCTCAAGAGCGTTTAATTTTTTGTCAATTAAATCTTTTTTGTTTTTGCTTATGTCTTTAATTAACTCATCATAATTTAGTTGATCATTTTTTATATCTCTATAAAGTTCAAAATTATTGTTCTTATATTTTCTAAATAACTTTTTGTTGTATTGCAAACCTAGTGAATGCAGTAAAAATTTTTGTGTTAAAACTAATCTTAATTTAACATCAAATTGTGATTCATTATTTGCCTTTTTTAATAATGAAATGCTTTTATACCTATAAAAGAATTCAATATATTTAGTTAATAAATTCTTAAAATTTTGATTATTCATTTTTTTCTCCTTTATTTGTCAATTTATTGATACAAACAAAAATCTAAATTTAATGTAAAATATTTACATTATGATAAATGACACAATTGCAGCAATATCTTCAGGTGGTAAGATTAATCAAGCCATATCAATAATCAGAGTTAGTGGTCAAGATAGTATTGAAATAGTTTCTAAAATTTTTAAAGGAAAAATAGGAACAAATCAAACAATAACTTATGGCCATATTTTTGATAATAAAACAAAAGAAATTATTGATGAAGTTTTAATTGCTTGATTTATAGGAAATAAAAATTTTACAGGCGAAAATACTGTTGAAATTAATTGCCATGGTGGTGTATTAGTAACCAATAGAATTCTTGAGTTATTATTAGCTAATGGTGCTCGAATGGCACTGCCAGGTGAATTTAGTCGACGTTCATTTTTGAATGGTAAAATGGACTTAATTAAAGCTGAAGCAATTAATGATTTAATACATGCCAAAACATTAAAACAAAGTGAATTAGCCATTAAGAAATTTGATGGCAAAACTTCAAACATGATTAAATCATTTATTGACGAATTAGCCTATTTAATAGGTCAAATGGAAATAAATATAGATTATCCAGAGTATGAAGATTTTGAAAATGTTTTGACAAAAGATTTAATTTCTAGATTGCAAAAATTGCAAGACAAATTGAGCTTAATTATCAAAGAAAGTGAAAACTCAAGATTAATTTTTGATGGCATTAAAGTTGCTATTCTTGGTAAGCCAAATGTTGGAAAAAGTTCAATATTAAATTGCTTAATAAATGAAGATAAAGCAATAGTTACAGATCAGGCTGGAACAACTCGTGATCTTGTTGAAGCTTCATATCAAATTGATGGTTTATTATTCAAATTAGTTGATACCGCTGGAATTAGAAAAACTAATCGAAAAATTGAAAAAATAGGTATTGAAAAATCTTTTGAACAAATTGAAAAATGTGATGTTGTAATTCATGTTAATGAAGCTAATACTTTAGAAAATGATTACGATAAAAAAGTTGAAAAATTAGCTAAACAATTTAACAAACCATTAATTAAAGTAATTAATAAAGTTGATTTATTAAAAAATAATAAAAAGAAAAAGAATGTTATTTATGTCAGTGCTAAAAATAAAAACATTGATGATTTAAAGGAAGCATTAGTTAATATTTTTTCAAAGAATGAAATTAACAATGAAGAATACGTTGTTAATGCAAGACAACTAGCATTGGTTAAAAAGGCTCATTCAAGTATTTCTGATGCAATTGAATCAATAAATAATGGCATTGATGTTGATGTAGTAATTATTGATGTAAGACAAGCTTGAGCTGATTTAGTTGATATTTCAGGTAGAGCTGACAATGAATTATTGCTTGACGAAATGTTTAAAAACTTTTGTTTAGGAAAATAGAAATAAGAAAGGAACAACTATGTCAATAAAATATATTGATGCTCATACTCATCCATTAAAAGAATACTATGATGACAATTATCATGTAATTGAAAGAGCTCATGCTAAAGGTTTAGTAGCTTTATTAATTACCGGATGTAATGAACAAGAAAATGAAGAAGTTATTAAAATTGCCAAAAACTTTTCATATACTTTTCCTGTTATTGGAATTCATCCAAATGAATGTCATGGAAAGGTTGACGGCGAAATTATTGAAAAGCAATTAGATGATTCTGTTGTTGCAATTGGCGAAATTGGTTTAGATTACTTTTATACACCAGAAAAGAAAGATATTCAAATTGAATCATTGCATGCTCAAATTCAAGTAGCTAAAAAACACAATTTACCAGTAGTAATTCACATGCGTGATGCATATGAAGATTTGTACGAAATTATTAAACAATATTATAAAGATGTTGTTTTTATGATTCATACATATAGTGGTAACTTATATTGAGCCAAAAAGTTTTACGAATTAGGTTGTTACTTTTCTTTTAGCGGAGTGGCAACTTATAAAAATGGAACTGAAACTATTGAAGTTTTAGATTGATTGCCAATTGATAGAATATTAACTGAAACTGATGCTCCTTTTCTTTCTCCAGCTCACAAAAGAGGTGAATTAAATTATCCAAATTATGTAATTCAAACAACTCACTTTATTGCAGGTATTAAAAAAATACCAATTGAAAAATTTACTGACCAGATTTTAAAAAATGCAAAGGATTTATTTAAGATAAATGTTTCAAGAAAATAAATTAAAAGCCAAAAAAAGATATGGTCAAAATTTTTTAAAAGATCAAAATGTTATTAACAAAATAATTGAATTGATTAAACCACAAGGTGAAAAGATTTTAGAAATAGGCCCCGGAAGAGGTGCTTTAACTAAAATTTTAAATCAACAAGCAAAAGAATTTACTGCTTTTGAAATAGATCAAGATATGGTTGATTATTTACAAAAAAATAATATCTTAAATCAAAATCAAATTGTCCAAGGAGATTTTTTAATAGCTGATTTGAAAAAATATAAAAGCTATGTTGTTGTTGGGAATATTCCTTATTACATAACTAGTGATATTATTTTTAAACTATTAGATTATCGACACAATTTTAAAAAAGCTATTCTTATGGTTCAAAATGAAGTGGCTCAAAGATTAGTGGCTAAACCTAATCAAAATGATTACAGCAAACTTTCAATAACAGTTCAATATTGTGCTGATGTTAAAAAAGAATTATTTGTTAAGAAGACTTATTTTGATCCAGTTCCTAAAGTTGATTCTGCTATTGTTTCTATTACTTTTAAAAATGAAGCAAATGATAATTATGAAAATTTAAAAGACTTTTTCAAATTATGTTTTTTAGCTAGAAGAAAAAAATTATCATTTGCTTTAGCTACAAAATATAGTAATGATAAAATTAAAATTGCATATAATAAATTAAATTTAAAAGAATTAACTAGAATTCAAGAATTAGATTTAAAAACTATATTAGCTTTATACGATTGCTTAGAAAATTAGGAGATTTATGGACTTAGATTTAGAATATGAAAAAGAATTAATTGTTGTTTGTAAAAACTATCATGAAGAAGCACAAGCTTATAAAAATGCCAAAAAGTTCATAATTATTTTAGTAACGCTTTGCTATCTTATTGCTTTTGGACTTTTTGCGGTTTGATTTACACTTTCAATGGTTTTTGGCTTTGGTTATTTTAATGTTGGCGCACAAGTTGCAATTTTCTTATGTTTCACAGTGTTCACATTATTTGGAACTTTGCAATTATCTGGTTGAATTTTAATAATGAAAGCCATCAAGTATTATGAAAGTGATCAAAAAGAAAAAGCTATTAAATACTATAAAGCATATTGTACAATTGCTTTTAAACGCAAAAAAGATTACAGTGATAAAAATTCTAATAACAAAAATGATGATGACACAATAATAGTTAAATAATTTAGGAGCATTATGAAAAAAGTAACAATTATCGGAACAGGTGCCTGAGCTTCAGCACTCGCAACTGTTTTAAGTAAAAATAATAACAAGGTTTTAATGTGAGGAATTGATTCAAGTGAAGTAGATTCAATTAACAAAGGAAATAATAGTAAATATTTTAAAGATGCTTTATTTAATAATCCTTTTAATGTAAAAGCTACTTTGGACTTAAATGAAGCTTTAAAAGAATTTGATTATTTAATTTTAGCTGTACCTTCAAGTGCAATTACTTCTGTGTTAGAACAAATAAAGGAAACAATCAAAAATAAAAAAATAAATGTTATTAATGTTGCAAAAGGTATTGATGAAAAAACAAATGAATTTTTTTCAGAAGTTTTAAACAAACAATTTGCGAATAATTTAAAAAATTATTGTACTTTAATTGGTCCTTCTTTTGCTGTTGAAGTTTTTGAAAATGTTTTAACCATGATTAATGTTGTTGGTCCAAAAACAAGATTTTTAAAAAAAG
Organism: Mycoplasmopsis fermentans PG18; assembly: GCF_000209735.1. Taxonomy (NCBI): domain Bacteria; kingdom Bacillati; phylum Mycoplasmatota; order Mycoplasmoidales; family Metamycoplasmataceae; genus Mycoplasmopsis; species Mycoplasmopsis fermentans. The sequence goes on from NC_021002.1 coordinate 582,306, forward strand.
TTTCTGAATTATTTAATAATGACACTTTTAGACTTGTTGTTAATGAAAATGAACACGGTTCAGAATTGTTTGCTGCTCTAAAAAATGTTCTAGCTATTGGAATTGGAATGATTGATTATTTAAGACCATATCGAAATACAATGGCGGCCTTGCTTTCAATTGGTGTTAAAGAAATTCACATGGTTTACAAGAGAATATTTCCTGAATCAAATGACAATATGGGATTTGAATTAGCAGGAATTGGCGATATCTTTTTAACTTGTTCAAGTACAAAAAGCCGTAACTTTTCTTTTGGTAGACAAGTTGCAGAATTTGGCTTGGAAGCAACTTTAAAAAATAATAAGAAAACTATTGAAGGATATCATGCTGCTAAAATATTAGCTAATATTCTAAAGAAAAATAAAGATCTTAAAATTGTATTTTTAAAAAGCATAATTGATATTTTATATAAAAACAAGAAACCTGAATTACTTTTAGATTTTGTTAAAAAATATAACTAAAAGTTTGTTTTATAGTTGTTTTATCAAAATTGAAAAACAATTTTAAGGCTTAAAATACCAAGTCTATAAATAAAATACAAAATAAATATTTTTTGTGGTATTATTAAAAAGCAAAAAATATTAAATTTATTAATGGAGAATTTGCAGTTTTAATTGACAAAAATAGTAATTATTTTTTTCTTTAAATAAAAAAATATAATTGTATAATTAGTTTTAGTCGTATATTATATAATTATTTGCAGATGACACCATAGCCAAATGGCCAAGGCATGAGTCTGCAAAACTCTGATTACGGGTTCGAATCCCGTTGGTGTCTCCATTTTGTACCCATAGCTCAACTGGACAGAGTGTCAGGTTACGGCCCTGAAGGTTGCGGGTTCGACTCCTGCTGGGTACGCCATTTCATCAGTGATGACCCTTAACAGCTTAGGCTGTTTTTATTTTTCAAATTTTTATATTAGATTTTAGCTTCATAAAAAAGATTGTTAAATATCAAAAGCTACTTCAAAAGATTAATATTCATCAATTGATACTTATATTTATTTTTAAAGCAAAAGTGTATTCAACTAAGTAATATAACAAATTATCTAACAAGTAATACATTCAACTCAGCATTGTTGGACTTCATCAAAATAATAAAGAACACAAGTGAAAAAATTGAAATAATGGAGCCATAATTATTCCTAGTAATAATCCGAAGTAATTTCAATATTCATTAATATATAAAAGCATTGGAATATTAAAAAGATATATTAAAGTCATCAAAATTAATGTTTTTAAAAAGTTGTTTAATTTTTTACTTTTGACCATTGGCACTAATAACATAATTGTAAAAGTTGATGAAAAACTAAGAATAAATGATAAAGAAAACAAGTAATTATTTTTAAGTAAAAATAAAACTAAAATTGAAATTACTAGACCATCATATTTTTTAAATTTGTTGTTATAACTAAAAGGATTATTTGAATTTTTAACAACTTGCATAATATAAGCTCTTAAAGCAGAAACAGGATTAGCAAGTAATGTTAAATAATAGAATATGAGGGCAAAAGCCACATATTTACTTTTGATTTTAATTTTATCCAAAGGTTTTAGTATCAACAAAATTAAATAGAATAATAAGTCAAAATGCAAACCTGAAATAACAATTAAATGAACAATATTAAGTCTATTAACTTTATTCAATACTAATTCTTTTGAATCATAGGATCCAAAAACTAACAACCTTCAATATGAATCAAATAATTCACCATGATTTTTTGAATAATTCATTATTTTTTCTTCAACAGAAAATTCTGGTTTAATAACAGTTAAAATGACTGTTTTTTTTAGCAAATAATTTATATTATTTTGCAAATAAAATGTTGCTATTTTACTATTGTCTATTTCAATAGGATTTAATTCACCTTGAATTTCTACTTGGTCCCCTAGACTTAAAGGAGTGCTATTTTTTAAATCACTTGTGTAAATTAAAATATTATTATTTTCATTTGATATAACTAAATATTTTTTGCTTAGGACGCTTATCGATCCTTCAATTTTATAAATACCTTTTTCATAATAAATTTTTGTTTTAGATAAAAAATAACTTAAATATAAAGTCAAAAGCATGGCTACTAAAATTAAATATTTAGGCTTAATTAAAGCTAAGAAAGTAACATAAATTAAAAATAATAGTATTCAAAATATTTTGGTTTCTTGAGCATTTATTACTAAGTGTAATAAAACAGGTGAGAGTAAACTAAAAAGAAAAAGACTTACAGAATTAAAATTCCTTGTAATTTCTTTAAGGTTACCTTGCCAACTCCCGAAATATTTTCTAAGTCGTTCCATGTTATTTGATTTTTCTTTTCTCTTAAATCTAAAATCTTGTTAACTATTGATTTTTTAATGCCAAAATCCACTAACAATTTAAAATGTTCTTTACTTAAGTTATTTCAATACAAAAAAGGGTTATTAGTTTTTTGATATGGAATGTAAATATTAAGATTTTCTTTTAATTCTTTTTTTAAGTCAATTTTGCTTAAGTCTGCATTTTCATAAGGTTGAGCCATATCTAATAATTCTTTTAAATAAATAGGCTTTTCGAAATAATAATTTTTAGCAAAGGCAACTGCACCGGATACTTTGATACAAAATTTTGATCCTATTGATGCAGGATCATTGCTTTTAACCTTTGCAACCTTGGTTCTTTGAATATTAAAAGCAATTGTACTTGTTGAAATTACAATTGTGCCTGCTAACAAAGTTCCTAATATTATCTTTCTATATTTCATTCCATTTTATACTTTAGCTTTTTTTAATTTTTGGTTGATTCTAGGAAAAATTTGGTATTTTAAGTCTATTTTTCCTAAATTTTTCCATTTTTGATATGTTTTTCATAAAAAAGTTAATTTTAATTTGAGGTGTTTCATGCAAAAAAATAGAGGAATGTTATTAGAAAAAATAATTAATAAAACAATTGATTACTATGCCAAAAATAAATTAGCTTATATTGAAAAGAAGTCTTTACCTGTTAAGTTTAAGAAGGTTAAAAATGATAATTTGAAATTGGATGAGGCTTATATATTAAAGAAGAGCACAGTTGATTACATCGGTTGCTATAAAGGATTTTTTGTTGCTTTTGAAGCAAAAAGCACAAATGAAAAAAGATTGCCAGCAAATAATATTGCTCGGCACCAAATTAAGTATTTATTGGATATTGAAAGTAATAGTGGATTAGCTTTCTTTATTATATTTTTTAGTTTTTGTGATGAGTTTTATCTTGTTAAAGCAAGTGAGTTAATTCAGCATATGAATAAATCTATTTCTTATGAAGAAATAAAAAACATAGGTTTTAGAATCGAATTAACCTTTCCAGGTATAATCGACTTTTTGCCCTATGTTCAAAATTTTTATTAGTGATTGTTGATATTAGAAGTTTACAATATCTCTTAAGTATTTTGAAGGTGTGAATTTTACAACACGTTTTTCAGGCACTTGAATTGGTTCATTTGTAAATGGATTAATTGTTTCACGTCCTCTTCTAATTTTTGTTTCGAAGGTTCCTAAATCTGAAAGTTGAACTTTATCTTCAGCTATAAGTTGTTCTTTTAAAACGAATAGAAATGCATCAAAGTATTGATCTGCTACTCTAACTGGAACTTCTAACATTTCAGCAATTTTTTGTACAAATTCTTTTTTGGTCATAATCTTCCTTTCTTGATTTATAGCATAATAATCATACTATATTTTTTATTATTTTATATTTTTTTACTTATTTATAGTACAAAAAGTCAAAAATACACTTTTGCATATAGCTTTTATAAAATTAAATAATTTAGCATACTTTGTTTAGTTAAAAACTAAAAAATAAAAAATGACTTTTTTATTAAGCCATCTTTTTAGTTATCTTGTGCTTTTTCACGATATGGAATTACGTGTACGTGTGTATGGAAAATTGTTTGATCAGCAGCTTCGCCTGTATTAATTATTATTTTGAAGCCTGCAATTTTCTTATCTAATACATGTTTTTTTCCAAGTTTACGAGCAACATTTATTAAATGTGCAGCTGTTTCATCATCTGCTTCAGTAATGTTTTTACTGTGTTTTTTTGGAACCACTAAGAAATGTCCGGGTTGAATTGGGAATTTGTCATAAAAAGCTATACATTTATCATCTTCAAAGATAATATTTGCTTCTGCTTTTTTGTTAATTATTAATTGAAATATGTTTTGCATAATTGACTCCTTATTTTTTGTTAGAGTCTTTGTCTTTTTCGCCTTCAACAAATTTTTCACCCTTAAGTACTTCTTTTAATGCATCATTTTCTACTTTAAGTTTGTAACCTAATTTAGTGAATGCAGTTTCTGCTGTATCAACTAATGAAGAATCTTTTAAAGCAAATAAGATCGCTAATTTTTTAAGATGATTTTGGAAGATTGTGCCTTTGAATGAAAGAAGTTTAACTTTTTCAGTTTCTTTTTCATTTGATTCTTTTGGTAATTCAACTTCAGGTTGTCCAATAGGGGCAATTTGGTTTAAGTAAGCAGCAACAATTTCTTTGTCTGATTTTGAGCCTTTATATGGACTGTAACCTTTTTTAAATAATTCATCATCTTGTAAAATTAGTCTATCTTCAATAGGTGTATAGAAACCATAAAGTTTGTTAGCTTCAGCATTTTGTAAATTCTTTTCATCTCATTTCAAGTTGTAATTACTGAAGTTTAAGTTAATACCTTGATAGCCTAATAATTGACTTTCGTATGCATTATCAGTAATTTTTTCAATGTCACTTATTTTTTTACTTTCATCTTCCGAACCTTTCATGAAGGTATTAAATGTGTCAATACTTTTAATTGTTTTTAATTGAGTAACAAAGAAATCTTCTTCAGATGTAATTTTAGTTTTTGCAGTTTTCTTTCAAAGTTGAACAGGTTTCTTTTGAACTGCATATCTAGTTAAATTATAGTTTTCTAATTCGTATTTTAAGAATGATGAATTGTATTTAAATTTGTCATCAAGTTTGGCTAATTGTTCTTTATTACTTATTTCAAAGTACTTTAGGACTAAAAGTATTTTTTGAATTTCGGCTCTAATTCCTGTTTTTTCAGCATTTCAAAAAATTCTAAAAATTTCTTCATTAGGAATTTCGCCAACTTTTAATAAATTTGATATTTTTGATTCTTGATCTTTAGTAAAGTAATTTTTTTTCTTTCAATCTAATGATTTTTCATAAAAGTAATAACCATCAGCTCCATTTTTGAAAACTTTATCTTCAGCATAAACTTTAAAAATTTCTAAAGAATCTTTATAAAGTTGTGAATTAGTATCATTAAATGTTTTTATGTATTCAGAGTTATCAGTGTTATATGAATTAGTTACGTTTATCTTATATAAAGAAGCAATTGTTATTTGTCTTCAAATGTTTTTGATTTCTTCTTTTCTGCCGCCAGCTTTTAAGAAATCATCTTGAATTTTTTTAGCTGGAGTTTCAACAACACGACCACAACTAACAGCGGCTATAGGGAAGGCTGCTAAAGTGCTAATGCTTCCTAAAGAAAATAATAATTTTTTATTTTTCATTATGCACTCTCCTTCCTAGTTAAAAACTTTCAAAATTTGTTTAATTTTTTCACTAATAATTTTTGTTACTTCATCTTTTTTGCTGTTGTTATTGTTTGTAAAGTATACTTTGTAACCGCCTTCAAATAACAAGTCTTTATCTTTTTCATTTTTAGCGCGTTCTTTAATTCAAGTTGTTAATTTCTTATTAACATCCAGAGCGTTTTGTTCAGCATCAATTCTGTATTTAATTTCATTCGATTTTTTCAATTCTTCAATATCTTTGTCAGAATATTTAACACCTTTTACTGCTTTGCCTTGTGCATCAAGTGCATAAATATTTTCTTGTTCTTTGAGATATTTAACAAAATCAGCATCTTCTAATAAAACTTTATTTACATAATAATCTGATTTTAAGTTTTTAGAAATTACATCTAATGCATTGTATTTTGTTGCATTAATTGATTTGTATTTTTTGCTTAAAATAAAATCATTTTTTAAGATTTCAAGCATTTTAGCTCTGTTTTTAGCTTGATCAGCATCTGTTAATGATTGACAATAAACTATTGTAGCACCTTTACTATTTAAATAAAGGTAAGCATTATCTAAACCTTTAACTTTTCAGAATGTTCTTATTTTTTTGTCAGCACCTTCAAAAGCTTTAGCAATTAGTGGTATGATTTCTTCTTTTAATTTGTCATCATATAAACCACTCTTCTTGTTGTTATCAAAATCTCTCATGATGTCAAGAAGTTTTTTGTTGTAATCTCCAACTTTTTTAGTTTTTTCTTCTAATGAAGCTGTAGCATCATAATTTGGTTTTAATGGAACTAATTCAGGGAATAGTGTTTCTAATTTAGATTGAATACTTTCAAATAATGCTTTTAAATCAATTTCGGGAACAGAGGTTGATCCATAAACTAATTCTGGCATTGTTATTAAACCTTTAATAACTTCATCATTATTTGATTTTAATAAATTGGTTAGAGAAAGAATTCCCTTAGTTCCAAAATTATTTTTGTATTCATCAGCGTCGGCTGATATTCAACTTAAAAATGTTGTATAGTCAACAATTTCTTGAGGCAAATTAGTTGTACTGTTAGCATCTGTGATAATCTTTGAGTAATGTGAATATGGCTTAAAGTCTGTAAAGATTTTTTCATAAGATTGAATTTTTCCGTGTTTTTCATCAGCTGGGTAGAAATATAATAATTTTCTTAAAGCTGTTCTGTCAATTGTTCATTCTAATTCTTTTTCGCCTTTTTTAGCTATTTTTGTAGGTGCAACACCTGGAATCGTAAATTGTGTGAATGCATATGGATTATCATTTTTATAGTATTCATCAATAAATGCAGATGCATCTTTATATGCTTTAACATAACTATTTGTTGTAAATGACATGTAATCATCTTTAATTTTGAAATAGTTTTCGTTTTCTTTGTAGTAGTTAAAAACTAATTGACCAGTGTCAAATAAAACTTTGCTTGTATCTGGATTTCCATCTTTATCTAATTCATAGATCTTTTGGTTAGCTTTACGATTTACTATTTTATTGATATCAACTGTTGAAAGTTCAAAACGTCTTAAAGCATCTTTTTCAATAGCTTTAAAAACTTGATAGTCAACTGCTTCATCAATGTTTTTAGCTCCATTGTAATTTGAAACTAAAATTTTGTTGAATTTTTCTTCTCATTTATCATAACCGGCTGTTCTTTTGGTGTTTTCTTGAATATCTAGAATCTTGTTTCTTTCTTTTGTTTTAAGTTCTTCAATTGATTTTAATTTGAATGAAGTATTTTCTTCTTCATTGCCTTCACGTGACATATTTCATAATCTTTGATATTCAGCTGAGGCTTTTGCTTCTTTATCATAAAGATAAAACATCGCAAGACGTTTAATTTGTTGTAACAATTTACTTGGATCTTTAGCATCTTCAGTTTTACTTGAATTTTTTAATTCTTTGATTGTAATAGAATGTTTTTCTTTTGATCCTGGTAATGTAAATGTTAAAACAGCACTTTCATCTTTGAGTGCGTCTTTATATGTTACTTTTGTTGAATTAATTACAACTGGAACAATGATACCTGTTGCAATTGCAGATGTTAAAAGTGTTCCAAGGATTATACCTTTTAGCTTTTTCTTTTTAGGCATTGCTTGTTGATTTTTATATTCGTGTTCGGCATTTTTTCTTGTCAAACGTTCGAAAAATGTTTCTTTTCTTTTAGCCATGCTTCCTCCATATATTTAAATATATATTTAAAATTAATATTGATATAAAAATTATAATTTAATTTATTATATAGTAAATGTAAAAAAAACAATGCTTTTTTCAAAGTTTATTTATAATTATTCTTATGACAAAAGATGAGCTTTGGATTGCTTGAAATGAATTTAAAAAACTATTAGAACTTAACAAAATTCCATATTCTTTAAGCCCAATGACAGCAAGAGTAATCTCTAAAAATGAAAAAGTTACACCTGATAACTTTCGTATTTCTTTGTGGTGAAAAGATTTTTTTGACCTCAAATATTTTAATAATTCAATATTTCTAACAAATGATGAAACAAATGAAAAAGATTTAAGTCCATTTTTTAAATGCCAAAATAAAAGAATTTATATTGATTTAATTGTTGGCACAAGTAAAGAAAAATGCAAAAATTTATATAGTTTTAAAACTCATAATAGACTGCTTTTTTGAGGAAAAAATAAGATAAATTTAGCAACAAAAATATTTGGAAGTAAGTCAAAAATATTAGGTTTAATAGAGCTAATTAATACAATTAAAGAAGACAGATTTTTAAGATTAATTGTCTTGAGTTCTTGCCATGACGATTTTAGATTTTTTTCTGATTTAAACTGAAAAACAGTCGAATTGGCAAAAATCAATGATGAATATTTTCCTGTGTTTAGTCAATTTTTAAAAATAAAATAAAAAAATAAATGATTAAAAGAAGTATAGATTTTAATTTCTATATTTTTTTATGTATTTTTGCTTTTTACAAAATATTTGTAAAGAAAAATACTCACAATTATTTGATATTAATTTATAATATAAAAAATTAAAGTTAAATTTGTAGGAGAAAAAAAGTGAAATACAAACGTATATTAGTAAAACTTTCAGGTGAAGGTTTAGTAAATAAACAAAAAAGTTTAGCTATTGACTATGATTTAGTAGAAGACATTGCTAAACAGCTTAAAAAAATTATTGACAAAGGTGTTCAAGTTAGTGTTGTTATTGGTGGAGGTAACTTTTGAAGAGGTGCTTCTGCTGAAAAGAATGGAATACCTAGAAATAGAGCAGACTACATTGGTATGTTGGCAACTATCATGAATGGTCTAGCTCTTAAAAGTGGATTCGAAAAAGTTGGATTAAAAACTAGAATCCAATCATCAATTGCAATTGATCAAAAAGTTGCAGAAAATTATATTAATGAAAAGACTTTAAAATACCTTGAAGAAGGTGAAGTAGTTATTTTTGTTGGCGGTACAGGCCGTCCTTACTTTACAACAGATACAGCAGCAACATTATTTGCTTCAGAAATCAAAGCCGAAGTTATCTTAATGGGTAAAAATGGTGTTAGTGGAATCTATGATTCAGACCCTAAGAAAAATCCAAATGCCAAGAAATATGATGTTGTAACTTATGATGAAATTTTAGACAAAAAATTACAAGTCATGGACTTAACGGCCACAAGTATGGCTAGAGACAACAATATTAATTTAATTGTTTTCAACATTAAAGAAAAGAATGCTATTGTCAAAGCTCTTGAAGGTAAAATTGAACACACAGAGGTAATTAAATAATGGAATTAGATTTATATTTATTAGATTTTTTAGATGAGGCTGAAAAAGCAATTAATCATTATGCTTTTGAATTATCAAAAATTTCAACTGGACGTGCTAACCCTCAATTAATTAAGGGAGTTAGAATTAATTATTATGATACTTTGACACCTCTTGAAGAACTTGCTTCAATTACAGTACCAGAACCACAACAATTATTAATTAAACCTTTTGACGTTTCATGCAACCATGAAATTGCAAAAACAATTTTAAATGCTAACTTAGGTTTAAATCCTGTTGATGAAGGAAATCAAGTTAGAATAACTTTTCCTCCTCTTACAACTGAAAGACGTAAAGATATGGTTAAGAGTCTTGCAAAATTTACAGAAAATGCTAAAGTTGCAATTAGAAATGCAAGACAAAATGTTAACAAATCTATCAAGGCTGATGAAGAATTATCAGAAGATCAAGAAAAGAAATACTTAGATGAAATTCAAAAAGAAGTTGATAAAAAAATCGAACACATTAACAAAATGACAATCAACAAAGAAAAAGAATTAATGAGCATATAAGCCTGTTTTATAGGGCTTTTTTCATTTTTAAGAAAAATTTTGCAGAATTTATTATCTAAATAATAAATTGATATAATTTCATTAAGAAAACGAGGATATATGCTTTTTATTAAGAAACTTAAACCATATTTTGAAAAATACAAAAGATCACAAGACAAAATTCATAATTTGATGCTATTAGATTGGTTGATAGCTCTTCTTTTAGTTTTATCATCTGTTATTATGGGAGTTTTACTTCATTATTTAAATAATTGAAAACTTCCTTTCATTAAAAGTAATAGTTTTGTAATAACAGTTGTTTTGTATTCATTGTATTGTATTTTTGTAGTTGGAATATCTATTTATTTGATATTGAAGAGATTTTTCCTTTATAACTTTTTAATAACATTTGATTACAACTATTTGAAGAGTTACAAATATATGCTTAATAATTTAAAAGTTAATCTTAAATTAAAAGAATATAACGAATTAAAAAGATTAATATTTGATTTAGACACAAATATGAAAGAAACTATCCAATCAGTTACTAATAAAGAAAAGATTACATTATTAGATTCAACAGCTTTAATGTGATTAGATCAAAACTTTTATCGTGAATTAAATAAACTTCACTTTATTAGTTCAGACAAAAAGACTAGAAATCATGTTTTCAAAATTAAAGAATATAAAGCAATAATAAACAAAGAAAATCTTTTTGTGGGGCAAATTAACAATAACCAAGTTGAAATTGAATATGCAAAATTAATACCAACTAGTTTAGTTGAAAAATATCGTGGTGTAAATATACCTAATAGATATTGACTAATGTCATCAAGCATTTTCAAATTATTACAATTTGTAAATAATGAAGAAACACTTAGTGATTCTATTTTATATTTCATATTGAGTGACTTAGCACTTATTTTGTCAAAATGAAAGAAATGAAATATTGTTAAACTAAAAGAAGTGTTTGAGTTGTTTTTAATTTCAAATATGTTTGCAGCTTTTTATGATCGTAGTGAATTCTTAAATTATTCAATTAGAATGCTTGATATTTATGAAGGAACAAAACTCAAAAACATTTTTACAGCTTTGGAAAACAATGCAAAATTTGGTTTAAAATCACTTAACCTATTTTACGAAAAGGTCATTAAAAAAGTTGTTTTCGACAAAAAAATAGTTGATTTATCACAATCAATTAAAAACACATTATTAGGTCGTGAACTAATACTTAATGAGTATTTTTCATCAACATCACTTAAATCATTTGACAATCATGCAATGTTTTTAAAATTTAAAGACGCAAAAGAAATGAATAAATATTTAAAGAAAATTGAACCAACTAAAATTCATTTTGAAACAAGCAAAGTATTCTTAAATTATCTTTCTCCAAAGGTAAATACAAACAAAGTTGACATTCGTTTTGTTTTAACTAAATTAGTTAACAATTATGTCTAAAAGCAAACAAAAAATAGGTATTATCAGCCTATTATTTTTTTACTTTTAAACTTTTTAAAAAATTTTTAAAATCATCAATTAATTTTTGAAAATCAGCTTTTGATTTATTTCCTATTATTTCTTTTCTAGTGTCTTTTACAAATTTAGCTAAATCCAATCATTGTTGGTTTGTTCCATTTATTTCTTTCAAAGTTGTTTCACCTGTTACAATAAGTCCTTCTAAAGTAGCTAAAGCTATTTTGTCTCCAATATTGCCTTTTTCTCTAGCTCTTTTATACTTAGAGTATTCAATTTTATAAACAGTTTTTCCATGCAATGTACACACAAGAGCAGCGGTTACTGTGCTAGCTACTAAAATTGTAGCTCCTACTGATATACCAATAATAGCACCTTTACTCATCTTTTTTGCCATAATACACCTCCGAAATGTATATAATAATTTTACTATTTTAACAACTAAATATAAAAATAATTCTTTTACTTAGCTTTATTAATTAAATAAATATAATTAAAATATGAAAAAATACGTCAATTTATACAATACAAGTGAATACACTTTTTTAGATTCTTTAATTAGAATAGATGATTTAGTTAGATTATCAAAAGAACACAATCTTCCTGCAGTAGTTTTAAGTGACCGAAACAATATGTTCGGTTTAGGTGCTTTTATGGAAGCATGCTTAAAATATGATATCAAAGGTATCATTGGAGTGGACTTAGATGTAGACAATTATCGCTTCATAGTCTTAGCGAAAAACTACCAAGGTTACCAAAAAATTAATCAACTAATTTATCAAAAAAGTATTAATAAAGCTATTGAAATTAGTGAATTATGAAATCCCAATTTAATAGTTTTAGATCATCCAAGGTATGGTTACTATGCTCAAACTAAAGATAATAAATATAGTGCAAGTAAAAACTACTATATTAATTCTTCAGATGCTTCATTACCTAACTCTATATTAATAAAAGAAAATAAACTTTTTGAAGCTAGTGATAATGAAACTCTAAATTACTTACAAAAATTAGGCAATTTAGAAGAAACTAAACACTATGCCAACTATTTTGATGAAGTTAATGTAGATAGCGAAATAATTGACCGTATTTATTCAATAATTAATGAATGCAATGTTATTTTTCCTAAAAAGGCCTTGCATTTAGCTCCTTTTCAAAATAATGATGAAGCTACCAATGAAAAGCTTTTTGTTTCACTTTTAAAAGCAGGCGCTAAAAGACTAGCAAGTGAATTAAAAAATTATCCAGACTGAAACAAAAGACTTGAATATGAGTTTAATGTCATTAAAAAACTTGGTTATATTAACTACTTTTTAATTATTCAAGATTTAGTTAACTGAGCTAAAAGTCAAAAAATAGCAATAGGACCTGGTCGTGGTAGTGCAGCAGGTTCACTTGTTTCTTATCTTTTAAATATAACTGAAATTAATCCATTAAGATATAACTTACTTTTTGAAAGATTTTTAAACCCTGATAGAGTTTCATGGCCTGACATTGATATAGATATTCAAGATGATCGTCGTTTTGAAGTTTTTGAATATTTACAAAAAAAATATGGAGTAGATAAAACTGGACTTATTTCAACTTTTCAAACTATTGGTGCTAAAATGGCAATTAGAGATATGGGCAGAGTTATGGGAATTAGCTTAATTGACATCAACCGCATCAGTAAAACTATTAAATCAGATAACTTAACTGATGCTTATAAAAATGATATTGACTTTAAAATTGAAATGGATAATTATCCTGAGTTATATAAACATGCACTTAAAATCGAAGGCTTACCTCGTCAACAAAGTTTCCATGCAGCAGGTTTTATTATTGCTAAGGACAAATTATTTAATTATGTCCCTGTTTGTTTAAGCAATTTAGACAATTACCAACAGGTACAAGTACCAATGAATTACATAGAGAGTTATGGACTTTTAAAAATTGACTTGCTAGGTTTAAGAACTTTAACTGAAATTCAGCTAATTGAAAAAAGTTTAGAAGAAAACCAAAAATTTGATTATTTAGTAAAAAACGATCCTCAAATTTTAAATGATCCTAAAACTTTAACAATGCTCAACTTAGGTTTTACTGAAGGAATATTTCAATTAGAATCTCCGGGCATGAAGAAGACAATTCAAAAAGTTGTCTTGAATTCTTTTGATGATTTATATGCCATTATTTCATTATTTAGACCTGGACCTATGGACTTTATCAATGACTATGCAACTAATAAGAAAAATCAAAAATTAATTAAAAAAATACATCCTGATTATGACAAAGTTGTTGCCAACACATATGGCATAATAGTTTATCAAGAACAAATTATGCAAATAGCTCAAAGTATTGGCGGAATGACTTTTGCTCAAGCTGATTTATTGCGTAAAGCAATTAGCAAAAAAAGTGAAGTTGATATCAAAAAATATAGAAGCATATTTTTTGAAAATGCCATTAAAAAAGGCATAAACGAAAAAATTATTAATGCTATTTATAACAATATTGAAAAATTTGGACTATACGGTTTTAATAAATCTCATGCTGTTAGTTATGCATATTTAACTATGAAAATGTCATACTATAAAGCTCGTTATGCTAACTTATTTTATAGCTCTTTAATTACAAATGCAGCTGGAGCACAAGCTACAATTAATAAATATGTAGCTGAAATTAAGAAACTTAATTTTCCAGTTTATTCGCCAAATATTTTGCATTCAAGTAATAAATGTATAGTAACAAACGATGGCATTTATTTACCTTTTGAAATGATTAAAGGTTTTGGAGCTGAAGGTGTTAATAAAATTGTGGCTGATTTAAATGAAAATGGACCATTTCAAAAGAATTTAATTGATACAATGCTTAGACTTCGTTTTGCAGGTATTAAAGATGCTGCTATGGAAATATTAATTAAAGCCAATGCTTTTAGAGACTTTGGACACATGAAATATATACTATCTTGTGATAATCAAATTAAAGACATTTTTAAGGTTTTATCTTCACATTCAACTTATAAAGAAGCATTAAAAGATATTCAAAAAATGGGTTACTATGATATAGTTTTTGATCAAGAAAATGAACGTGACATAAATTACGAAATGGACTATGAAATAGCTCTTTTAGGTGAATTATACAATGCTTTTAGTACTTCAATTTATGAAGCAAAATACAAAAATAAATTAAATACAATAACCTCTTCAATTCCTGTTTCTGTTGCTGCTGAAGTAGCTGATTTAAGAAGACCAAGAGGTAAAGAATTTAGCGTTTTAGAATTAAGAGATAGTACAGCTAAAATTACTTTCTTTGTTAACAACAAAGTATTGGCAAGCTCACTTCCTCTTAAAAAAGGACAAATAATTGAAGCTACAATTAGTTTCAGTCGCAACAAACATAATTTAATTAGCTGAAAAGGAATTCAATAATGAACAAAGACAACTTTTTATTAATAGATGGGAATTATTTATTATTTTCTTCTTTCTATGCTTCATATAATCCGGATAGATTAGAAAATATTATGCGTTCACCACAAGGTTTAACAACTAATGGTGTTCATGTTTTTCTTATGACTTTAAGTAAACTAATAGCATACTTTAAACCTAAATATTTATTTATTGCTTTTGATGCTTATGGAGAAACTAGAAGACATAAAATATTCAAAGATTATAAAGCAGGTAGAACCAAAGCACCAGAAATAATTTTTGAACAATTTAGCTTAATTAAAGAAATTTTGACAAAATTAAATATCAAATGATTTGAACAAGTTGGTGATGAAGCGGATGATTTAATTGCAACTTTAGCTCAAAATCAAGATTGCAATAATTTAATTTTTTCTAAAGACAAAGACCTTTTACAATTAGTTAATCTTAATACTAGTGTAATTAAAGTAGTTAAAGAAAATTTCAAAGTTTCTTATGAATTAGAAGACATTAACAATTTTGAAACTATTCACGGTATTAAACCAAGTCAAGTAGTTGATTATAAAGGTTTAGCAGGAGATTCTTCTGACAATTTAAGAGGAATTAATGGCATTGGACACAAAGGTGCAATTAAATTAATTCAGACTTTTGATTCAATTGAAAACATGTATCAAAATATTGATCAAATTAAAGGCAAAACTAAAGAAAAATTATTAGATGAAAAAGATCAAGCTTTTTTATGTAAAGCATTAGCAAAATTAAATTTAAATGTTGATATGAATAAAAACATTTCTGATTACCTATTGAACTTAAACTTAGAAGATGGCTTAGATGCAATGCGTTTTTATGGTTTAAATAAATGCGCAAATTTATTTGAAGAATTGAAATAAAAAAAGAATATCAATAAGATACTCTTAAAAATGAGGAATAGCTTTATGCTATTTTATTTTTGTTATATTATATGTTAAATAATTACCATCGTAAAAGTAAGGTACTTTGTCGGGAATTAATGTGTATGTTCCATTATTGCATTCAAAAATAAAACTTAATTTATTATATTCCATATTTGGATAAGTATTAACTGGAACATTGAAATAATCTGCATGATTTTTAAAATATCAAACTTCTTCTCCATTATTATTTGTTGTTTTTTCCATATTTTTTTCTTTGAAAATTTCAAAATCATCTTTTAAACATCTGATTGTTTTAAATCCCATCAAACTTTTCTCTGTTAATTCAAAATTAAATGTATTAATATCTAAAGTGTCCATATAATTTTCAGCTCTAAACAAGTCCATATTTTTTGTAATATTGTAAATAGGATTTAATGTTTTTGATTCCATATAATCTATTTTTATAGTAAGTCTAATTTTTTTGTTTTCTCATTCGCCATTATCTTTTAAGAAAATACCTGCGTCATTTAAAACTTCAAATTTTTTGGAACTATCAAAGCTATAGATTTCAATTTGTTTGTCTTCATCTAATCGTCAATTTCTGCCAAAAAATAATTTAAAATTGTCTGATGTAAAACCGATATTTTCTCAAAATTTAATATTTACAAAAGAACCAGGGTAAATTTGTCCTTCAATTTCTTTTATTTTTTTAGGAAAGATAATCTTTTTAGTTTTGAAAAATGATTGCCCTCAGATACCATAATCATCAAAAGATAAACATTTTATTAAACTTGATTCTGATAAGTCAAGAGTATCTTTACATGCGCCTAAAATGGTATCTAAATTGCCCATCCATAAAGTACTAAAATCAGATAATGTTTCTTCTCTTAAATTAATTTTAAATGAATCTGGCATTCTATTTATTTTATTTAATTTTTGGAATAGAAAAACTTTATTTTTCGATTTCGAACAATCTAAATTTTTTAATACATTTTGAACGCCTTTTATGTCATTAAAATCTATATTTTTAAACGTTTCTTCTATATGAACATTATTCAGAAAGTCATCACCAAATTCTATAGTATTAACTTCAAGTTTTTTGGCTATAATGTATTCGTTTTCAAAGTCTGGTTTAAAATTATTTAATGTTAAATTATTTATTTTTACATTTTGAAATTGATTTGCTTCACGATAATTAAAATTATTTTTTTCAACAATAATATTTTGTTTCTCTGCTACAAAATTATTTAAATAGAAATAAATCCCTGACATGTAATTTTTAGAATATTTTGAATTGTTGAATGAGCTAATTAAAACATTATTAAATTCTGATAATTTTATATTAATTCTTTTATAGAAATAGAATGTATCTCGAGTGCTGTAGTCAAAGTTGACATTGCAGTCTTTCAACAAAGAAAGTCTTAACATGCTTTTCATAAATTTAGGATTTTGCAAATCATTAGTTTCTAAAGAAAAGAAATTTGAAGAAATACAAAAATTTTTAAAAGAAATAACATCACTTTTATTTTCTCTTATTTTAATTTCATTTTCTATTTCTTTTTTGACTTTTTTCAAGTTTTCTTCATCACTTAGTGTCTCATTTCTTTTAGAATATTTTTGAATTGCCTTTTTTTCATTATTGTTAATTCAATCTAGTTCTTCTTGAAGATCTTTTTTTGTTGAAAATATATAACTTGAAACTAAAGCAATGTCATCTTCTTTTTGTAAAACTGACAATTTATCTAGTACTGGAAAATAAAAATTATCAGATTTTAAATTGTTATTATCATCACAATATCATTTTTTTACAACATCATAGAAAAAATCATAATCAATATATTTTACTAATTTATGTGTTTTAGAGTTTTCAATTCATTTTGTATTTTTTTCAACTATTTTATTCAATTCTTTTTTGTCATAATCTGTGCAAGATCTGGGTAATGGGAATGACTTTTTTTCTTCTGGCTTACTACCACAAGATGTTATAGGAGTTATAATTAATGGAGTTAATAATAAACTATTAAAAATTTTATTTTTTTTCATTTTAAACCTCTTTTATTAAGAATATAACTTATAAACATAATTTACTCCTTTTTTATAATTTTAAAAGCAAAAAATATAGATGAAAACACAAAATTTTATTTTTAAAAAATATTTGTTTTTATTTTATTTTGCTTTATAATTAAAGAGCATTTTAGCAAATGCCCAGGTGGCGGAATAGGTAGACGCAAGGGACTTAAAATCCCTCGAACGTTAGTTCGTGCTGGTTCAAGTCCAGTTCTGGGTACCAGTTGTCTACTTCGTTAGGCATCAAATATGCGTCCTTAGCTCAGGCGGTAGAGCAAATGGCTTTTAACCATTGGGTCGGAGGTTCGAGTCCTCTAGGACGTACCAGTTCAAGTAATTGACCAAGCATCCTTTCAATAGGATGCTTTTATTTTTGCAAAGTAAAAAATATCAAGCTCAATAATAAGCTTGATACCTAGATTGTAATTTGTAAGTTTACACCTAGAAATTTGGAATATCGCATGTCGATATTCCTTTTTAATTATTAATATTGTTATTATTTTTTGTCCGTCAGGACAAATAAAAGTGAGGGCATTAGTCCTCCCTAAAATATTTGGCGACTTGTCGCCCTTTCTAAAATATTATTTTAATTTTTTTATTTTTTTGAAAAACAAATTTCTATTCTTGTTACTTTCTCAGTTTCTCTTTTGTTTTCCATATAATACTTTGTCAATACCTGTTGAATTTCAAGGATTTTCTGCATTCAATTTTTCGTACATTTCCAAAGCAGATAAATATCCAAAAATTTCTCTTGGACGATTGTTTATTTCATTTTGTACTTTTAGAATTTCTTCTTCAGTAATATCATCAAAATTAGTTTTTTTCTTAAAAAATCTTCTAACTAAACCATTGAAATTTTCATTTGAACCCCTTTGAAAAGAAGCGCATGGATCAGCTTTATATATAAAAATTTTTAGTTTATATCCAATGAAAAATAATGTTGAAAATTCTAATCCATTATCCTGAGTTATAGATTTAACATTTAATTTATGTTTTCAAATAAGATTCCATAAATACAAATTTAAATTTCATGGATTTTTATTAGGAATTTTTACCAAAAACCCATATCTAGAGACTCTTTCGGTAAAACTAAGTAAATGACAATGTGTTCCTTTGCTCTTACCTACAATAAGGTCTATTTCCCAATGGCCAAATTCATTTCTTTCATTTATGTTTGCTGGTCTAGATCAAAAAGGTCTTACATAACGTGCACCAACCAGTCTTCTAGCGGCGCTTTGTTTCTCTCTTTTTCCACCTTTTTTGTAGACTTTTCTTAATAAACTTTTTCAGTTCAAAATTCAATAACCACTTTTTATTCAATTGTAGACTGTTTTAAAAGAAGGAACATCAATATTAGGATAAAGATTCTTTATTTTTTCAATTGTTAATTTGACAGTCCACATTTTGCCATCATATTCTTTTTTAAATAAAGAAGAAAATTCTTTATATTTATTTAAATTGTTTAAAAATTTAAAATGATTTTTTCACTTTTCTCTTGTAATTATTTTTTCAATTGCATCTAAAGCAAAATAACCCAAAAAAGTTGAATTATTTTTTATTTCATTATTAATAGTTGTTCTTGAATAACCTAATATTTTTGCTATTTTTGTTATACTATAATTAGTTGCTCAAAGTAAGTATTCAAGAACAGTGCGTTCATTTCATGATAATTTTTTTTGCATTTTTTCATGACAGTCGCCAAATACTCTTTGGGTGACTTTTTTTATAAAAAAAACTTCACCCATTATAGATTTTATCTAAAATGTGTAAAGTTTCAGATTACAATGTAGCTATCAAGCTAAATAATAAGCTTGATATTAATATTGATTTATTAGTTTTCGTTGTAAATATCTGCAATTGTACGTTCAGCTTGATATTTAGGATTAGCTAATATTTTCTTCAATTCATCATAGATGTTTTTGTAAGTTTCACTGTATCCGAATGAATCTAATCATCCACCATATTCACTATTTCCTGGAACCATACTGTAACCTTGTCAGTATGTTGTTTTTTGAAATTCTCCATATTTACCATCTGTTTTTTTAACAAATCTTAATCCTGGAGCACCATTAATAATCTGTGAATAATTTTCTCATGTCTGTGTTTTTAACGTATTGTTGAGTTCTTTTGTCATTGTCTTTACCTTTTGAGTTTCTATCAAAGAAGTCATTAAAGTTGTCGCCTATTCTCATAAGTGTTCTCAATCTAACAGCATCACCTGATTTAGAATCAACAGTTTTTAAGTTTCATCCTGTTGCATTGTCGTCTAAACCATTCATACGGTCTGTTTTGTAAACTTTTTTGCCTAATACATAAGCTGCATTTGAATTTGTTCATGTTCTTCATGGTGTAGTTTCAAAAGTTTTTGTAAATTTCATTCTTTCAGCTAGGCTTTTAAGATCACCCTTAGACATATCTTTTGTCATTTCGTCTGTAATAACTTTAGTTCCATCCATTGCTACATAAGGCATTGAACCACGCATTCAGAATTGGAAGTCTGAAACATATTTAACACCTAAGTTTATCAAATTCTTTTTAACAGCTTCTCTAACTGCTGTAGATTGGTTCATATCTGAGTTATAAACAACTAAAGCACCTTTTGATTGTACATAGTTAATGAAATCAATAGCGCCTGGCACAGCAAATCTATTTCCTTTAAGGTCGTTCTTTTCTTTCGTGTCTCCATTGTAACCACCATTTAACATACCAAATGTTTCTGTGTAGTCATTTTGTAAAACAGTTTCATCAATGTCCATAAAGATAACTGGAATGTATTTATCTGTTGCAGCATTATTTACTTGTTTAGTTGTATTAAAGTTTTGACCATATTCAAAACCATCGGTTACAGCATATTTCATTAAGTTGTCAAAAACAGCTTTTGCTCTAGAATATTCAGCTTCTTTTGCAATTCTTGCTTCAACTGATTTAATGTATCAAACAATTGATCCAAATTGAGCAGCATCTTTATTTAATTTAGAAATTAATTTTTCTTTTTCATCCATTGACATAATTCCTTTGTAGTCAATGGCATTAATAAAGGCTAATTTTCCTTCATTATTTAATTTAGCGAATTGTTCTTCAATGGTTGGTTGTTTTCCACAACTAACTGCAATAGCAATAGGGCTTAAAGCAACAACTGGAGCTAAAGCACCTAATAAAAATCTTTTCTTCATTAGTTCTCCTCTATTTTTTTATTCTTTTAATTAATATTGAAAAAAGGCTAAAAAAATAAGCAACCAAGCTCAATATTAACATTACAATTATATTAAAATAAGACTTCAAAAGTGCTTTTATGAAAAAAATGACACATAAAAAAGGAGCTTTAGCCCCTATATTTAATTGTAATTAAACAACTTTAAGAATTTCTTCTTTTGATTTATGTTTACCTTTTAAAGAATCCCTTTCAACATGTATAATTTGGATTTTTTCGTTGGCTCTTGTGTGTTCGTCATATTTTTGTTTACGACGGAAGCCAAGGATTAATCCTTCGATTTCTTCAAGTGAGTTTGCTTGTGCAACAACTTCTTGAGTTGAAACTAATTTTGCTTTAAATTTATACATAAATCTCCTTTTGTGGTTTATTGTAACCACCTATTTTTATTATATCAAGTATGAAGTACCAAAAATTAGTTTGTGCAAAATTTAACACTTATTTATGGAATTGTTATTACTTTTGGTTAAATTGTTGAATATTATTTTCAAAAATTATAAAAATATGGTATTTAATCATTTATAATAAAAATGTTAGTTAAATATACTAATATGTAAGTTTTTTATGAAAGGTTATCATGATCCCACCTCAAAATATTAAGCGATCAGGATCAAAAAAGCGCAACAATGCATTATTTTGAACATTAATATCATTGTCAATCTTTTTGTGTTTTGTTTCATTGTTTGTTGCTGTTTATTTACTTTTAAATAATAAAAATGAAACAATAAATAAAAATAATAATTTAGTTAAAATAAAAATACAAAGTAAAGAAGATAAAATAGGACTTATAAATCAAGATAAATATATTGAACAATATGCAAAAAGTCCTTCTTCATTAAATAATTTTGACAATGTTACAAATGATTTAAAAAATCAATTTATTGATTTAAAATTTAATGATTATATTTTGGCTAATAACACTGTTTTAAAGTATGATACGAAAAAACATAGCTATAAATATGATAAGAGAAATTGAGTTAAAAATGGAACGTTTAAATTTGAAAATAACAGTTGAGTATATATTGATCCTATTAACAATGTCAAATTTATTGACAAATCTTATGGCGTTGATAAAAACAAAAAACCACGCTTCCTTTTAGGCCCTTATGGTTTAGCTTTATTAGCTAATTATTTCTACTCAAGAATGACTTATGGACCGGAAATAAAATTTTTAGATTCTATAAACGTTAATGACTTTAGTATTATCACTAAAGAATCTGCAGGTATTTATTTGCCAACAATTCAAAGAATTTATTTAAATGGTGCGGCACTAAGTGAAAAAGGAGCAAAATTAAGTGTCAAAGTAAAACAAATACTTTATTCACTTTTTCATGAATACATGCACCATTGAGCACACAGTTATGCTTCATATGGTTCAATTGAAGATGTTAAAAATAATAAAGCAATTACAATTCCTTATCGTTCAAATTTAGAATTTTCAGTAAAAAGTGATTTTTGATATAAAAAATTTGCTAATCAATTTAAGGAATTATTAAATTATGATGATACATGAATAAACTCAATAAATCCATGGTTTCCAGGAGACAATTCATTTGTTCCTTATAAACTAAGTCTTAATGACTTGTGAAGTTTATCAAATGAAAACGATAATAAAAAATTCAAAGAAGCTTTAAATAAATTGAAATCTATTAAAGATGAAAATGACAAAGTAACTTTTAGAGAAACTAAAGATTTCGATTCAAAATATTTAATAGCCGATTATTCAATAAATAGTTTGCCTTATTATTATTCTCTAGTTGAACTAGTGCCAAGAGAATGACAAAAATATGCTTACATACCATTTAATGATCCATCAAATCCTTATAATTATTTATATGAAAAAATAATTAAATCAGATACTATAGATGATTTAGATATAATTGAATCTTTTTATGGTGTTACTTTTAAAGATTCAAATAATTTGTTGACCTATGCCAATAGTTATTCAATTGATTGATCAAGAACAATGCATAAAGCTCAATTAGAAGCTGATCGAAACTTTTATAGTAACAATATTTATAAAAGTGAAAATCAACAACTATTTTACAAATTGTTTCTTGAAACAATGGGTTATGGTAAAACTATAGCTCAAGTTAAAAGCAAAATAGATGTTAAAAAATTAATTGCTGGAGACACTGATAGTTATTCAGTTGAAATTGATAAAAATAATATTTTTCAAACAAGAATTAGTGGTTATTTAGATAACAAAAATATCAAAGGATTTTATTTCACAAATAATAAAGATGAAAAAGAGTTTGTTAAAATAAATTATTTAAATGCATTTAAATTTGAGGGAAAAGATAATTTATTAGATACTACTTTTACCTTATCGCCAAATATGGTTTTAAGTGATTTAATTTCAAAACAAGCAGCTTATACAAGTGATTATTTTGATTATAGAAATATAAAAGAAAATTCACCTATTGAATTCTGACAAGATCTAAATAATGATGGTGAAATGCAAGATAATGAATTAATCAAAGAATATGAAAAAGATCCATTGCCAGATAGATATTTAACTAGTAGTGATGCACCTAGTGAATTAGATTCAACGAATTCATATAAAATAGAAGCTAGCTTTATAAGCAAAAAACAATCAAATAAAAAATATGGAATATATTTTAAAAGGAGGGAAATGAATGTCTTTAGTTAATAAGGATAATCTTCTTATTAAAGAAGAAAATTTAAAACCTAAAAAAATAGTTTTTCCCTTAATTGGATCAATTATTAATGTCCAAGCTTTTAAATTTAATGGTGAATTATACCGCCAATGAAACGGTGTTAAGGTTTTAAGAAATACACCGCAACATTATGTTCTATTTATGTATAAAACTAAAGTAGCTGAAACTGATAAAAAAGGTTGAGTATATCGCGAATATGTTTTATGATTTATGCCTAAAAATAGTATGTATAATGCCTTGATTTTATTAAAACCAAAAAGTAATTATGTCTATGTAAATTTAGCTTCAAAACCATATTATGAAGATAATACAATCAAATTTGTTGATTTTGATTTAGATGTTAAAAGCTATCCTAAAAAAGATTTTACAATTGTAGATAAAGAAGAATTTCGTTACAATTCTAGACGCCTCAAATATCCTAAAAAACTGATAAATATGATTTACGATAATTTAGAGGAAATAGTTAATAAACATAATAATGGTGAGTATTTCTTTAATCCAGATGTAATTGATTATTACATCAATCAAGCTAAAAAAGACAAATCAATTTATCGTGATTTTAGAGTTAAAAAAGCAAGTAGTTATAGTTTTAAATGAAGAAATAAAAATAAATAGAGGTTAATTGAGACTGTTTAGAATTTTGTGTAAAGTCTCTCCTTTTTTCAATAAAAAGGAATTAACTTTACATCAACACCTAATAATATTGCAGAACAAAATAAGATAATGCCTAAAAAACATTATCTTATTTTTAAAATTTGAATTTTAAAATAGGAAAAAGTTCTTGCCATGCAAGAAATCTTAATCCCTCTCCCGTCTCCCTTAACTCATTTAAGGGAGAGGCCTTCTTTGAAGCCAAAGAAGCAAAGCTTTTAAAATTTGAAAAAATTATTCTTCATTTTCAAAATTAATAATTTTAAATTCATTTAAAATGCTAGATCAATTTCTAATTCTTGAATTACTTCATTTTTTATGATTTGTTGAGATGCTAGAAAAAGAATTTTTAAAAGACTATCATCAGATGGGAAAACCGTTTTTGTTTTTGTATATTTTCTAAATACGCTATTTAAATTTTCGATTGAATTAGTGGTATAAATGAGCGTTCTTATTTCAAGAGAATAATCAAACATTGTAGAAATTTCAGATCAGTTTCGTCTTCATATTGAAATAGATGTAGGATATTTTTTGCCTCATTTATCTTCAAAAATATCCAAATTATCCATTGCATTTTTTGCATCATTAGATTGATATACAGATTTTAAATCTTTGCAAAATTCTTTCATATCCTTGTAGTTAACATATTTAACAGAATTTCTAATCATATGTACAATGCAACGTTGTTGCTTACTATCAGGAAAAACGGCTTCTATAGCTTGTTGTATACCTTTTAAATTATCTGAACAAATAATATTAATTTTACTAATTCCTCTATTTTTAAGAGCATTTAGGACAGACATTCAAAACTTTGCAGATTCATTTTCTCCAATATAAAGTCCTAGAATTTCTTTTTGTCCTTCACCATTAATACCCATAATAACATATGTAGCTTTCTTAGTTACAACATTATTGTCTACAACATGAAAATGTACTGCATCAATATAAATTATTGGATAATATGTTTCAAGTTTTCTTTCTTGTCATAATCTTGCGTCTTCAACAATTTCATTAGTTAATTGGCTTATTTGTGTTGGAGAATAATTAACGCCATATTTGCTAAACATAAAATCACTTACATCTCTTGTTGACATTCCTCTAGAATATAAAGCAAATACCATATCAACTAATTCAGAAATATCACGTTCATACTTTTTGATGATTATAGGTTCAAATTTCGCTTCACGATCTCTTGGAATGTCAATTTCCATTTGACCATATTGACTATTAACATTTTTCTTAGAAAAACCGTTTCTATAATTTTCTTTTTGAACTTTATTATCATTTTTTTCATAACCCATAAAATTATCAAATTCTTTGTTCATCATTTTTTGGATTGTATTTTGAAATACTTCTTTCATAGCCATACTAAGATCACCAGAAGTAACTGGATTATAATTTTCTAAAATTTTTTCTGTTATTTCATCAATAACAGGATTTATTGGTTTTCTTTTCATAAATAAAAAATCCTTTCTTGATAATATTTTATTTATTGAGAAAGGATTTTAGAACTTTACACAAAATTTTTTACAGTCCCATTATTTAATTTTTTGAATATTGTAAGTTAAATAATTTCTTGATGAAAATTCACCATTTTTTGCAAAATAAGGATCTTCATCTGGTTTCAACAAATAAGTTCCATCTTTACATTCAAATGTAAAGCTTAATTCGTTATATTTCATTCTTCTGTATTCATAAACTGGAACATTAAAGTAATCAGCATGATTTTTGAAAAATCACTTTTCTTTTCCTTCGTGATTTACTTTTGTCATATTTAACGATTTAAATACATCAAAATTATCATTTAAGCATCTAACAGTTTTAAAGCCCATTAAACTTTTTTCAGCAAATGTAAAATTTAATGTGTTAACGTCCAGAATATCTTTGTAATGACTTGCATCAAAATATTCCTTGCCGAGTGTGATATTATAAATTGGATTTAACGTTGAAGCTGTTAAATTATTTATTTTTATAGTCAATACATAAGGTTTATTTCATTTGTTACCATTAGGTCAAAGAACAAACGCGTTGTTTAACATTTCAAATGGTTTTGAGACATTTTCAAATTCTTCAAATTCAAGTGTTTTGCAATCATCTGTATTCATTCGCTCGTCAAAGAAATAAATAAAATTGTCTGCATTAAATCCAACATTTTTTCAAAATTTAATATTTTTAAATCTATGCGCAGCTATTGCCCCCTCAACCTTTTCAACTTTTTTAGGATAAATTACTTTATCTGTATAACAGTTAAATGCATCATTATCGGTTTGACTATTTTTAGGGTTTCCAAAATATAAAATATTTACAGGATCAGAATCGGATAAATCTACTAAATCTAAATTTAAATTAAATAAACGATAAAGACAATTAACGTATAAATCATTTTCTTCTGGTGGAAACGAATAATCTTTTAATTTAATCTTGAAAGATTTAGGAATTTTATTATTTTTCAATAATTTTATAAATAAATCAGAGTTTCCTCCACTTAATTCCGGAACATATAAGTTTTTAATTAAATATTCTGCACCTTCTATGTCCTCGAAATCTGTGTTTTTTAAGGATAATTTGAAAGATGTTTTAAATGATAAATCCTTATCAATTATAAGTTTTTTTACTTTTAATTTTTTTGCAATATTTAAATAATCTAAATTTAAACCACCTGTATTAAAACTATATTTAAAATTTCTTAAATATAGATTTCTTATTTTTACATTATTAAATTGTTCATAACTTTCCATATTAAATATATTTTTATCAACAATAATATCTTTTTCTTCGTCTATAAAATTATTTAAATAAAAATAGATGTTTTTATTCCAAGACAAACCATCTTTAGAATTGTCTAAATAATTTAATTTAACATTATTAAATTCACTTAAATTAATTCTTCCCTTAAGCTCTCAACTACCAAAATTTCTATCATGAAAAAAAATACTAGAACATTTGGAATCAAATACAAATTCGCAATTATTTAACAAAGAAATTCTAGAAAATTCTCTTTTTCAATCAAAATTATCATTTGAATTCATAGTTAAAAAGTTTGACGGCATTACTATTTTTTTGAATTTTTTTATATCTTTTTTGTTTTTTCTTAATTCGATAGCTTTTTCTATTTCTGATTTAATTTTTTTTAAATTTTCGTCTTCACTTAATTTAAAATTTCTATTTGAATATTTTATTTTAGCTTCTTCTTCATTGTTGTTTATTCAATTTAATTCACTTATCAAATCATCTTTAGATGAAAATAAATAACTAGAAAATAATTTAACATTATCATTAGTATATTCTGGATGTATTGATATTGCATTAAAAGCAGGAAAATAAAAAACATCTGTTAATTGATTTCCATTTTTTTCAATATATCATTTTTGTATAACGTCATAAACGAAATCATAATCAATATATTTTTCTTTTTTATTTGTATTAACATTTTTTACTAATTTAGTATTTTTTTCTAATATATTTTTTAATTCATCTTTGTCATAATCTACGCAAGAAGTCGGAACATGATATTCTTTTACTTTTTTTTCCTCTTGTTCCTCTTGTTTTTTAGGCTTATCGGTATTTGAACATGAATTCAAAACCATTGGTATTGGTGATAAAATACTTAAATTTCTTATTATTTTAATAATTTTTTTCATTTGAAATCCTTTCTAATTTATTTTTATATTTTGTAAAACAAAATGTTTAAAAAAAGTTAAAATGTCGTTGTATGTTAAGAAATCATATTTTTTGTCATTTATTTTAAATCTTATCATATATTTCTTTATTAAAATTTTCATAAATGCTAGATGATTCTTTTACTGAGTTTATTTTTGATTCAAATACTATTTCCTTTTCGTTCAAAATAGTAATGTAATCAATTATTTCATTATTTGAATCTATAACGTGAGATGCTAAAATTATTGACACGCCCTTTTGCTTTAAAGCTTGAAGTCTTTGATAAAGTTGATTTCTTGCATAAGGATCCAAATTTGCTTCAGGTTCGTCTAAAAGTAAAACCTTAGGTTCGATCATATTGATTAGTAAAAACAATAATGTTCTTTTTTGCCCACTAGACAATTTATTTGGGTTTTTATTTATGCATTCAAATAAACCGAATTCTTTAAATTTATTTTCAATTTCAAATTTGCCAAAAATTTTTGTTGAAAAAAGCTTTAAATAAATTTTTATAAACTTATAAGAAGTTAAAAAAACTGGAAAATTAAAATCTGTTGGTAAGAAAAAAATATTTTTTCATTCTTTACAATTTTTTATGTTTTCGTTTTCGTAAAATATTTCTCCAGTAAAATTATCGTCTTGCATTGAAGCAATATTAAGTAGAAGAGTTTTTCCTTGACCATTTCTGCCTAATAATAAATTTATTTGGAAGTGATAGAAAGAAGTGTGTTGAACACTTTTTTTATTTCACTTTTGATTATTTATAAAAGTACTCATAAACATTAATTCATATTTTTATTTAGTTTCGTATTCTGCTAAATTAATATACTTTTCAAAAAAATGATCAAAAGTATAAAAAAATAACAGCGTCTAGAACACTTACTACCCGTTCGACCTGTTGTATATATTATACCACAGTCGCTGTTATATGTTCAAAAAAAAGGAGAAATTATGAGTGTATACGGCGAACTAAGGTTAATTGCAAATGAAGGAAGCGAAAACGAAGTTAGAAAGTTTGAAGCTAACTTGGAATGGAGAAAAAATTATTTTGGCAAGAAGGTTTATGACAAGTTAAGCCAAGATACAGTTAGTGAAATTTTAAAAACAAAGATAGTACTCGGTGAAAGCTACTATAAGATTTTGAGAACTGAAAAAGTTGCTTTTGAAGTGTATGTCTGTTTAAGGTTTCTTGGGGCTAAAAAACGCTATGTAAATTTTTATGAATTAGTGGCTTTTGGCTTCAAGAAAACAAGTTTGCAAAGAGCGGTAAAGTTTTTAACAGATATAGGGCTAATTTTAAAAGTTAGAAACGCTGTGAAAATTAAGAAGTTTAAGCTAACTAATGACGATAGAAAGTTCATTGTTATTAGTGGTTATAAAGACTGGAAGATTTTCTTGTTGTTTGGATTAGCTAATTTATGAGCTTATAAAACGCTTGTATGAAAATCAAAAGAACTTGGAACTAAAAAGTTTGTTAAAAGTAGAAAGATGAAAGTCATTGTACAAAATAACTTTTTAGGGCTAAAAGGTTCTACGGCTTACAGATACTTGAAAAATATATGTTTGGTTTTAGGTTTGAGAACTGATGAGTTATTTATTATTCAAAGAAGCGTCGATAACTTGCAGCATTTAAGCTTTAAGACTCAAAGGTATCTTGTAATACGCATATAAAGCAAATGAGGAGTAGTAATGAATAAGCTTCAATTATTATTACTGCGGTTTATTCATTACTGCTTGCTTTAGAAAATCTTATGGACGCACACTCGTGTGTTATCTTTCATATTTAACCTTTTTGGGGTTTAAAGACATTTTAGAATAAGTATGCTGATGATGTCCAAATTAGGTCGATAAATAATTAGGAGTATTAATGAATGTAATGAATTAATACGAAGGAGAAAGAAATGAAATACAAAGAAGGACAATTAATTTTAGTTAACTATAAGTTTGCTCAAAAGTTTTTATCTTCATCAGTTGGAGATGATTTTCTCTATTTGGGATTACAAAATCGTAAAAACTTAGCTAAAAGACTTTCTCAAATTATGAATATACCAAAACTTACTCCTGAGTTTCATTGCATAGCTAAAGGGAGCTAGTTAGTTAAAGAGGAGGGAGAATGGATGTTTATATGAAGTTCAACTATGTATCTAAAATGACTAACTATAAAACTGGTTTAGGCTATTGTCATGATTTAAGTAGTTGAGTATCAAGTGGGACAGTTATTGATTATTTTGCAAGAGGAGATAAGTGTGTAGCATTTAGTCCTTTTGATGATAGCGAAAAAGATAGAATGCTTTTAGAGGAAGTAAGTAGAGAAGAAAAGATTAACTGATATAGAAATCATCTTAAGTCTAAAATGGGTAGCCAATATTCTGGTGTTTATGATATGCTAAACGATTCTAGTGCTGATGTAAATATCGATAACGTTAAGGAAGAATTAAAGAGTATTGATGAACAAACATTTTATGAAGGCATTTTAAACTTAGGTAATTTAGGTTTAGAACATAATGTTTTAACTGCTAATGATTGAGCTGAGTTAGTTAAAGAGGAGTTTAGAAACTTCTATAGCATTAGCGGTTTTAATTTAGATAACCTTAGTTCTTATTATTCAATACATGGTAATACAGATAATCCACACATCCATTTTATGTTTTTTGAAAAGACTAAAAAAAGAGCAAAAAGAAAATTAAACATCGACGATATAAAAATGCTAAGAATGAAGATTACAAACAAGCTTATTAAAAACTTTGATTATCAAAATCTTAAGGATTTAACAAGTAAGTTATGAGATGCCAGAAAAGATGTTTTATCTTCGACAGAACGAACGCTTGAGAATGTTCAAAGCCAAGATTACAAAGACTTTATTGAGGCTTGCTGTTATGTAAGAGCTGAAATGGAGAATATGTTCAATAAGTCTTATAAACTTGCTTCACCAGAAGTTAAAGAAGCGATAAACAAGATAGAAACATTTTTATATAAATATGATGATGATTTTAAAGGAAAGATGGATAACTATCAAAAGGCATTTGATTTAGTTATGCAACTAAAGGATGAAACGAATTCAACGTTTTTAAAAAAGAGAATCAATAATGTTTTGAGAACTGAAAAAGATGAGTTTTCTAGACAGCTAGGGAACAAGATAATAAAAGCAATTCTAAAATCAAGAAATGCTAAGAGTGCTAAAAGCTTTACAAAATTATTCTTTTATAACTTGAATGTAAATGATGATTCTTGAAGATTGATTAATAGAGCTAAGAAGATTTTTGAAGCTCAAAGCATTCAAGAATACGAAAACATTATGACTTATTACAAAATATAGGATTTTATTATGGGAAACAATATATCTAAGATAGTTAAAAAAATTATAGAAACGGAAGATTGGAATGATGTTATAACGGGTATCAATTTACTTCATTATAAAAAGATTTTGAAAAACAATATGCCATTAAGAAACGTAGCACTTGTATTGTTTTCAATATCAATTTTAGTTTTCTTCATATTTGCTAGCCTAGTGAATGTATTAAATATAAGTTTTGCTTGAAATATTTCTATTACGGTGTCGTCTTCATTATTAATGGTTGTATTCCTTTGCATGATGTTATTAATAAAGCCTATAAGAATGAAATATAAATGCGACCAGAAGTTTATTGAACATTTAGGCTTAAGCGTAGAAGGCTATTGTCAAATAATTGAAGAATGCCTTTGCATAGCTAAAGCAATTCCAATGCAAAAGTTAGCTAAAAGAATTATTGTGCAAAAGCTTGATATTTTTATGGCTGAAGGCGGAGGTCAATAATGGGAGATAAGAAAAAGAAAATATTAAAAATATCTTTAAGTGCTGTTGCAATACTTCTTGCAGCAATTATCATCTTCCTAGCTCTAGCCATTATATTTAATGTTAAGCGTTTGAAAAGTTTTAAGATGGTTTCAATTAAAGACTTTTTTGCACAGACAAAAGCAAGCATTTATGCATTTCCAAAACAGTTTTTAATTTCATACGCATTTTTATTAATTGCATCGATAGCGGGTATAAGTTATTTATTCTATAAAAATAAACTTAAAACATCATTATTAAAACCTAATAAGTATTGATATAGAAATGAAATTGATAATAGCGGTGTAAGTAATGAAACTTTCGATAAGAAGTTTAAAGTTGCACCAAATTATGTGGGAAATCAAAACAACGCTAATTGGGTAATTAAGTTCGATTCAAATCTAAATAAATGATGAGTGAATGAACCTGAAAGTGATATTAACTCAGTTGTTTTGGGGGGTGTAGGTTCAGGTAAAACACAACGTGTACTATTGCCTAATATTATTTATAATTCACATCTAAGATATAAATATAGAGCTAATTTCTGTATTCCGGATCCAAAAAAAGAAATTATCAAAATGGTTGGTAAAAAGCTTGAAAAGCAAGGATACAAAATATATGCGGTAGATTTTAGCGATACAAAGAAAAGTGTTGGTTGGAATCCATTATCATTTGCTTATAAACTAGCTCATAGAGTGCCGGAAGGGCATCCTAAATGAGAGGACAACATGAATGAAGCTATAAGCGAAATTAATAATGTTGTTGAACAGCTAAAATGAGGGAATAATAGCGATGGTAATCCTATGTGGGTTGATAATGCTAAATTGATTGTTAATGTTGTGGCTCAATTTCTATTGTTGCTTTCAATTGATAGGCCGGATTTATTACCAGAAAGGCATTTCAATTTGCAATCGGTAGCTTCAATGTGTAATTTGGACACTTGAAATCCTAAACAAAAATGAATCTCAATTTGCTATATAAATGCAGAAACAAATAAAAGGTATTATTGAGCTGAATTATTTAAAAATGTTAAGACAATTGCAAATATTGTTCCTGAAACATTAACGGGTAATTTATCACATACTACGAGTGCTTTAAAAAACTTTACTGAAGATGAGTTTATAAAGAGATTAACAAGAGAAACAAAGAGTTTTGATTTACATGGTATTGTATCTTCGAATGAACCTTATGTCATCTTCATTCACTATCCAGACCATAAGCCAAGTAATCACTTCTTAGTAAGTATGCTTATTGACCAAATATATCAAGCTTTAATTGATTGCGCTAATAGTAAGGAAGACTTGAAACTTGAACGGAAGTTCTTCTTCATGTTAGATGAAGCGGGGAACCTGCCTCCAATATTGAATCTAGATAATAAGGTCACAATATCGCGTAGTAGAAATGTATTTTTCCAACTTGTATTGCAAGATTACAATCAGCTTAAAAAATACAATACAAGCACTAATCATAATGTGGATAGCATTATTCGTAGTAATTTGCAATTTACTTATTTCTTGAACTCTATTGATGAAAAAACTTTAAGCGATTTATCTAATTCTTTAGGCAAAAAAGAAGTTATTAAAAAATCAACTTCAAAATCATCTTCAACATCAGCTAATGGTGGTTCATCTTCAGAAAGTGAATCGGTGGAAGAAAAGCCTTTAATGAGTGTGGCGGAAATTAAAGCGAAGAATAAAGAATATGCCATTATTCAAAAAATTGGTTTTCTTCCTATGATAGTAAAAACAAAATTAGCTTACAAATATTTTAGTAATGATAATTATGTTTTTGAATGTGACGAAACAGAAAACACTGTGAATGAATCTTGAAATTATCAAGACTTGCCAGATGTTGAATTACCGGTTAGAAATCCTATTAAAAACTATGACCAATTGAATGATAGTTCAAGAGCCAAGAAAGCTAGAGAGGAAAGCCTCAATAAAGAACTTAATGATAAGAAAGTTCAAAAGAAACTTATTTTGGAAATGCAAAATGCAAGAGGAAGTATTAAGGAGCTTAGCGAGTATAAAGACAAGATAAGCGAATGGCCTAAATTAGCACTTGCTTGACAAAAGATATTAAGTTTCCAACAAAAATACAAAAACAAATTAAGTAGTGAACTAGTGAACGATTTCACGAAGTCGATAAATATATGTTTAGACCAGATGAATGATATTAAAACAGCTGGAGCTAAAACATAGAAGAAGGCGAATGAAAAGATATTTTTACAGAATTAGAGTCAAAAAGAATCTTGAATCTAAGAAAACAAAATCATATGCAGTTTGCTCTAACTTTAATGAGGCAGACAAGATAGCCAATGAAATTATAGAAAAAGGAGATTATGGTTGGGTGCAAGTTGAAAGAGTAGAAAAGATTAAACATTATTTTAAGGAGGTTTAATATGCAAGTATTTAATGCATTAGAAAACGAAGAAATTATTAATCGTAGAAACTATGAAAAGAACGGAACTAATTTTGAATTAATTAGTACAAAAAGTGGTTTGACTTTAGCACATAATGTTTTAAATGATAATAGTCAAGAATACTATGAAATGAACGAAGGAGCTTTTAGTGGACGCTATTACAAAATTGCTGAAAATAATCAGCTCGTTGGCGTTGCGAATTACCAAAATGATGAATTAAATGGTGAAGCAACAATTTATAACACTAAGGGCGATATTCTTTATAAAGCACATTTTGAAGATGGTTTATTAAATGGGGCTGTTGAAGAATATAAAGACGGCGCGCTAGTTAAAAGCACAATGTATGAAAATGGATTTAAAACTGGCGAAGAAGTTGTATATGATGCTAAAGGAGAAGTAGAAGGAAAAACTAATTTTATTACTAATAATGAAGTAAAAGAAAAAGAGGTAAAAGAATATAAAGAAGCTGATAAAGAAAAGAAAGCGGAAATAAGAAACAAGAACTTTAAGGAAGTTTTGAAGAAATTACCTGCTCTTGCATTAAAAGGGTTCTTATGTCTTCAAGCATATTTAGTGGGCGGTTTGCCTTTAGTAATAGGCATAACTGCTATTAAATATTTCTTTGATAAAAGAAAAGAAAAAGCTTTAGCTAAAAATGAGATAAAGCCGGAAATTGCAAAGAACTTTAAGTTGAGCGATGGTGTTGCTAAAGAGATAACAAAAACGTTTAATGAAGCAATGAAAGAAATTGTTGTTTCAACTAAAGAGGCTGTGATGAGCCAATACCAAAAGGATTTAGCAAGTGGAAAGATTATAGCTGACGCATATGATAATGCGAATATTGAAAAAGCACAAAATGCAGCTATGAATAAAGAAATTGCTAAAGAAACAAAAATTGAAAATCCAAAGTCAAAGGCTAAAAAATAGGAGGAACTATGGAAAAGAAGAAAGGAAAAGGAAAAATTATGCATGAAATTAAAAACAATAAATTTGATGAAATTTTATTAAGTGAAGAATCAAAACAAAAAATAGATCAAGATTTAAAACAAAATGGTATCAAAAGTACCTTAGCTAAAAAATATCTTGAAGAATTCAAAAAAATGGAACCAGAAAAATATGAAAAATTTAGAAAAGAAAGCAATAAAAAAATATGCAATAAGCTTTTTGCTAAATAGAAAGGAAAAAGAATGATTGAAAAAGTTTTTTGTTTTAAGGATTTGTATTATCTAACTCAATATGCATTAAGTGATATTTCAGATGAAGAAGTTGTAGCTAAATTTAACTATTTAGCAAAAAATATCAAGAATAATACTATGCGGGATAAATATAAAAAACAAGTATTATCTATAGTAGACAAAATGTCTAATGTAGACGATGATATAAATCAAAAGATTTTTGATAAATTGTTTTATGTTGAAGATACAAATGAAAAAAATTTGGAGCAATACATCACTTTATTAAATATATGCAATGTCGAAGATTTAGAAAATATAGAAAATAATAGTTTAGATTTAAAATTCTCATTTAATGATTTTTTTGGTGAAAATGGTTATATAGAAAGTGAATATTTATTTGATTTAGTAGATGAAGATTTAAAACAAAATGGAATAAACAGTAAATATATTTATTCACTTGGTGATTTAAGTAGAATCGATACAGAATATGTTTATATTGATGATTATTTAAATTTTCATCCAGAAGATATTGATGACATAAAAAAAGAATATATAGAAAATTTAGCTTCTTTAAAATTAGATGAAATCATTGATTTAAATAATAAAGAAAGTATTGATGCAAATAATAAGGTTGAAATAACTGATAAAACTGTTAAAGAAGCTCAAAAACATGTTGCTGGTATTGTAGAAAAAGAAAGTGAAACAGCAAAAGTTAAAAATACAAAATAAAGGAGGCAGATGAATAAAGTTATATTAACGGGTAGAGTAGTAAGTGAAGACTACTTTAAAGCTAAAACAACAAGTGGTAAAGCTGTTTTAGGGTTTGTGATTGCTGTAAATAATGAATATGGTGGGGAACCTGATTTTCTAAATATTACAGCTTTTGGTTTGCAAGCAAGCAATTTTGAAAAGTACAATAAAAAAGGCGACTTAGTCGAAGTTATTGGAAAGATAAAGAGAAATGCTTATGTGGATAGAGATAATCATAAGCAATACAAAATGGAAATTGTTGCTGACAATATTATTTATAGTGCTAAAAAAGTTGATAGAAACGCTGAAGGTAATGATGAAGATATTATTTATAAAGATGAAACAAAATTACCTAAGGAGGAAAAAGAAAAGGTTGTTAAAGCGAGACTAAAGAAAAAGGATGAAATGATGGAACCTTTTAAACAATATATTGGTATGGATCCATTGTGTCAAAGCGTCTATGATAAATACGAAGAAGAAGCTTTTAACAAAGATGTTGAAGTAAAAGATGAAACTAAAAAACACGGTCAAACATTGTAATGAAAAACTATTTGAAATTTAAGTTTTTTATTATTTACATAGTATTCTGGATATTAATGCTGATGATTTTAAGTTTATCTTTTGTGGCCGTTAATGGAATGTATGTTGATAAAGAATTGACAGAAACTAAGTATGGAGTTATCGAAGGAATAATTTTATTTCTTGGAATGGCGACTTTCATATATCCAGTATATTGAGTGAAAAAACGAATAGAATACTGAAAACAAAGTAAGAAGAATAGTGATTTGCATTAAAATTATTATGTAAAGGTATTATTATGAAAAAAAGTAAAAAGTTTATGAAGTTTATGGCAATTGGAACGATAGTTCCTTTAGCAAGTTTAACGACGAGTTGTTTTGGTCCTATTTTTGAGCCACATCAACCTCCAAATCCAAATCCGAACCCTAATCCAAACCCTAGTGGCGGAGAAAGCACGGATTGGAGCGATGTGGATGGCTATGTACATTATGATGCAGAAAAGAATCCAAAAGATTTTCTAAAGAAGGACAATCAATATTATTTTGCGCAAGTATTGCATAATGAGCAAAAATATGATGCCGATGTGTATAGAAATGATAATTGAAAAAAGAACGAGTATATGCCTAAAATCAATGTTCGTTTAGACTTGGATAAAGACTGGTATACTAGCCAACCTGAATTAAACGAAATTAAAGATTTATTCGATGTTGATTATAGCGCGCCGGTGAAGTTGAATAATATGATGAGAAACTTTTTGAATCCTGAATATAAAGATTTAGGTCTTGTGGATTCAAAGAATTATATTAATTCAATGGCTAGTTATTTAGAAGGATCGCAAAAAGATGTATTTGCCTATAAGGATAGTTATCATGGTAATAAATGAGTGTTTGAGGACCAAAAGGAAGTAAGAAAACACTATCACTATTATTTTGATATGAAGCTTGATAATTACTATGAACAATTCATCAATGATTTTGCTCTTAAAGGCACAAGCAAGACATTTAAAGATATTGCTATTGATGGTTTATATAAACAAGGAATGTGGAATAATTATTTCGACTTAGGAAAAGATTATTCAAAATGGTTTTATTTAGCTTTTACAAGAAGTAATGTTGAAAAATACCATGAAGGCTTTAAGATTTATGAGACTGCAAAACAAAACAAAGATTTCATAATGCAATTGCCTACGGGTGATGATTATAATCTTTGAAATGATTTAAGTAGTTTTGCTTGGATGGCTGGTAAGATGGTTAAGCTAACGTTAGTTAATAACGAAGCTTATAAAAAGTATTTAGAGTTATTGCAAATGTTTGGAACTATTCAAGCTGGAAATAAGAAGTGGTTTGAAATTGAACAAGTATATAGAAATTATTTTAAAGAGTACTTGGACAAAGCAACAAATGCATTGCTTGATGTTCTTAAATACGGAGCAGTCTTTGGCGTGGAAATGGAAGAATTAGGCAAAGAGAAAAAAACCTTAGTTAAGATGTTTCCAGTAGCTATTGGGGATAATCAATTTGCT
The DNA here is from genome assembly GCF_000209735.1 of Mycoplasmopsis fermentans PG18. NCBI lineage: Bacteria > Bacillati > Mycoplasmatota > Mycoplasmoidales > Metamycoplasmataceae > Mycoplasmopsis > Mycoplasmopsis fermentans. Next base: position 620,417 of record NC_021002.1, read on the forward strand.
GATTATGAATATAGCTACGTATGGGCGTATAGAACACTATATGATGTGTTAATGCCTATGTATGGGGCTAATGATTGAGAAGTGCCATATAGTTTTACTGAATATGATAATCAAAAGTCAGGCAATACACCATATGCTCCAATTTACGAATACATAAACTTTTTTACAAATACTGTTTTTAAAGCTAAAGATAAAAGTTTTAAAGAACTTGAATTAAACACTAAATTTATGAATAAAATGCAAGAGGCTGAATATAAAAAAGAAGCTAAAAGTAAGTTTCATAGCTGAATTGCAATTTGGAATAATAGAGTTAATGGAAGCTTGGATACAAGCACTTTAGATTAAAAATTATGCTAACTTTACTACATAATAATGTGTGCAAAGAACTATTTTTCTAATAGATGTTTTTCTATTAGTTTTTTTGTATTAATTTATTAAGACAAAAAGGAGAAATTAAAAATGAAACCTATTGATACAGAAGGATTAAGTAATTTAACAGAGCAAGTACAGAAAGTTGGACATATCATATTTGGACTTGTGGCTGTGGTGGCTGTTATTAGCGTTATTATTACCTCGATTGTGGCGGGGATACAAAACTCACATGAAGATGATCCACAAAAAAGAAAGCAAAACAATAAAAAGATTTTGTGAGCTGGAATTGTATTAATTCTAGTTATAGTGGGTTGAGGAATATTTGAACTAGTTATTAGTATTCAAGCAAGCGGGGGAAAGACTAGCTAATGAGTGGATTTTTTACCCGTGTGATGGAGATTTTCAAATATGGTCCAACATATGTATTGTATTTATTGCTATTTTTTGTATCGCTAATTGTTTTTATATTATTAGCGATTCTATTATCGGTTGTTAAACTAGCAACTTTCGATTTATTAAACTTTGTTATTTTTGGCATAATGCCGAGACAAAACATTTTGGACCATCAAAGCCCATATATGTATGTTAGATTTGCGATAGTTTCGGCGGTTATATGACTGGTGATGTTTTTTGTGCTGATTATAAAGTTCAGTTTTAGTGAAAGCGAAAAGAGTGTATCACTAATGAGAAGTGCGTTGGTATTTAGTGTTAAAAGTTTGTTTATACTTTTAGCATTTCAAATTACTATTTTACTTTTTAATCTATTTGTACAAAAAATAATTACATTGATGATTGGCGAAGGGAATGATATTGTTGTTGCTTTTATAAATGGCTTGCATAGGTTGTTTTATCCTCCAAAATTAGCTGGGGATGTTAAAGATATTTTAATTCCTGCGACTACAAATCCTTTTGGCTTTACTATCAACTTGGATATTAGTTTTGGTAGTTTTGTGGCCTTAGCAAAGAAAACTGAACATTTAAACATTGGTAATTGAGCATCCATTTTAATAACTGCAGCGTTTCTATCAATTATTGGAGCGGTGTTTATTGCTATTCCACTTGTTTTAGGGGGGATGGATGCCATAGGAAAGATATTTCCGTTATTCTTCTTGTATTTAATATTTCCAATTATTTTACCTTTGAGCTTGCTTGATGATGGCAAGAAAGTAAGGATATGAAAGGATAAGTATGTGGGAAATATGTTATCGGTGGGGGTATTTTTCCTAGGACTACAAATACTTTTTGCTTTCTTCGGTGCTGTAAATCTATTTTTAACGCAAATATTCATTGCATCATCAACAAATGGTTTTGGATGAGTATTACAAGCTTTAGCTTCAATAATTATTTATGGTGCTACAGCGTTAAAATACAGCGAAATAAGCGAAATTATAACTTCATTTATTGGAACTAGTGTAAGTAGTAAAAACACTATTAAATCGGCTTCAGCTGCGGGAAATAGTGCTGCAAAAACGGGTAGAGCTGCTCAAGGTGGAGCACAGCTTGCTGAAAATGTAAAGAAGATGGGCTGAAAAGGATTATTCCTTAAACCTAAAGAATAATGAGAAGGGAGAAATGTGCTACAACCTAAACGATTAAAATATAAGAAGGCAAAAGCCACAAGAAGATTTAGTTGAAAAGATATTATCGAGTTTTTTGTAATAACTTGTATATCTTGATTTATTTCATTTGTTGCTTTGTATCCAGTTAAGCAGACTTATAAATGAATTGTTTTTAGTGTACTTTTGGTTTTATTGTTTATTTTGATATTACCAACACATAAGAATAATTGCAAGATATATGAATTATTAATTAGAATGTTTAAATTTAAGGCGATGCCAAAGAAGTATTCTAATGTGGTGGATGACAAGAATGTAAGAGATAGTTCTGATTTAAATCCATATTCAACATTAGTAGAAAACGATGTTGTTAAAAACAAGTCATTTTCAAATAAGTTGTTTCAAAAGAGTGAACATAGTAATTACTTTAGTGTTTTTAAATTAGGTGGAAAAAATATATGAGCTGAAAATGAAAATACTAAAGTGGTTTTGATTGAAAACTTTGCAAGAATATTGGATAGTTTTAAATATAAATTTAGCATAGTGAAATTAGATGAACAAATTGATTACAGACGTAATTTAAATTATATAAACACGATTCAAAGTAAAAAGATGTTAAATAGCGGTGGAGAAACAAAAGAGTTTTGAAATAGTTATTTTAAAGCTAATGAACTTGATTTTAAGAATGAAGTTAAAAGCAATTTGATTGAAACATTTTATTTAATTTTAAATGCTCCAACATTAGAAGAATTGGATGAGTGTTATTCGACATTTATTCAAAAGGCTGAAGATTATGAAGTTATTAGCTATGAAAAGCTAAGTGGCTTTGAGTTATTATCATTTTTGAATAAACTTAATCACTTTAATAAAAGCGAAGAAGATATTGAAACGTTTTTAAATGAAAGTGATATTTACGAAAGTGAATATAGTTTGGACCGCTTGTTCAAGTATGAAAAGGTGGAGTTTAAAAGCAATTCATTAAAAATTGATGATAAGTTGTATAGCGTTAAATGTGCTGGGAACATTCCAATACGCTTGAATAACGAGTGATTAAAGAAGTTATTCGATGTATCGGGAACAGTTGTGTGAAACAATTTTCCATATAACGATCCAAATGTTGTAAATAAGATAATCGATAAAGCGAATAAGAAAAATATGGACGCTGGTAATTTGGATAATTCAATTATTAATAGATTCGGTTCAGCATTAGAGGAAGAATCGATTGCGGTTATGATTGACCAAATACAAGCGGATAATTTTAAGTTATTTGATTCAAATATTTTTGTTTTAGCTGAAGCGGAAAATGCTGAAGAATTGAAGCAAAATAATTTGAAAATTAAGAATGGTTTTACAAGATCTAATTTTGGAATTAATGATTTGACCTTTAGACAATTTGAAGGATTTTTAGATATGTCTAATTATCCATTAAGCAAATTAGATAGAGAGTACTATCAAATCACAAGTATAAATAACGCAATAGGCTATCCATTGAAAAATCTGCCACTTAATGACGGAAACAACTTGTTGCTTGGAAATGAAGTGGGAGGAAATGATAGTCCTATTGTATGAAATATGTTTAGCTTGACTTCAAGTAGAGCAAATCATAATGTGATGATATTGGGAACTTCAGGAATGGGCAAAAGTACTTTAACCAAGAAGATTCTTACTTCATCACTGGCTGCGGGGAATATAGCAATTATTATTGATCCGCAAGCTGAATATGTTAAATGGGCAAATAAAATGGGAGGCCAAATAGTTGATTTAGGTTCTGGAGATGGAACGGTTATTAATCCATTACAAGTCAAATCATTTATTGCGCGTGAAGAAGATGATGCCAATGTTAATTTCAATACTTTAATTAATAATCATTTGCTTTGGTTAGAAAAGTTCTTTAGTTTCATTTTTGATGATATGAATGAAATGAAGAAGAACATTTTGCAACTTGAAATTATTAAGTTATATCAAAGTTGGGGCATTTATAGATTAAAGGAAGTTAAAGAACTCAAAAACGATGGATGACCAACTATGGATGATTTGATTAAGCAAATGAAAAAGTTTGTAGCTCCTAAAGACCATCACGATAAAGAAGGCTATACTAAAAAGGTTTTAGATATGGCTGAATTATTAGAGGGTAAATTTGGAAGATATGGAACTTTGGGTGCGTTATATAATGGTCACACCAATATCAATATTGAAAACGATTTGGTTGTTTTTAAAACAAGTAATTTAATCGATACTGAAGGTAGCGTAAATGCAAGAATTGGCATTATGGTTTTAATTAGCTTGGTGAATGGCTTTATCTTTGATAATGCTTTTAATAACAAGAAAAGAATTAACGAATATAAAGAAAAAAATAAGATTCGTTTAATTAGCAAGAAAGAAATACAAAAGTTAACACGTTATTGTTCATTTTGTATTGATGAAGAACACTTGTATATTAGTGAAAAGAATATAACTACTTTGAACTATATATCAGATACTACAAAGCTTGTGCGTAAGCTTGATTGCGGGACAATACATACCACGCAAAATCCTAGTGATTATGCTTCAAGCACGGCAGTTGAACAAATTGCTAAAAAGATTACGGGGAACTGTCAATATTCATTTTTTCTAGGGTTAGTAGGAGATGATATTGAGGCGGTTAAAAAGTTATACAAAACGGCTGAAGCTCCATTACTAGATTCTGAAGTTAAGTTTATTTCAGGAAGAAGAGTGGGGAAAGTTTTAGCAAGTATGAGTAATGCACTTAGATACAAAATTAATCTACATTACAATCCAAAGGAAAAGGAATTATTCTTTGAAAAGGGGGAAGATGAAAACATGAGAAATTAGTCAAGAAAATAAAAAAGGTGAATTATATGTAAAAAGCTCTAGAGCCTCAAAAAACGGCTCTAAATGTATTTCTACGCGTCTTAGTGAACCAGATGATGTGGCGTTATACGAAAGATGGGTAAAAAGAATTAAACAAAGTGGCTCTACTCCGTATGTAGAGCTTAAAGATATAATTCGCAACGCTTTAATTAAACAAGAGAAAGAGGAAATAGCTAAAGATTTCAAAAATGATTTATTTTATGCATTAAGAAAAGTATCTTGAGCGTCTTTGACTCCATTTTATCGCAAGATTATAAATGAAATTAACAAGCAAAATATTGATTTGGTTTTGCTTGATTTAAAAGTCAATATGTTGTTAAATGCTCTTATAAGCGATAAAGGAATGTTAGATGAACCTAACAATAATTTGCTTAAAGAGCCAGAATATGCAAAGCGTTTGCGTGAAAGAATGAATGAATCGGCTTCTGCATGGTATAAGAAGGTAATTAAAAAGGTAAGAAATGAAGACAATTCATTAAGCAAGTTTGCAGAACAATTCGAAGACAATGAAATTGAAAAAGTGTTTGAAAAAGAAAATGCAAAACTTGAAGCTTCAGAATTAAATAATGCTAAAGAGGATGAAGATTTTGGTGATTTTGATTTAAGTGAGTTTTTTAAAAAATAAAATAGTCTTTAAACATGCACACGTGCGCACACGGGCATAACTAATATGCACGCGGAGGCACGGGCGAAGAATGAGGAAAAAATGAATAAGAAAAAGATGTTAAAATTAATTCCATTGAGTGTATTGAGTATTGCGATTCCGTCAGTACTTAATTTATCGTTAAATACTAATAAAAAACTTCTAGGTTATGGAAAAGATTTTAAAGCTCCTGAAGAAAAACATAAGATTGATACTAATAGTTTATTTTCCAATTTTACTAGTATGGAAGATGATGAAATTGCTAAAAATGAAAGACTACAAAATAGGTATCAAGTAAAATGGTCACAACTATGTGATAAAGGATTATTGTATGCACAGGACCAATGGGTTGGTTATCATAAAACTGGCCCAGTAAAAAATAAAATTACGTCAATAGTTTCTAGGCCAACTTTAGGCTCTTTTGAAGTGCGTTATGAAAAAGCCTATTACACAAATCCTAGTAATCATAATAGTTATGGCTGGTTTTGATACGATGATAAATATTATCTAAATTATTTGCATCCTCGTGAAAAAGAGAATTGAGTAATTTTTGCTTCTAATTTTATAGAACAATTAATAAAATGAGACAAAAACAACTTTATGGAAGAACATAAAGGTGCTAGTTTTACTAACCTGTTTGCTGAATATAAAGTTTCTCAAAAAACATTAGAGTTTTTAAATAATCTTGAAACTGATAAAGATAAAAGGGTGTATAGTGGGCTAACTGATGATAAAAATAAAATGTTTTTGTGGGGGCTTCATGATTTTGATTGTGAAATTGAAGGAATGTATGATGTAAGGTACTATAATAATAAAGTATTAAATAATCTAGAATATGCTAAAGTTGGCTGATTCATAGAGGCTTTAAAAGAGTGTGTTTCAAGTGATAATTGTTTGAATAGATTTGAATATGGGGTAAATAAGAAAATTGACCAAAATCACTACTCTATAGATTTATTAAGCGATACCTTGGGCGATTTGACTACATCAGTTGATGGAGTTTTTAAAGACAATGGAGGCAAATCGAATATAGAACATTTAAACAAAATATTCGATAAAGAATATGAGTTTGAGTATGCTAGTGGAATTAAAGTTAAATACAAATATGATTACAAGATAAAAAACGAAGCTGTTGGTGAAAAGAACAAAATTGATGTTTATATTAAGGTTTTATCAGTCAAGATTGATGATAAGGAAATTATCGATAAAGACTTGGATAAGATTCTTAATAATATTGAAGACTGAACAAAAGAAAACATTAAAGCTGAAGCTGTTGGGAAGTGGAATCAATTTTTAAGGGTTTTAAAAGATATCGTTTTAGGTAATTTTAAAGTTTTTGATTCATTAAAGGTAAATATTTTAGAATCAGATTTGTATAAAAGACTTAGTGGAGCTTCGTTAGCTTCACGGTTAACTATATCAACTTCTATTACTAATCCTGATGGAAGTATAAGTCAAATAGAAGCAAAGACAAAAGCTAATGGTGGCGATTTAAAAAATCTAATTAAAAGAGACGAACCTGAAAGGGTAAGCAATAAAGAACTTGAAAAAGATTTTGTCGGTAAGCCATGATTTGGTGGAAGGTATGTAGTTAGAGGGCCAATTAATATTTCTTTTAAAGCTTCAGAGGATGAAACTGAAGTTTTAATGGTAAATAAGCAAAAGGTTAGTGTTTTAAATAGAATATTTGAAAAGAAATTAATTGATGAAAGAGTTAATGTTAATGATGCATCTAAAATACCTTTTGATAAAAACTCGGGAAGCGGTAATGGCGAAGGCGATGTTGCAAAAAATGAATATCTTGTTGAAGTTTATAGATACAAGAAAGGCTCAAATAATAGTGGAGAGCCGGAAGAAAAGTATGTAGTTATTTATGAAGTAATTGGAAATCAGTTTAAACAAAACATAAAATATTATGCTTGAGAGCCGGAAAAGAATATGGATCAAAAACAAATTATTTCTCCATATATGCTTGATTCAAAGGGAAAAGAGTTAAAGGATAAAGAAGGCAAATTAATAGTAAATAAGAATTATGATCCAAGTATTGATAAAGAAACAGGAACTAAAAAGCAGATTGTTTGAATTAAAAATAAGTTGTTTAGTGATGAATTAAAAGAACAACTTCGTTTTGTATATCCTAATATTAAAATAACTACAGATAAAGCAGATCTTGGAATCTATGCTGAAGCTAATGTGCTTGGTAAGGGGGCATTAAGAAACTTGGTGGTTGATAAAGTTTTAGAGTCATCTTCAAGATACTATAAGTGTTTGTTGTTTAGAAAAGAAAATGACAAATACGTTGAGATTGGTAGGAAAGAACAAAAACTAATTGAAATACCGGTAAATAATGGGACAAGTGAATATAGTTATATGTCTGAGGAAGGCATTTGGCTATTATTTACTGTAAATGAAAAATCAATATCAAATGTTAATTTGGTATTAATTGATGCAAAGAGCGAGCCAAAAAGTTTTTTCTTGGATTCAATTGAAAACAAGATAGAAAAAATTAATAATCAAAGTGAAGATTATTTTGAAGCATTTTTAGATGGTGGCAATTGAATAACTACACTATTTCAAAATTACTTAAATGAAGCTTGTGGTATCCAAAATGATGACTTGGGTAAATTAGGATATGACAAGATGATTTCACTATATAAAAACTTTGTAGACCAAGCGTCAAAGTTTAATGTAGAAACAGGAAACGAGTATGAAAATATTTTTAAAGATAAAATAACTTGAGGTAAATTAGAAAATCTTAATGGCTTGAATTATGGAGATGAAACTAATGAAGCTATTAAAGAAAATTATAGAAGACAAGTTAAAGAAATCGTGCTTAATTTTGTTAAAAGAAATATTGCTAATAGTGCTAAATTAAAGGCAATTGGAATAACTGAAAATGAAATTAATGGTGGCTGGGTAATAGCTAATTGAAATACGCCAGAAAGCGAAAAGCGTTGATTGGATAGGGCTTTAAAAGTTTATATTAAAGATATTAATGTACCAGATAATGACGGTAAGGGATGAGCTTTTACTTTGCGTGGAACGGGTAAATACATAAATCACAGCATAACATTTAATTTGAAAAATAGTGCGTACCACGTGTACTATCCTCCTATTGATTTATCATCACTAGACATTCAAAAACACTTCGAAATTGAAATGGGAAAGAATATTAGTAATGATTCAAAAGAATTAAAAGAAAAGATTAGAAATAAGTTGATAGGGCTAATAGAAGAACAATTCAACTTATACAAAAACAAAACTGGCATAGAAATGTTATTGAATAAAGATATTAAAGTAGAAGGACTAGATAACGTTTTAGATTTACTAGTACAGGGGAATAAGTTTAAAGATGGTATTGATATTAAGATAAAAGGTATTAATGCTAATTTAATTTCAAGCACTAAGATTCATATTATTAATGATACTGAAGCACCAGCATTTGATTTATCACTACTTAATGATACACTAGTAAAAAATCCTATTGTTATATCGCAAAAAGAACCTGAGAAAATTACCAAAGATATTATAAATAAGTTAAATGAGATAACGATTGCTTCAGGTATCGAGTTTAAAAAAGATTATTTAGTTTCACTTGTAAATGCTTCATTCTATTTACTTGGTTTAGTAGCTGATATTGATAAATTAAATGAAGCTAAATATGAAAAATTCAAAAAAGTTTATGAAGAAACTAAAGCAAAGGTAATGGCTGAATATAATACTTGAGAAATTGAAGGACATAAAGTTCCTATTCCGTATCAAATAAATGATACTGAGCTATTTAAGAAGTACCACGAAGCTTTAGAAAAGGCAATTAAAGAAATACAAAACGATAACTTTAATAAAAGCTTAGATTATAAAGCTAGAGGCAAGTATTTTGTTTTATTACCAGTTAAAGAAGGCAATAATATTAATTTTGCCTATGCTATAGTGGTGAATAATATTGAGGCAAATTATAATGCTTTTGATGATAAATTATGATTTAAAGAAATACAAAACGATAAGCATAAAAAGCCAAATGGTGAAGATTTAGATGTTGATAAAACAAAAGCAAGCCATAAAAGTAATTATTGAATTTGAATTGTATCGGTTATGCTTGCCTTAGGTTTTGCTGTTGGTGGCATATATGGTATTAGATGATACTTGAATAAAAAAGGCTTTAAAGCTGGCAAGAGCAAGAAACAAGTTTCAATTAAGAAATTCAAAGAAATACAAATCTATAAAAAAGACAGAATTAAGGCTAAGCCGGTTGTTCTTAGCGATGAAGAAATTAATAAATTATTTGCAAAATAAAAAAATGTTAGGCACTATATTTTTAACTAAAACATTATTAAGAAAATATGGGTGAAGTTAAGAATTTTATAAAATATTGTTTTTTTACTATATAATGTAGACATATGAACCTAGAGAGATACACGTAAGTAATCGAACAGTAGCAAGCTTAGCGTGTAGCTACAATTACTCTAGGCTGGGTCGTCTTAAAAAGAGGTTTTATACCTCTTTTTTTGTATAATTTTATTATGTCTTTAGATTTATGAAAACCTTTAAAAATTAATAACCCATTATTAGAAAATATTTTCAAACTACCTATTGATGGCAAAGTTTTAAATAACGGAAAAATTCAAGCCCACCCTTTTATAATTTTTTAGTAAAAGATTATCAATTTGTTTAAGAGTAAACAATGCAAATAAGATTTGAAAAATTATTAATTTTTTTATTTATTTGTAGTATAATTTAAACAATAGTCTAAGAAGGATTTTGTTATATGAGTAATCGAACAAGCAAGCAGCTCATATTTTATCTTTAAGCGCTTGATGATACGCCTTAGACTCTAGTTCGTCTTAAAAAGAGGTTTAATCCTCTTTTTTTGTATAATTTTTATATGAGTTTAGAACTATGAAGACCATTAAAAATTACAAATCCTTTATTAGAAGATATTTTTCATCTAAATATCGATACAAAATTTAAAATTCATCCTTTGATAATTTTTGAAAATACAAAAAATAAAACTTATTATTGTATAAGACTTCAAACGGCAAGAAAAAGTTCTAGCAAATATAATTTAATAATTGATAATAGCTCTTATCAAACCAACGAATATTGAAAGAATCATGAAAGTGTAGTAGTTACTAAGGATATATTTATTATTGATAAGGAATTGCTTGAAAGTAATATAGATAAAGCAATTTATCAAGATACTTCTGTATTAAATAAAAATGATAAATCATTGATAGTCGATGACCTAAGTCGCCGTATAAATGCAATTCCTCCCGATTTAAATATAATAAAGATATCAAATAATTTAAAGCACAATTTAGTTTTATATACTAACGATGAGTTAATAAATAATCAGCTTTTATCTACATTGTCTAATAATAGTAATAAAGTTAAGCGTGCAACAAAAAACTATTTTGCTAATAATTTTTCAAAATCCCAATTCCTAATTAACACAAACACTTCTAATACAAAATATACAAAAGAAGCTTTAAAGAATATTAAATTATGTATTGGTAAAGAGAAAAATATAATTAATCAAAATGATTTTGAGTATGAATTAGATAAAGAAACTAGTAATTATTTTATTAGAGAAATTGCTCATAATGATTGAAAAGACTTAGATAAGACGAAGGATAACGTTAATATATATTCTTTTGAAAATATAGGTTTTTTATCTAAAAGTAGCAAAAGTGAATCAAGCTATATTGATCCATACGATAATAAAAATATCGAAAAAGCTAAGGATAAAGTAGCTAAGGAAATACCAATAAAAGAAAGCAAAACAGACAAAGACAAAACGAAGCTGAAGTAAAACATATAAAATTATTAACGGCGTGAAAACGTCGTTTTTAATTGATTATGGAGGGCGCTGTGAAGAACAAAATGAGTAAAACTTTAGCTGACAATTGAAATGCTCAAGCAGAAGTTTTTAAGAATAGCGAAGAGCGTAAAATTAAATATAATGTTGAAAGAAAAATAGAAAGAGATATTTTTATTTGGGGCGAGACAGTAAGAATTATTTACTACATGTATAAAGATAAAACTACAGGCAAAAGACTAGTTATTTATCCGAGTGAAGGATTAGCTGATAACGGTAGAAATAAATATTATAAAGAGTGCGTCGAAAAATGTGTTGAAAACAATATATACGCTTCAAAAGGTGATAATAGTAAGCTACTTATTCCTTATCACGTTTATTATTACCATAGGGAACAATTAAAGAAAGAAGTATTAAATAATTTGACTTTAAAAGACTATAAAAATCTAGAGTACAAGACTATACAAATAGATATTGATGATGCTTATATTAGAGTGTCTTTTAAAGGTAGAAAAATAAAGGTTAGAGTGCGTATGGCGACTATACATACTTTGCTTAGCGGAAGTAGTGTAAAAGCCATAGAAAATAAGACCTCTATTATGCAGTTTTTACCACTTGCAAGTGAGTTTAAAAACTTCAATAGTGAAGAAGATTTTGAAAACAAAATTAGAGAAAGTTTAAACAGTTTATATAAAGAAAATTGTGAAATTATTGTCTCTGGAGATGGTGCAAAATTCATAACTACAATAGCTGATAATTTAAAATCAACGAGAGTTTATGATCCATTTCATTTCAAAGCAAATATGTTTAAAGCTTTTGGATATAGCAAAAAAATTAATGTAAGTAATAAGAGATTTTTTAGGGATTATAAAGATGTTTATCGCGTGTTAGACAACTTGTTTTCTAAAGGATTAATTTATGAATTTGAGAAAGAACTTGACAGTGTTTTAGAGTGAATAACAAAGCAAGAGAAAAATAAAACTGTATATGCTAATGCTAAAAAGTTCAAGAAATATTATAAAGAAAATAGAGAATATATTTGAAACTCAGTGCTAGTTAAAAACTACTTTGGAGGCTGTGCTGAAACGGTAGTTGGGCACGATTTAAAGAGGTTTTGCTCAAAGAAATTTGCTACATTTTCACTAAAAACAATACAGTTAAGCATTGCAAAAAATATGGAAACAAAAGCAAACTTATTTTTCATTTAAGCAGTATTTTTAACAAAGTGCATGCGCAAAAGCAGTATTAATATATTTTTAAAATAAAAATATACAAGTTAAAGTGCATGTAAAAGTGCATGCGAATTTAGGCAAAAACGAAAAAAGTGCATGCGCCTAGAAAATATGAAAATATTAATTTTTGATTTATTCTATGAATAAATCATTTCAAGATAAAACACGCTATGGTAAATAGCTTTGTAGTGTCTTTATCTTGTACTATTCAAGTAGCGCGTGTGCGCGCAAAAGGAAACTGCATGCTCTTCACATGCAGTATTTTCCTTTGCTACAAAATGGATTATGATAAAATAATTACGAAATAAGAAAACGTAGAGAATCTTATAACACACCTTTTTATATTAGTTCCGATTTATTAATTAAACAATTAAAGGAAGAAAATAAAATACTCAAATTGGAGAATGCGATAGCAAAAAAAGTGAGCGCCTTGGTTCAATTGAAAGACTCACTAACAAAGAAAAATTCCAAATAACAATTGAACTAAGGCAAGAATTTAAAAAGCTATTTTTTATTAAATTAATATTAGAAAAAATTAAATTGAAAAAGTCAACTTTTTATGAGATATTAAAATCACAAAATAAACCTGATAAAGATGAAAATTTAAAAAAGGTTATTTTTGACTTATTTAACTATAATAAAGGACTATACGGTTATAGACGTATTACTTTTGCTTTAAGAAATAAAGGAATAATAATCAATCATAAAAAAGTTCAAAAATTAATGAAAGCAATGAATATTTTCGGCAAAACGCTAAGAAGAAAAAATAAATATTCTTCATTCAAAGGTGATGCTCACAAAAACATTCCAAACTTGCTTTTAGATAAAGAAAATATCACAGAAGATTTCTTCAGATACAAAAGAAATTTTTCAAATAATAAATATTTGAAAATACTAGGAACAGATGTTACTGAATTTAAATTAAAAAATGATGAAAAAGCATATTTTTCTCCTGTAGTTGATTTTGAAAACAGAGAGATTTTAGGTTATTCGATTTCTAAATCGCCTAATTTAAGAATGGTTGGTAAAATGTTAGAAAACGTAGAAGAGAATGGCCACAGCTTAAAAAATGTATTATTACATTCTGATCAAGGATGACAATACACTCATCAAGATTATATTGATTATTTGAAAGAAAAACAAACAACTCAAAGCATGTCAAGAAAGGGAAATTGTTTAGACAATAGTCCTACTGAATGTTTATTTAGTGTTATAAAAAGAGAATTTTGATTTGGAGAAGAAAAGAAATTTAATAGTTTTAAAGAATTTAAAACTGCTTTAGGAGAATATATTTCATATTATAATAATGACAGAATTGTTAATAAATTAAAAGGACTTAGTCCTGTCCAATACAGGAATAAGTCCAAACATAATTAAAAAGTCCAATTTTTGGGGTTCATACCAAATGCCGTTTTCTCTTTTAAATTTCTAACTTATCCCACTAATAATTTACATCACCAACAGGTCTTGCCTGTTTTTTAAAATTGGGAACTATAAAAAATTTTGTGTAAAGTCTTAAAATCATTTCCTGATAATATTTTATCAATTAAGAAAGGATTTTTTTATTTATGAAAAGAAGGTTAATAAATCCTGCTATTGATGAAATAACAAAAAAATTTAGAAAATTAAAACCAAGTTACTACTGGTGATCTTAATATGGCTATGAAAGAAGTATTTCAAAATACAATCCAAAAAATGATGAACAAAGAATTTGATAATTTTATAGGTTACGAAAAAATGATAATAAAGTTCAAAAAAAATTATAGAAATGATTTTTTTAAGAAAAATGTTAATAGTCAATATGGCCAAATGGAAATTGACATTCCAAGAGATCGTGAAGCAAAAATTGAACCTATAATCATCAAGAAGTGTGAACGTGATATTTCTGAATTAGTTGATATGATATTTGCTTTATATTCTAGAGGAATGTCAACAAGAGATGTAAATGATTTTATGTTTAGCAAATATGGTGTTAATTATTCTCCAGCACAAATAAGTCAATTAACTAACGAAATTGTCGAAGACGCAAGATTATGACAAGAAAGAAAACTTGAAACATATTATTCAATAATTTATATTGATGCAGTACATTTTCATGTTGTAGATAATAATGTTGTAACTAAGAAAGCTACATATGTTATTATGGGTATTAATAGTGATGGGCAAAAAGAAATTCTAGGACTTTATATTGGAGAAAATGAATCGACAAAGTTTTGAATGTCTGTCCTAAATGCTCTTAAAAATAGAGGAATTAGTAAAATTGATATTATTTGCTCAGATAATTTAAAAGGTATACAACAATCTATAGAAGTTGTTTTTCCTAATAGTAAGCAACAACGTTGCATTGTACATATGATTAGAAATTCTGTTAAATGATATGAAAGAATTTTGCAAAGATTTAAAATCTGTATATCAATCTAATGATGCAAAAAATGCAATGGATAATTTGGATATTTTTGAAGATAAATGAGGCAAAAAATATCCTACATCTATTTCAATATGAAGACAAAACTGATCTGAAATTTCTACAATGTTTGATTACTCCCTTGAAATAAGAACGCTCATTTATACCACTAATCCAATCGAAAATTTAAATAGTGTATTTAGAAAATATGCAAAAACAAAAAAGGTTTTCCCATCTGATGATAGTCTTTTAAAAATTCTTTTTCTAGCATCTCAACAAATCATAAAAAAATGAAGTAATTCAAGAATTAGAAATTGATCTAGCATATTAAATGAATTTAAAATTATTGATTTTGAAAATGAAGAATAAAATTTTTTTCAAAATTTTAAAAATCTTTAATGGTATGTCTTACTTTTATAAGTTATAGTATTTTTAGAAAATAATTTTTGCCTTTTTTTGGTACTTTTTATGGTTATTTTTAAGACATAATTTTCCTTATGTCCCGAAAATTTAATTTTTTTATGTTAAATATAAGGAGACAACTATGAAAAATAGCACAAAAAAAATTGTAGCTTTAACAATGGGTATTTCTGCTGGGGTTGTTGGCGCAGTATCAGCCGGTACTTTAATTGGTTATGCAGTTGACCATTCAAACTATAAAAAAGAAAAATTGTGAATTGAAAACAGCATAAAATACTTTAAAGAATCAAATCAAAAATTAAAAGAAAAAGACAACAAATTAAAAGAAATTTGAAAGAAATATGAGAATCAAGAATGACTTTCTAGTCTTTGAAATGAACTAAGTTTGTGCCAAACTCAAATTGATTCAAATGAAAAACTTATTAAAGATTTACAAGGAATTATTGATCAACACTCTTCATATCATGTTGGCCGCCACTTTGGTAACAAAAGTTATATAAGAGCTGCTAAACACAGTAATGAAAAGAAAATAATTCAAAATCTTTTACCAGAGATGATAGAAAGAACAAAACAAGTTATTAATCAAAGCGAATATGAAAATATCAAAAAATCAATCCAAGATTTTATTGTTCGTAGTAATGATTTATTAACTTTAAAAACCGCAGATGAAAAATTTGTTGATGCTAATAGTAAAAGTGAATTAGATTCTTTAGAACTCAAAATTAAAGATTATCAAAACATTTTAAGTAAAATCGAAGAAGAAGCACTTTCAAACAACACAAAACCTAACATTTCAACTGAAATGATTGATAAGGCAGCAGATTTTATTAAATCTGATTTTCATGTTTGAAATGACAAAATTATTAAAAAATATGTTAATAAAGATGGTTTAATTAAAAAATTCATGTCAAACATATCTAAAATAGAAGAATTATCAGCAAAAATAGAAGATGCTAATACTATTGCAAGTAATAATTCTCCAATTTTAAATCCTATCAATGCTGTTAAAAAGATTTTATTGTCAAGATTTGACTCTAATAATTATGACGTTATATTAGAAAAAAACGGTGTTTCAGTAAATAGAAGTGTTATTATAGAAGATATTATTAAGGCATGTAAAACATTGGAACAATCATATGGAAATACAAAAGAATATATAAATCGTTATGTTAATACTTTTGTCAAAACAATTGAAAATACAAAATTATTTAACAAATCTCAAATTCTAGACTTAAGCAGCAAATCATTAACATCTATTATTAATGGTCTTAATGAATTTAATTCATTTGTTGAAAGTTCAAATCAAATTTCTTTTGAAAAATTAGACGAATTTATTAACAAAACTCAAGCTATTTTAAATGACGAAAATAATTTGACAACTTCTATTCAATCTGTTATTAAAGAATTTTTAAATGCTTATAATTCAAATGTTGATTCAATTGAAACAACAGTTAGATTAGCTAAACTAAATAACTCAAAACAAATTATTGATGAATTTGTACAAAAATCTAAAATTGAATTAAATTCTCTCAAATGAGACAAGTATATTGAAGGCAGAAACAAATTAATTAATGATTATGTTAATAGCAAAAATGAATTAGATTCAATAAAAAATTGATTTAAAAAAGCCTTTGTTAACATTAAATCAAGATTAAATGAATTTAATTTAGCATTAGAAGCAAACAAAACAACATTAAATGGATTTAATTTATTTGAAACTTCTTATAAATCAATAATTGATATACAAACTAAACTAGATCCTTTATTAAAAGCTAATTTAGATTCTGATATTGACAACAAAATTAATAATATTTCAGCATTCTTTGAAATAATTTCAAATCTTAAAAAATATGAAACAAATTATTTAGAAATATTTAAAATTATTAAAAACGCAACTGATTTAAACTTACAAAAAGTTAATAACTTTGCTTCAAAACCTAAAGAAATTTCAAAACTTATTAGTAATGCAAATCCAAAAATTGTTGATTTCTTATCAAAAGTTTTTGCTAATTTAAAAACATTAAGCCAATTTGAAGATGTTAAAAAAACAATTGAAGATATTGATAATAACAAACCTGATTTATCAACTAAAGAAATATCTTCAATTGAAAACAGTGAAATTCAAAATGACAAAGAAAAATTTAAAGGACTATTTGAAAAAATTAATTTAATCAATAATTTTCTTTCATCAATTAATGAAAAAGATAAACTTTATAGTAATTTCTTAGAAAATGAAGCTCAATTTTGCTTAGAATCATACAATGAAATGGATGCAAAATTAGCAGCAATAGCAAATGTGGATTCTAAAGTATATGAATATAAAAACAAAATTTTTGATGCTGCAATTGAAACTTATAAAAATGTTAATTCTACAGAAAACTTTAGTGCTGTTCAAGCTGATAAAGACAACAAAGTTAACTTTGTTAAAAAATGATTTGGTGTTCTTAATTACTATAATGAATATGTAAAAGAAAAAGCAAAAACTGAACAAAAAGCAAAATTAACTTCAGAACAAGAAAGTTCACTTGTTTTTGCAAAAAATGAAATGAATGCAATTAAAAATGATCAAATTTCTAAATTAGATAGTGAAGGTTTAAAAGCTTTGCAACAACTTGATGGTGGCGTTGATTTTACAAACACTAATTTAATTAAAAATTATTTAGAAAATGATTATTTATTAGCTGTTAAAGATTTAAGAGAATATTTCATAAACAAACTAATTTACTTATTACATGAAAAATTCAATTATGGTGATGTATACTGATCTCCAACAAAATTGTATAGACCAACATCTGTCTCACAAGATAATGCAAATTGAGATGAAAAATCAAAAATTTGAACTAAACCTAAAGTTCTAGGCAAAAAACATCTATATGACCATATTTCAGATTTAGATACTGGAGGATACTCAAAAGGTAACACAAATGGAGGCTGAGGAAATTCTAAAGGTGATAAAGTTAGAGCCGAATATTCATGACACCGATATGGAGTAGATAAAGGAAATAGTACTAGTGAAATCGAACAAGGTAAGCAAATTGAAAATCAATATTGAAGGCCTTGACATACAATTATTGAACCTCCAGAAGATAATAATCTACCACTAGATTATAGTATACCAACAGTTAAATATATAAAAGAAGCATATCCTAATAAAAATAATGGCGATTATTTAAAAGCAATACAAAATGATATTTGAAGTGGACATGATGATCTATATACTTTAGCCAAATTAATAGAATATGAGAAAACAATAACTGAAAAAATGCTTTCAAATATCAAAAAAATGTCAGATTCTAAAATAATGTTTAAAGATGATTTTCAAGGCAATTTTGTTAATTTAAATGATGCTCTTTACAAAATAAAATATGCTTTTGATTTTATTAAATACAACAATCCAACAAGCAATGGATATTATGAAGGAATATGAGAAAGATGAAGTGGAGAAGAAAACAAATCTCATTACGCAATTGGAAATAATCCATTAAGAAATAGAGTTAATGTTTATAACAAAAAAACAGGAGAAGAATATCCTATTGGAGTATTACCAAGTAATTTCTATGGTCCTCACTATATAACAAAACGTGGAAAATCAGATGAAAAATATGATAGTACTAACCCACTATTTGAATATATGCCATTTTCTAATACATTATTCTCATATTTAAGAACAGTAGAACATAATTCAGCTTTCATATTACAACATAATGGAGCTCCTATTTCATGAGTAAATTACATTTTTAAATTTACTCTTGATAACCCATTAGGAAACTTTGATGCTTCATACTACATATGAAATAAAATGTACTGAAAATCAGAATATGCAATCACCGAAAGATACATTTTGAAAAATAAATCTTCTGAAACAGTTTCAATTTGAGATAAATGATCAAAAATCTTTACTGAAACAAGTAATAATACATACAGCAAACTTATTTGATAAATTAACGAAATTTAATATTATGCTGAACCCCAAATTTCTTTTTCAAAAAGGGGTTCATTTATTATTTAAATTAAAAAATATTATTAAGACTATTTATAATTTTGTGTAAAGTCTCTCACTTTCTCAATAGAAAAGAATTGACTTTACATCAACACCTAATAATATTGTAGAACAAAATAAAATAATGCTCAAAAAACATTATCTTATTTGGTATGAACCCTTTTCCAAAAAGTCCGGAATTTGGGGTTCACTATAATTTTTAAACTTCGAATTTTATTTTTTTAATTTGTTAAAATTAAGATATGAAAAATTTAAAGTCAAAGTTACTTCAAAAAAATATTTAAAATTTTTACCTGAAAATGAAACGTATAGATTCATAGTCGATTATATCGACAATAAAACAGAAATTTTTTTAAACAACTCTTCAATTGAATTAACTGAAAAAATGTTTGTTTCATAGCTAACATTAACTCGTTTTGCTCGAGCAGCTAGTTTTATTAGTTTTAAATCTTTACAAATCTATATTACTAAAAGAACAATAGTAACAGATGATTGAACAAGAATCAATGTTGGTTCAAATTTAAGTATGCATGAAATAAGTAAAAACATCTTTGCTTACTATACTTCAAGCTTACAAAAAACTTATGAGTCAATTAACAAAGAAGAAATTAAAGAGTATTGCAATTTATTAAGCGAAACTAAAAATCACATATTTTTTGGTATTGGGCAAAGTGAAAAAGTAGCTAGTTATTTACGTGAAAATTTAAACAAAATTAGACTTACTTCATTACCTATTAACAATATGCATGATTTTTTTAACATAGTTTATGTTTAATGGGTCCAGATGCTTTTGTTACAGTTATTTCGCATTCTTTTGAAACAGCTGAAGTTATAAAAGTTTGTGAAATTTTGGAAAACAAGAACATTAATTATGCTTTATGAACTCAAAGCACAAGTATTGCAAAATTAAATGCTTTAAGTATTTTAAATTTAACAAATTTAGCTCAACATATTAAAACTTCTGCTTCATTAGGCTCAAAAATTAGTGTTTACTTTTTAACAGATTTAATCTACTTTTATTTAATCTTTAGTTTAGATCCTCAACTTGATAAATTTTATAAGATTAATTTTAAAAGAGATTTCTGAAATAGTCAACAAAGAAAAAAATATTCAAAAACCAGTGAAAAAACAGTTAAAATTATTAAAAAAAGGCAAAAAAGTCAGTAACTTAGAAAATCCTTTTAATAAATATTAATTTATTAGATTAATGCAACTAGTTTGCATTTTTCTTTTTTAATTTTTGACATTTTTCAGCCAACTTATTTTTTTAATATATATATTATTTATTAAAAATGCAAACAATATATTTAATATATAGTATTATTATTTAGATTAATATATAAGGAGGAAAAAAGATGTTAAAAGTTTTAGATCATCCGCTTATTTCAATTAAGCTGACTAATATGAGAGATAAAGAAGCAAATCACTCTCGTTTTAGAAGAAACTTAAATGAAATCGCATCATTAATGGTGTATGAAGTTTTAAGAAACTATAAAACTAAAGCTAGAAAAATAGTGACACCTTTAAATCAAGAATATGTAGGAGCTACTTTTGATAAAGAAATAGTTATTGTGCCAATTTTAAGAGCTGGGCTTGGAATGTTAGATGGCTTACTTGAATTAATGCCTGAAGCTAGAGTTGGTCACATTGGACTTTACCGCGATGAAGTAACTCATCAAGCTCATGAGTATTTTTACAAAATGCCAGAAGTTAAAAAAGATAGCTACATTTTTGTAGTTGATCCAATGCTCGCTACTGGCGGTAGCGCAGTTGATGCTATTAAAAAATTAAAATCAGATGGCTTTACTAATATTCATTTAGTGTGCTTAGTTGGAGTTAAAGAAGGAGTAGCAGCTGTTGAAAAGGCTTTTGGTAAAGACTTTGAAATTTATTTAGCTGCTCTAGACAAAAAACTCAATAATCAAAAATATATTGAACCTGGTTTAGGCGACGCAGGAGACCGTATTTTTGGAACAAAATAAAAGTATTTATTATGGCAAAAGTATTGTTAAAAAAATAGTCCAAACTGGAGTTTTATTAGCTTTAGCAATTGTAGTTAATATTACTTGCTCAAGCTTTATGAAATTTCCTTTAGCGCCTTTTTTAAAGTTTGATTTTGCACTTGTTGTCGTTACTTTTAGCGCTTTAGCAATTGCACCTTGATCAGCTTTAGTCTTAATATTACTTTTAGCAATAATAGGCCCTGCCTATGGCAGCAATTGTTATGATCCTATTGGTTTATTAGGACATTTCCTTTTAGCTTTAACTCAGCTAACTTTTGTATTAACTTTTTATTTTCTATATAAGTTTTTTAATAAAACAATTTATCAAAATTCAATTCGAAAACAAATAGATTTTTATATTGCTGAATTATCTTTAGCAGCAGTCATTACAACTTTGTTTTTAACTTTTGTTAACGTTTTTATTACAACACCTTGATACTTTAAAGCTTTTGGCGCATTAAAAAATGAACCTGCCACAATTAATTCAATGATAAAAAATTGAGACAAATTCAAAGGTCTATTTCTTAATATAAACAACTATTATTTAGGCACTAGCACTATTTTTGCTCTCTTCAATATTATTAACTTAAGTTTAAATGCTTTAATAATTTTTATCTTTTTAGCCTTCAATATTAAAGCTAAACTTTGAAAATCCGATTTACTTGAAATCAATAAAAAGAAACATTTTAAAAATATTTTTATTCAAGCTTGTTATGCAAAATTAAATGATAATCACAAATAATTTAGACATCATTTTAGGAGTCAAAATGTCAACATATAATCAACATAAAGTCGAAAAAAAATGACAAAATTATTGAGCTGAAACTCAATATTTTGAACCACAAAAAACAACCAAGAAACCAAAGAAATATATCTTAAGTATGTTCCCTTATCCAAGTGGAAATATTCATATGGGGCATGTTAGAAACTATGCAATCGGCGATGTTTTAGCACGTTATTATCGTCGTAAAGGTTTTAATGTTTTACATCCTTTTGGTTGAGATGCTTTTGGTTTACCAGCTGAAAATGCAGCTATTAAAAATGGCATTCACCCTAAAGATTGAACATACAAAAACATTAAAAATATGAACCCTAAATTAAAGGATTTGGGAATCTCTTTTGCTTGAAATTATGAATGTATTACAGCTGATGAAATTTATACAAAATGAGAACAATTGATTTTCATTAAGATGTGAAAAAAAGGTTTAGTATATCGTAAAAAAGCATTATTAAATTGATGCGAAAATGATCAAACAGTTTTAGCAAATGAACAAGTTGAAGATGGA
The DNA here is from genome assembly GCF_000209735.1 of Mycoplasmopsis fermentans PG18. Taxonomy (NCBI): domain Bacteria; kingdom Bacillati; phylum Mycoplasmatota; order Mycoplasmoidales; family Metamycoplasmataceae; genus Mycoplasmopsis; species Mycoplasmopsis fermentans. The sequence goes on from NC_021002.1 coordinate 643,019, forward strand.
AAATGTTGACGTTGTGGCAATATTGTTGTTCAAAAAGAAATGGAACAATATTACTTAAAAATTAGAAACTACGCAGAAGAATTACAAAATGATTTAGAGTTATTAAAAAATCATTGACCTGACAAAGTTTTAATGATGCAAAAAAACTGAATTGGCTATGAAACAGGCTTTTTGGCAAAATTTGACATAGTTGAAAATAATCAAAATCACTTTAGTAATATTGATATTTTTACAAAAAACAAAGATATTTTAGTAACCATGAATTTTATAACTATTGGTGCAAATCATGGCCTTGTTAAACAATTAATTGAAGAAAATAAATTAAGTGATAAAGAAATTGAAAAACTTAATTTAATTAAAGCAAAAGCTACAGCAAAAGATTTTTCGCAAAAATTATGTTTAGCTTTACCACTTCAAGCAATTAATCCAGTAAATAATCAAAAATACAAAATTTATGTTAGTGATTTTTGTTCTCTCGGAGAAAAAAATAGAAGTCAAATTATCGATACTACTAAAGTTAAAAGTCATGAAGAATTTGCCAAATTTAATAACTTAGAAATTACTAATTATGCAAATAACAAAGCTGATTTTAGTAAGCTTGAAAACTCGAGTAAAATCAACTTACAAGATTGAGGAATTAGTCGCCAAAGATATTGAGGCGCTCCTATTCCTATGATCAATTGTGCTAAGTGTGGTTTAGTTCCTGAAAAAGAAGAAAACTTACCAGTTACTTTGCCTTACAAAGTCAACTTTACTACTAGTGGCAACCCACTTAAAACAAATAATAAATGATTGGAAACTAAGTGCCCTAAATGTCACTCAAAAGCAACCAGAGAAACTGATACTTTTGATACCTTCTTTGAATCAAGCTGATACTTTTTAAGATATACGACACCACCAGCTAAAAGAGAAAGCCATATTTTTGATAAAGTTCAATTAAAATACTGAAATAATGTTGATGAATACATCGGTGGAGTTGAACATGCTATTTTGCACTTACTGTATGCACGTTTCTTTACTAAAGTTTTAGCAGACTTAAAAATGGTTGACTTTAGAGAACCTTTTGATAATTTATTAACTCAAGGAATGATTCTTAAAGATGGACTTAAGATGTCTAAATCAAAAGGTAATGTTGTTAGCCCAGATGAAATGATTAAAAAATATGATGCTGATACTATGAGGCTTTTTGTTCTTTTTGCAGCACCGCCTGAAAAAGAACTTGAATGAATTTCCTCAGGTATTGAAGGTTGTCATAAATTTATTAAAAGATTAATAGCAAGAAGAAAAGAAGTTAAGGCTAAAGACAAGTTAGCTGATATTAAAAATCTAAAATTAAACAATGAAGAAAAGAATGCTAGAAGAAAACTTTATCAAGGTTTAATTAAGCAAGAAAACTTGTTTAGTGATAGACGTAATAATTATGCTTTTAATACTATAATTGCTTGAGCTATGGAAACTTTCAATGCTTATGATAAGATTACTAACTCATTATTAATTAAAGAAATGTACTATGTTTTATTAAACATTTTGGAACCATTTATTCCACATTTAGCTTGAGAATTAAGTGAGCAATTCTTTAAGCTTAAAAACCTTAAGGACTTTAGTGTTGATAATAGTGCTTTAGAACATGATGAAATCACTTATGGAGTAACAATTAATGGCAAAATGAGAGTTCAAATTACAGTTGACTTAGCAAACAATAACAAAGATTATGTTTTAAATTTAGCTAAAAATGAAGCTGCTAAATGATTAGAAAATCAAGTTGTTATTAAAGAAATTTTTGTGCCAAATAAAATTGTTAACCTAGTTATAAAGGCTAAATAGAGCCAAAAATCACAAATAATTCCTAATTTTATTTATTTATTAAATAAATGTTAAGAATAGATTAAGAAAATATAAAAATATTTGGCACTTTAGGCATAAGAGTGCTAAAATATAAATTATGTATTTTAGAAGGAGACCATATGAAAGAAAAAATCTTACTGTTGGACGTCTTAGATAAAGAATATTTATCTGACGCAGTTTATAATCATGAAACAAAAATTTTAGAAATAAAAACAAAAAACCAAAGTTTTAGTGATCAATATTTAAATCACTTGTTTAATTATTTTGAATCAATTAGTCATGATGAAAAGAAAGAAAAAAATGACCAAGCTAAATATTTATTTATTGGTTATTTTGACTACGCAAAAAACAAATATGATGGCAGCGATGAAAGCAGAAAAAAAATAGTTACAAAAAGTAACAATGTAAACAAATATTGTTCTTATGTTAGAGTGCTTGATTTAAATATTGAATACAAACAAGATTCAAAAGAAATCGATAGATATAAACTTAAAGTAAAAGGAATTGGACGTTATAAAATTACTCATTTAGAAGATAATAGTGAAAAAACACCTGAAAATTCATATAATGTTGAATTTGCAGTTGCTTCAAAAAGTTCTTATGAAAATAAATTAAGTAAAGATTCAGTTAAAAAATTAAATGTATTAGATAAAACTATTACAAACTTAGTTGAAAAAGGATTATGAAGCAAAATTTTAGATCATAATTTAAGCTTAAAAGAATCAGAAGGAGCACAAAGTAAATGAATGGAAGAAAGCATGTTTAACACGCCTCGTTGAGATGAAGATTATGATGAATCTGGCGAAAATATTGTTGAAGCCCTTTTAATTTATTTTGCTTTAAATAGCCTTTATAAGATGGATATCTTTAACTTAGATTCAGTTAATGACCATATTGATTACTTGTCATTATTACTTTATTCATATCGTAATTTTGGTTGAACTCCAAAAGAAAAAGGGATCATTAATTCACTTAAATTTTTTGACGAAAACTATACTAAAACAAAAAGCATTAACACAAATTCAAAAGCAGCTGTAAAATACTTTGAAACAGAAGCAATTTTTAGAGCTAATGAAATTAAAGAAGTTGCAAAAGAATACAACGAAGAAAATGAAAAAACTAAAAAAGTTCAAGAAAACAAAAAAAACTTATTAACTAAAAAACCTAAGAGTGAAAAAGATTCTAAAGATCCTATTGCTGAAGCTTTATTAGAAAATGAAATAAACCAAAAAGTTAAAAGTAATTTAGAAAAACAACAAAAAGAATTTCTTTTAAGAGAAAAACTTAAAGCTATTAAAGAAAGTCTTTCAGAAAATGATTCAGAAGGTGATGAAGAAGATGACTCATTTTCAAAACTTATTCATGATCCTAAATTAAAACAAATTTATCCTGAAAGTGTTTTAAAAATTATCTCTACAGAAAAGGAAAGACTTAAAGGTATGATGTCAGGAACACCAGATGCTAATGTTGCTGCTACTTACATCAGCACATTAAAGAAAATGCCTTGAAGAAAAATAGAAGTTGAAACTTTAGACATCAAACGTGCCAAAGAAGTTTTAGATAAAAATCACTACGGCTTAGAAAAAGTTAAAGAACGTATTATTGAATACTTATCATTAATTATTAACCATAAAAACTTATCTAAAAAATCAGACCAAGACAAATTAATTGATATTGACAAAAATTATCAAATTGATATGTCCTTATTTAAAGAAGATGAAAAAAATGCTAAATTACAAACAGAATTTAACAATGTTCCTATTCTTACTTTAGTTGGTCCTCCAGGTACTGGTAAAACCTCTTTAGCCAGAGCTATTGCTGAAGCGCTTAACAAAAGTTACATTAAAATTAGTCTTGGTGGTGTGCATGATGAAAGTGAAATTAGAGGTCACAGACGTACTTATGTAGGTTCAATGCCAGGTAAAATTATTAAAGCTATCCAAAGAGCTGGTGTATCTAACCCACTTATTTTATTGGATGAAATTGACAAAATGTCATCTGATTATAAAGGTGATCCAGCTAGTGCAATGCTTGAAGTATTAGATCCTGAACAAAACACAAAATTCCAAGATAACTATCTTGAACATGAATATGACTTATCAAAAGTTATGTTTATTGCAACTGCTAACTACTACGAAAATATTCCTGCTCCTTTAATTGACCGTGTGGAAATTATCGAATTAAACTCATATACAATTAATGAAAAAATTAAAATTGCACGTGAACACTTAATTGATTCTACAATTCAACAAGCAGGTCTTAAAAAAGAACAATTCAATATTGATGATAAAACACTAGAATTTATTATCAAACACTATACAGCTGAAGCTGGTGTTCGTGGACTTAAGAGAGATTTAGATAAAATTGCTCGTAAAATAGTTACAAGAATTGTTGAAGGTGAAAAAATTGCTAAATTTACAATAACAAAAGATATTGTTACTGAAATGTTAGGTACTCCTAAATTTACAGATCACCAAGATACGAAAGAACCTCAAGTTGGAGTTGTTAACGGTTTAGCTTACACTTCAATAGGTGGAACAACATTGCAAATCGAAGTTTCAAGCTTCAAGAGTAAAAATAGCGGTATCAAATTAACCGGTTCGCTTAAAGATGTTATGAAGGAATCAGCCAATATTGCTCTTTCATATGTAAGAGCTAATGCTGAAAAATTTGATATTAAAGATTTTGCTTTTGATGAAAGAGAAATTCATATTCACGTTCCAGAAGGAGCTGTTCCTAAAGATGGGCCTAGTGCTGGTGTAACATTTACAACTGCTTTAGTTAGTGCTTTAAGTAATAAACCTGTACCTCAAGATATTGCAATGACAGGTGAAATTACTTTAAGAGGTCGTGTTTTTGAAATTGGTGGATTAAAAGAAAAATCATTTGCTGCATATAAAAAAGGAATCAAAACTGTATTTATTCCAAAAGACAATGAAAAGAATTTAGCAGATATTCCTGAAGAAGTTAAAAAAGCAATTACCTTTATTCCAGTTGAAACTTATGAAGAAATTTATAATCACATTTTTAAAGATCAAAAGCCTACAACTGATAAAAGCGATTCGACTAAAAAGTCTATAAAACAGGCAAATAAGAAATAATTTAAATGACTTATATTCGTTGAATATAAGTTTTTTTAATACCCTCATATTTTTTAAAAAGTAACAACTAATGTATAATATTTAAGATGAAAGAAATGCAAATTATAAGTTATGTTTTATTATCAATAACTTTATTATTAGCTATTATCGGAACAATTTTTGGAACAAATTTTTATTGAAAAACTCCTAAGCTTAATAAAGTTTTTAGCTATAGAACAAAATTATCATTAAAAAATCATGAATACTTTTATTATGCAAATCACACTTTTGGAAGAGGTTTGTTTTCTCAAAGTATAGTCATTTTAATATTGTCTTTTATTTCTTGCAGCATTGTTTTTTCACTTAAAGATTATCATTATTTATTCATAATAATTTTTGCAATTTGATTTTTGAGTTTCTTTTCAATCATTATTTACATTGAATTAAAACTTAAAAAAAGAGACAAAATAATTACAGATTTATAAAAAATCCATAAAAAATAGAAGCATGTAACAATGCTTCTAATATTTATTTTTAATGCGTTCGTAATTCTTTTTGTTTTTGTTGTAATAAGCTTCTAAAAGATCTTTTTGACTGTAACCTAATAATTTAGCAACCCCTAAAGTTAAAGCTAATATTTCTCCAATAACATATTTATTGATGTTATTTGTTGCTGAAGAAATTGTTTGGAATAATAAGCAAATTTGTTTATTAACATCCTTACTCATTATTAATGGTGTGATGTTAGGATCAACTTCATATTGATAAGCAAAAGAGCCAACAAAGTGCAATATATCAGCAAATTCTTCTAAAGCTTTGTCTTTATCAATTTGTTTTTTTGCTTTTCAATATTTGAATGTTTGGACTTCATTTGCAAATTCTGCCGTTTCAACAAGTAAAGCTAATAATTTCATGTAGTGAAATTCTTTAATTTTGCTTTTTGAAGTCTTTGCATCAATATCATTACGAGCTGCAATAGCTTTGTCAAGATCTTTTTGCATTGTAAATATTTTTGTTAAATTCATGTTTCAATTATACAACAAGTTTAAAAGCGCAATAAAAAAGCTAAATTATTATTTAGCTAAATATTTGCTTCCTTTAATATATCTAAAGAGTGAGTTGCTTCTTTTGATAAAGTATCTTTGCTATTTAAATATGAGTTAAGTATTTCTTTACTTGCTTCAAAATTAAAAGCTGATAATAATGTTAAAAATTTCCAAACAAAAATTTTATTATCAATATTTTGACCATAAACATCAATTAGCTCATTTAAAAGTTTTTCAGTAGCTAATTCTTTTTTATTAAAACAAATGTAACCAATTGCATCAATAACTTCTTGTTTTTGTTCAATTGTTCCTTGCTTAAGAGTTTCAAGTAAAAGAGGAAAAATTGAAGTATGCATTTTAGCTAAAGATTTGGCAATAATGTCTCTTGGTAGTGGATAAGAACTTTTATTACTAATATATTTAGGCAATTCTTTAATTTGGTTATTACCAATTTTGCTCAAATATTCAATCATTTTATTAGCTGTAAAAGCATTACCTGTTTCTAAAGTTTCACAAATAGCGATTTTAGTATAAAGTTTGTCTTCTTTTTCTAATCGTTTTAATAATGCATCTACACTTTCTTCATCCATAGGAGATAAATTATAAGCCGCAGAAGATCTAACTCATGCATATTCATGTTGCAATAATTCTAGTAATTCTTTTTTGCTTTTGTTTTCAAATTCTGCAATATCTTCTTGATCAACATAACCTCTTGATAATCATTGTTTTTTATTTTCTACTGGTTTCATAAGTATCCTTTTGATATAAAAATGAGCCTTAATTTGGCTCATATATTATATAATTTTATTATTATTTTTCTTCTTGTTTTTCTACTTCTTTTTTAACTACAATAACTTCATCTTTGAAGAATTGTACATTTGCTTTTTTTCTAAGTAGTATAGCAGCAACAAAGGAAACAATTCAAATAAAGCAACCAATTATAAATAAAATCATAAATGTCTTATCATTTCATTCTGAAGTGTAAATTGCTAAGAAAATTGAAAATACTGTTATTGTAACTCAAACTGCACCTAGTGCTAATCCAACAATAAGTGTAAATAATGAAAAAGTTAGTGCAGATGATCGAGTATAACCATTAGTCGCAATAACAATACTTTGAATAATAGCTAAAAGAATTAAAAATCCAATAAAGCTACATGCAATAATACTGCAAATAACTATTCATTTAGTATAGCTTAATTCTTTTGCTTCCAATTTTTCATTGTTTACTTTGTTTAAAGATTCTGTTTTGTTTTCTGTTGACATAGATCTCCTTTTCATTTAAACTCAAAAACATCTATTTTCCGATGCAATTTAATTTTATATAAATTTAAACAAAATAAAAAAATTTTTTAAAAAAAGACACTCACATAAGAATGTCTTTAAAATTAATTCTATTCTGCTTTTGAGTCAATTGATTCATCTGATTTAAAATAATTGAAGTAGTTTTTATTTTCTTTTTGAGCATCAGAAATATAAATAAATGCTCCGATGAATGTTAATATTCCAACGAAGAATCCTATAATTAAGATTATCATTGATTTTTTATCTTCTAATTTGCTTGCTTGAATAGTTATAACAATATGTAATACAAATGAAGCAACGCTTATAGGAAGTATTGATAAAATTAATGCAGTAGGGATAATAATTTCTTTTCAGTTATTTTTAATATATTCATTTGTTTCTTCTCCACTTTTAAATATTTTAACTGCAACATCAATAAACATAAATATTGCAATTCCTGTTATAACAGCGCTTAAAAGTGATAAAACAATCAAAGCAATAGCTGAACTTTTAGGATTTTTTCTATGCATTTTTCTCCTTTAAAAATGTAATTTTATTACCTTAGTATTATAAAAAATAAATTTTAATTTTGAAGAAATATTTTGTTAAATGTTTCAATATGGTTCATTAATATGAACTAATTCAATTTTAACTCCAGGGAATTTTTCTTTGATTATTTTATATGCATCATCTGCGAAAACTTGTTCATCAAGGTGAGAAATTTCTAAAATATTGGCTTTGGTTTCTTTATAAACTATTCAGTCACTTCATTTAATATCGCTTGTAATAATAAGATCATAATTTAAATTATTTATAGCATTAACTTCTGAAATATATCCAGCCCCTGAAAGGAAAGCAATTTTACTAATTTCATTGTTTCATAGGTCTTTATGTAAATTTGTACGCATAGCTTTGAAGCCAAAAGTTGTTTTAATTTTTTTAACTAAATCATTAAAAGTAGTTTTGTAATTTACTAAATTAGGATAATTATGTTCATAATTTTGGCGATAATTTTCAAGTCCTAATTTTTTTATGATTTGATATGAAGTTCCATAGTATTGGTTGTCATAGTTAGTATGAAAAGCTAAAACATTAATTCTTTTTTCTTTGCATTTTTGATAAATTGATCTTTTGTATGGAGCTTTGATATCTTCATCATCTCAAGATGCTTCAAATTTAAAAGGGTGATGAATGATGATTAAATTAGCATCTATTTCTAAAGCTTTTTCGAAAACTTCTTTGGTTAAGTCAATAGCACAAACTATACTACGTAAAGGTTCTGATAAATTGAATTTAATAGAAAAACCACTTGGGTCTCATTCTTCTTTAAGATCAAGTGGTCACTTTTCTAATAAATATTTTGTTACTTTTCTAATTTGCATTATTTAATGAAATCTTTCAAGTGACGTCCTTTACGTGTGCTACTTTTAAGTTTTCTTAAAATTTTGTTTTCAATTTGACGAATTCTTTCTTTAGAAACATTTCTTTCTTCTGCTAATTTTTCAAGTGAGTGAATTGGGTATTTATTTCCATTTTCGTCAACTCCAACTCCGAAACGTTTGCAGATTAAAATTCTTTCATCATCATCAAGTGATTTTTCAAGAATTGAATTTAGTGTTTCCACTAATTCTTCTTGTGAAGCATAATCAACTGGATTAACAACACTTTCATCTTTAACAAAGTCACTAAATGATGAATCATTTTCTTTACCAATTTGTTTGTCTAAAGAAATAGGGTCAATGTTGATTTTTCTAATGTATCTAACTTTTTCAGCGTCATAGCCATTGCCATATCTTTCAGCAATCATTTCATCAGTTGGTTCATAACCTAATTCTTGTTGCAATTCACGTTCAATTTTAGTGATTTTGTTAATAGTTTCAACCATGTGAACAGGTACTCTGATAGTTCTAGCTTGATCAGCTACAGCGCGAGTTATTGCTTGACGAATTCATCAAGTTGCATATGTTGAGAATTTAAAGCCTTTTGAAACGTTATATTTTGAAACTGCTTTTACGATACCTGAGTTACCTTCTGAGATTAAGTCAATAAAGCTAAGTCCTCTATTTTTGTATTTTTTAGCATTATTGATAACTAAACGTAAATTACGTTTGATAAGTTTATCCCTAGCACGTTTTCCTCTAAAGCCACCTTTTTCCATTTCTTGAGCAAGTTTCTTTTCTTCTTCAATGGTTAAAAGTTTTCCATATTTACCAATTCAACGCATGTATCATTTAACAATATCATTAGTTTCGGTAAGTTTGTTGGTTAAATCTTTATCTTTAATTACTTTGTTATCATTAAGGTTAATTTCTTCATTTTCATAAGATTCAAGTTCAAGTGAATCTTCATCTTCATTATTTTTACTTTTTTTCGATTTTTTCTTACTGCTTAATTCTTCTTCGTCTTCATCTTCGTCATCTTCATCATAACTTGAATCAACATAGTCATCTTCAATAATGTATTCTTGACTTTCATCATCGTCACCATATGAACCAACTAAATTGTAGTTATCATCTTCATCTAAATCTTCGTCATATAAATCACTTTTTTTGTTTTTAACATCCATTTCATCGGTGTTTTCGTCTTTTTTGCTTTTTTCTTCGAATTCTAATTCTGAGTCTAATTCATCTAAACTAACATCGTCTAAATCGCCCTCGTCGCTTTCATCAAGAATTAAGCCTGATTCAAAAAGTTGGCCTAAAACTTCGTCCATTGATTCATCATCAATTTCAACTTTAATTGAATCTAAATAATCATAAACTTCAGACTGACTTATTTGTTTTTTCTTTAAGCTTTTTGCATGTTTTTTAATCATTGAGATTATTGATTTAATTTCATTTGCTTTATTCATTTTTTTCCTTTCTTTTTTGCATTTCTCTTAATTTTTCTTTGTGTTCATCATACATTTTTTTGATACTGCTGATTTGTTTCAAAACTTCAGGATTGCTTGTGTATTTATTATAAGCATTATCTGATTCCTTTAATGCTCGGCGATAAACATCTTTAAAGTTTTGTTTAATAATTTTATCCTCTTTGTATTTTTTTGAAAATTGATTTAAATCGATATCAACATTTTCCTGTTCTAAGTCTTTGATATATTCCTTTAATTTAGCAACCTTAATACTTTTACTTTCTCTAAATGTTTGATAAAGTTCTTTTTTTAAATCTTCATTATTTAATTTACCGAAAAACATTAAGTCTTTGTGTGTATCTTCTCTTTCTTTAAATAGCTTAATTAATTCAGTGTGATTAAGTAATAAATAGAAAAGATTGTTAATTCAATAATCGCTTAATGGCACTTCGTTATTTAAAGGGTGATTAAAATTATTGACATTATTGCTGTATTCAACTACTTGATTATAATTTTGTTCATCATAAGCATAAGGGGGAATATTGTTTTCTAATAATTGATATTCACCTGAGTCTTCTGGAAATTGTTGTGGTGCATAAATTTCTTGAGAATCATAAGGATCAGGCAACTTAAAGTTGTGTTTTACTTGAATGCTAAAACCATAATCGGTTTGAATTTTGTTTTTGTAGAATTCTTGAACATTAATTTCTTGGTGTTCAAGGAAGTTAACAAAGTCATTGCAAAAAGCTTTAACATTTTTGATTTCATTGTTTGGCGAAACACTGAGATTATATTTCTTGCTTAAATTTTCATAAATAAAATCTAATGCAGCTGGAGCTTCTTTAATTAACTTGTGAAGAATATCGGCACCATAACTATTAAATAATTCATCGGGGTCATATTTAGTTGTGTTACGTACTATGTAAGTGTCAATACGATGGTCTAATAAAAACTTAGCACTTTTTAGTGAAGCTTTTTGACCAGCATCATCACCATCTAAAAAGATGACTACTTTTTTGTTTTTTAGTAATCGGAAATGATTATTGGTTAAAGCTGTACCCATTAAACCAACAGCATTATAGATTTCAGCTTTAAAAAGTGCAATAACATCAAAAAATCCTTCAGTAATTATGATTGAATTGTCTTCGCTTTTACTATTAGCTTGTCAATAGTTATATAAAAGAGAATTCTTTTTGAAAAGTTTAGTTTCATTACTATTGATATATTTAGGTTTAGTATCATTGTCTAAAGCACGAGCACTAAATCCAACTATTTCACCTTGTTCATCTTTAATAGCAAAAGTAATTCTATTCTTAAATGCGACACTTTTGTTATGACTATTAATTAAACTTGCTTTGACTAATAAGTCAGGAATATTTTCTAACTCATTTGCAAAAATTGAATTGAAACTTTCTTCTTCACTATAACCAATATCAAAAGCCTGAATGATTTCACTAGTTAATGCTCTTTTATGAATAAAATCTTTTAATTCTTTGTTTTTTCTTTTTATTAATTCTAGTTTAAAAAGTGAATTAGCTTTGTTGTTGATTTCAATTATTTTTAAGTCTTCTTCATTGTAACGACTTATTGATTTTTGGAATGAACTTAAGTCAACATTGATATTACTACGATTAGCTAAATATTCTAGTGATTCTTGGAAAGTTCATTTTTTGTATTTCATTAAAAATGTTAAAACATTACCACCAACTTGGCAGACAAAGCATTTAAATATTTGCTTTTTAGGGTCGACATTCATTGATGGATTTGTGTCTTGGTGAAAAGGACAAATGCAAACAAAACTACGACCTTTTTTGCTTAAAGTAACAAATGAGTTGATAACATCAACAATATCATTACTTGCAATAATTGAGTCAACTATTTCATGGTTATTATTACTCATTTGTTACCTCCGTTTTTTTCTAAAACTATTGTTTTATAGTTCTTTTAGTAAATTATTAATTAGTACAGTTTTTTGTTTCATACTGTCTCTGTCTCTAATTGTTACAGTATTTTTTTCAAGTGAATCAAAGTCTATTGTAACACAATAAGGTGTACCAATAGCATCTTGACGACGGTATCTTTTGCCTATTGATCCAGTTTCATCATAAGTTACAGATAAGCCTGCTTTTAGTAATTTTTCATAAACTTCTGTTGCTTTATCATTTAGTTTTTTAACTAAAGGTAAAACTGCAACTTGATAAGGAGCTAAATTTTTGTGTAGATGTAAAACAACTCTTGAGTCATCTTTTTCAAGTTTTTCTTCGTCATATGAATCAATTAAAATTGCTAACATTAAACGGTCAAGTCCTATTGAAGGTTCAATAACAAAAGGAACAAATTTTTCGTTTGTTACAGGGTCAACATATTCTAAGTTTTCACCAGTAGCTTTCATATGAGCATTTAAATCATAGTCAGTACGATTAGCTATTCCTAAAAGTTCACCTCAGCCAAAAGGGAAAAGATATTCAATGTCACTTGTGCCTGAAGAATAATGACTTAGTTCTTCTTTTTCATGTTCTCTGATACGAACATTTTCTTTGCTTAAGCCTAAATATTCAGCAAATTTTTCAGCTTTTTTAATGTAGTATTTGTAAAGTTTGTTTGCTTCTTTTGGATGGCAAAATACTTCAAGTTCCATTTGTTCAAATTCACGAGTACGGAAAATAAAGTTACCTGGTGTTACTTCATTTCTGAAACTTTTTCCAACTTGCCCTATGCCCATAGGTAATTTTGAACGCATGCTTCTTTGTACGTTTTTAAAGTTAACAAAAATACCTTGAGCAGTTTCAGGACGTAAGTAAATTTTGTTTTTGGTTTCTTCTGTAACTCCTTGTTTGGTTTCAAACATTAAGTTAAATTTTCTAATATCGCTTCAGTTAGTTTTAGCACCATCGTATTCTTTAAGATTCTTTTCAAGGAATTTTTTGATTTCATCATTAGTCATTTTTTCTGGAATAATGTTAGGATCAATCTCTTGAACTAATTTGTCAGCACGATATCTTTTGCCATTAACTTTGTTTTCAATTAAAGGATCATTAAAGTTAATAACATGACCTGAAGTTACTCAAACTTGAGGATTCATTAAAATTTTTGAATCTAGTAAATGGTTGTTTTTTTCTTTTTTAATAAATTCGCTTTTTCAAGCAGCTTCAATATTATCCTTTAAAAGTGAACCAAGAGGACCATAGTCTCAAGTATTAGCTAAACCACCATAAATTTCACTACCTTGATAAACAAATCCACTAGCTTTTAAATGATTTATTAAAGTAGTCATATTTTTTTCATTATTCTTCATAAATATCTCTCCTTTTATTAATTGAATAATAGTAAATAATTACAAAAAATGCATCTAAGTGCATTTCTTGATAATTAAATTAAGCACCAAAATTAAAGAATGTATAACCACCTGCTAATTGAATAATAGCAAGAATATCTAAGGTTAAAAGACCTGCAAGAATTAGTACTAATAATAAGATTAAGAAGTAGAATCCTGCTGAACGTTTTTTCTTAGTTGAAACATTGTTTGATGATTCTTCTGATTCTAGAGCAACTGGTTCATTACCTCTAATTCCTGTGTAGAAATTATCTTCAGGTTGAGCTTCTTTTTCTTCAATTACTTGAATAGGTTTTTCTTCAACAACTCTAACAGCAAAGTCTCTTGTTTTAGGTTTTTCAGCTTTTTTATGGTCAATTAAGACAAAATCATTGTCTTCAACTTTTTCTTTTTTAGCTTCTTCAGGAGCTAAAACAATAAGCGGTTCTTCTTTAATTGTTGGTTGTTTTTCTTCAACTGGTTTAACTTCTTCAACTACAGCTTCAGCTTCAACAACTGATTCATCTTTAACTTCTTCAACTACTGGAGGCACTTCAGTAACTATAGTTTCAGTTTTAGGTTGTTTTTTAGTTTTAGAAGATTTTTCAGCAGCTAAAACAGCTTCTTCCATTTCAACTGCATCTCTTTCTGCAGATTGAATTGTTATTGTTTTAGTAGCATCTGATTCATTAATAACTGTTACAGCAAATTTGTTTCTAATTGCTAAATATGGAATTGCATATTCATATTCTTCATAAGGAACAAATCCAACATGATAAAGATCAACTAAAACATATGAAGTAGCTCATGAGATTTCTTGTTTTTGCTTAGTTTCTTTATTTAGGAAATAACCGCGGTTAGCTGGTGTATCTTCTAATTTAGGATCTAAGACTAATAAACTAAGTAATGATTCAAAAGTTGTACTTAATTCAGCATGCATTTTTTGAACTAAATCAGCATGTGGGAAGTTAGGATTTGCTTCAACTTCTAATAATTGTTTATTGAAGTTAGCATAGTTTTTCTTAATATTATTGTAATCAGCTTCACTAATATTTTGTTTTGGAGTTGTTTCAATAATATTTTTAATTTTTTCTGTGTATAAAGCAACACCACCTACATAGTCATCAAAACTTAATGTGATGTAGTTCATGTATGTTACACCTTCAAGTGGCTTGTAGTTTTGTCTTAAAAGTTCCATTTTACGAGCCATTTCATTGAAGTTCATATCTTTTTTTGCTAATTCTTGTTTAAGAAGTTCAAGTTCTTTGTCTGCTTCAGCATTGTTTTCATGAATTTGAGTTAAAAGAATATTAATTTGTTCTTGGAATTGTGCTCTAATAGCATCAACGTCAACAACATCTGATTTCTTTTTCTTTTTAGCAATTTCTAATTCAGGTGGAAAGTAGGTTGCTGGATCAGAAATTAATACAAAATCAAGATTTCTTAATCTTCTTTTTGCATCATAATCATCGTGTTGGAATGTTGAAGGATTAATTCCAATTTGACGACAGTTACCTTCATATGTACCGCCACCATCAAAACCAGCAGTTTTAATGTAGTAGCTTCATTGTCCATCTTCACAATCACAAGTTAATTGACCTTCAAAAATCTTTTGATCATTTTGATATCAAACAGCTGTTTCATACTTAAGTAACATGTATCATTCAAGAGCTTCTTGTCTTGTTTTAAATTTTGCTAATCCAATTTTGATTTTTGGATGTTTTAGTAATCAAGGATAAATTGGGTCCTTTTTAACTTCATATGTACAGTTAAGTCTTTTCATATTGATTCCTCGCTTATTTTTTACTAATTAGCCAATAAATAGTGTATTTATTGAAAATTTTTTTTACTATTTTTGGCCTCAAACAATAGTATTTTATTATTGTATTAATATTATAAATTAATATTTAATTTTATAATGCAATTAGTTCAAAAAAATTAGCTAAAAATAAATATTTTTTATTTTTGACCAAAAAAATTGCTAAAAAATCAAATATTTTTGCATTTTTTCTTATTTTTTTCCATTTAATTATTAATATAAACATAAAGTTTAAGTATAATAAAAACACCATGAATCATAAAGGCGATATTTTATTCGGAAAAATAAAAAGTGTAAGTAGTGAAGGACTTACAATTTTATGCAATAATGATTATTCTTATTTTATTCCTCGTGATTTGATAACTGACTGAAACAAAATTAACTTGCGTCATGAATTTAAGATCGGCGAAAAAATTAATTTTATAGTTGAAAAAGTTGATTATCACAGTCATAGTGGTATTGGTAATTTTAAAATTAATCATGCCACCTTTTCACGCAGTCCATTTAAAGAAAATTTAAGCAATACAAAACATGGTTTTGAAAACTTGAAAAACCAAATTGATCAAGAAATCAAAAATTATCATAAAGAAGGTAATAATGGCAACAATTAATTTGAAAGCTTATAATTATTCACCTGATTTTAAAAATGAAAGTTTGATTAATCGTGGCAATAACTTGATTAAGGATGTTAAATTAAAAAATATCGAGGGTTTTGAACATTTTGGTTTTCATGAATTAGCTTTAAATTTTAGTAATTTTAATGTTGATGAATTAAACAATTTTGTACGCTTAATAAAAAAGCAAGAAATTAAAGAAATTTTGATTATGACAACAAGCAAAATAATTGATAATTATCAAGCTGGAAATGACTTTTTATTTAAGTATGATTTATTAAAAAAATACAAGTTAAAATTTAATTTTATTAATGTTGATAATTATGAGCAAGATTACTATGCTAAGTTTGAAGAGTATAAGAAAAAATTTGAACAAAAAGGCATTGCTTTAATGTTTGGATCATTTACTAAATTTAGTGAATAAACAATTAATTTTATTAAATTATTAATGAATCATTTTCAATTAAATCAAGGTTATTATCGAGCACTTGAAAGAGTTTTTTTAATCTCAAAAGAATCATTAGAAAAACAATTGGAATTTTTAAGTATTCCCCTTCAAAACAGACTTATTAGTCCAAATATCCTCTCAAATAATTTTGCTTTTTTTAGTGAAATTAATATGTTACTTTTGTTGCTTCAAGGAGCTAATATTAATGACTTATCTGAAGGCTATTCTTCAGGTTGCACAAACTGATTAAGTAGTAACTTAGAACAAAACAAAGCATTCCAATATGCCTACATTAGGTATAGCTTAAAAGGTGATCGAAAAAATGATCTTTTAATTGGAACTGATGAAAGATTTAAAGGTATTTTGAAGCTTTATAGCACAATAAATAATAGTCAATATTTAAAGTCAAATAATGTGACAATGTATGCAATTTTTAGTCAAGATATTTATACTTATGGACAATATTTAATTGATAATAATCGCAACTTTTTTACCTCAATTTTTAGCATTGAAAATGAAAAAATTGACTTTAGAATTAGTGATGAAATTAATAATACTCAAGATGGTTTAGAGAACCATAAAGATAACCGCATAAGCAGCTATTACAAAGTAGCAAAAAAAGGTTATTTGACAACACTTTCAAATGTTGCATCATTACCAGTTTTTGATATTTCATTGGAAAGTTCAAATGAATTAAATTTAGGATACTTAGTTGGATTTCTATATTGAAGTTATATTTTTGAATGTTACTTAAATAAATTGAATCCTTTTGATATATAAAAATTGTAATAATTTCCATATTTTTTAATTAAAAGAAGATAGTTAACAAAAGAAAATATTAAAAATGTAGAATAATTAAAGAAATTATTAAGTTAAGGATAAAAAAATATGAAAGCAGTTAAAGTTAATTTACATAATTGTGTTGATGAAAAAACATTACTTTCTTATCAAGACAAAGTTAAACAAATTCATGATTCAATAATGAACAAAACTATTGCAGAAAAAGATTGATTAGGTTGATTAGAATTACCTAACAAAGGCAAAAGTGAAGAAGTTAAAAGAATGAAAAAGATAGCTGAACTATGAGAAAGCAAAAACATTGAAGTAGTTGTAGTTATTGGTATTGGTGGGTCATATTTAGGAGCTAAAAGTGGCTATGAATTTATGTATGGACCTTACAGCATTAACAAACCAAAAATGGAATTATTATTTGCTGGAAATAGCATTAGTAGTGAAAGCTTAGTAGCAGCATTAAAATATGTTGAAAACAAAAAGTTTGCAATTAATGTTATTTCAAAAAGTGGAACAACTTTAGAACCTTCTATTGCTTTTAGAGAATTTAGAAAATTATTAGAAGCAAAAGTTGGAGCAGTAGAAGCTAAGAATTTAATTGTGGCTACTACTGATGCTAAAAAAGGCGTTTTATACTCATTAGCAACTCAAAAAGGATATGAAAAATTAATTATTCCTGATGATGTTGGTGGACGTTTTAGTGTTTTAAGTCCAGTTGGTTTATTCCCATTCATTTGTGCGGGAATTGATATTGAACAAATTCTTAAAGGTGCTCAAGAAGCTAATAAAGATGCAAATGATTTAAGTTTAAAAACAAATGATGCTTATCGTTATGCGGTTGCAAGACATGTTTTAAGTAAAAATTACACCATGGAAATGATGATTTCTTATGAGCCAAAAATGCAATATTTTGCAGAATGATGAAAACAATTATTTGCTGAAAGTGAAGGGAAAGATGGCAAAGGATTATTCCCAACAAGCGGAATTTTTTCAACAGACTTGCACTCACTTGGTCAAATGATTCAAGATGGAAATAAAGTATTATTTGAAACAATTTTAGTTTTAGATAAACCAAAATACGATATTACTTTTAAAGCTGATAATGAAGATTTAGATAAACTTGTTTATTTAGATAAAAACAAATTGCATAATGTTAACATGACAGCTTTTACAGCAACTTTAGATGCTCACATGAACACAGGTAAAGTTCCAAACATTGTAATGAATTTTGCAAAATTTGATGAATACACATTAGGTTACTTATTCCAATTCTTTGAAAGAGCTTTAGCTATTAGTGCTTATCTTTTAGGTGTTAATCCATTCAACCAACCAGGTGTTGAAGTTTATAAAGCTAATATGTTTAAAATTCTTAAATAATAAAAATTTAAATTATAAGTCTTGTTAAAAGGCTTATTTTTATTCTAAATTTTATTCAAAAAGCCTAAAATGGTGGAACACATTCCACTGAATTTGGTGGAATGTGTTCCACCATTTTAGGAATTTTTAATAGACTCTAATAACTTTTAATATATAATATTAATAAATAAAAAGAAATATTTATGACATATAAAAAAGAAATGTATTATGAAAGATTATTAGATCCAATAATAAGAAAATATTTAAAAGTTTTTGGAGCAATTTGCATTCAAGGACCTAAATGATGTGGCAAAACATGAACATCACAATTTCACTCAAGCAGTTCATTTTATGTTGGAGATTCTAGAAATAATTTTGAAAATAGACATTTAGCAAAAATAAATCCAACTAAAATTTTAGAAGGAAAAACACCAAGACTAATTGACGAATGACAAGAATATCCACCTATTTGAGATGTAGTTAAATTCGAAGTAGATAACCGTGGACTTAAAGGTCAATTCATTTTGACTGGTTCTTCTACTCCTGAACATAAAGGCCTATTTCATAGTGGTATTGGTCGAATTGCTACATTACAATTGAGACCTATGAGCTTATTTGAATCTAAAGATTCTTTAGGACAAATTTCATTAAAAGATTTAATAAATGACAATTTTGAAAATACAACTTATGAAGGTATTGAATTAAATAAAATTATTAATTTAATTATTAGAGGTGGTTGACCTGACAATATTGAAGTTGATGATAAATACTCTTATTTAGCGGCAAGTAATTATGTAAACACTTTTTTAACTGAAGATTTAGATAAAATTAGTGATACTAAATTTGATAAAAATAAATTACAAAAATTATTAAAATCATTAGCTCGAAATAATGCGATAACAGTTAGCATTAATAAACTAATTGATGATATTAAAACAAATGAAAATGAAACAATTGATAAAAAAACTATTTATGCATATTTAGATATTTTAAATAGATCTTTTATTGTTGATAATTTGCAACCATTTAGTTTGAATATTAGATCCAATTTAAGAATTAAACAAAATGAAAAAAGACTTTTTGTCGATCCTTCTTTAGCAGCTGCGTTATTGAATGTTAATAATGAGAGTTTGCAAAATGATTTAAATACTTTGGGTTTTTTATTTGAAAACCTTGTCTTAAGAGATTTGAAAGTTTATGCTCAAAGTAATGAGTGAAATATTTATCATTATCAAGATTATAATGATAATGAATTAGATGCTGTTATTGAATTAAAAAATGGCGAATGAGTTGCAATTGAAATTAAATTAGGCTGAGAACAAGTTGATAAAGCTTCTGAAAAATTAGTTAGATTTTCTAACAAATTAGAAAAACAAAAGGCAACAAAACCTAAAAAATTAATCGTAATTACAGGAACAGGGAAAAGTGCTTATTTAAGAGAAGATAATGTTTATGTTGTGCCTATTGGATTGTTAAAAAATTAAGAAAAAAGAATATTGCTAATTAAAGCAATATTGCTACATTGTAATCTGAAACTTTACACATTTTAGATAGAATCTATAATGGGTGAAGTTTTTTTTATAAAAAAAGTCACCCAAAGAGTATTTGGCGACTGTCATGAAGAAATGCAAAAAAATTATCATGAAATGAACGCACTGTTCTTGAATACTTACTTTGAACAACTAATTATAGTATAACAAAAATAGCAAAAATATTAGGTTATTCAAGAACAACTATTAATAATGAAATAAAAAATAATTCTACTTTTTGAGGTTATTTTGCTTTATATGCAATTGAAAAAACAATTACAAGAGAAAAGTGAAAAAATCATTTTAAATTTTTAAACAATTTAAATAAATATAAAGAATTTTCTTCTTTATTTAAAAAAGAATATGATGGTAAAATGCGGACTGTTAAATTAACAATTGAAAAAATAAAAAATCTTTATCCTGATATTGATGTTCCTTCTTTTAAAACAGTCTACAATTGAATAAAAAGTGGTCATTGAATTTTGAACTGAAAAGGTTTATTAAGAAAAGTCTACAAAAAAGGCGAAAAAAGAGAGAAACAAAGCGCTGCTAGAAGACTGGTCGGCGCACGTTATGTAAGACCTTTTTGATCTAGACCAGCAAACATAAATGAAAGAAAAGAATTTGGCCATTGGGAAATAGACCTTATTGTAGGTAAGAGCAAAGGCACACATTGTCATTTACTTAGTTTTACCGAAAGAGTCTTTAGATATGGATTTTTGGTAAAAATTCCTAATAAAAATCCACGAAATTTAAATTTGTATTTATGGAATCTTATTTGAAAACATAAATTAAATGTTAAATCTATAACTCAGGATAATGGATTAGAATTTTTAACATTATTTTTCATTGGATATAAACTAAAAATTTTTATATATAAAGCTGATCCATATGCTTCTTTTCAAAGAAGTTCAAATGAAAATTTCAATGATTTAGTTAGAAGATTTTTTTAAGAAAAAGACTAATTTTGATGATATTACTGAAGAAGAAATTTTAAAAGTACAAAATGAAATAAACAATCGTCCAAGAGAAATTTTTGGATATTTATCTGTTTTGGAAATGTACGAAAAATTGAATGCAGAAAATCCTTGAAATTCAACAGGTATTGACAAAGTATTATATGGAAAACAAAAGAGAAACTGAGAAAGCAACAAGAATAGAAATTTGTTTTTCAAAAAAATAGGAAAATTAAAATAATATTTTAGAAAGGGCGACAAGTCGCCAAATATTTTAGGAAGGGTTAATGCCCTCACTTTTATTTGTCCTATTGGACAAAAAATAATAACAATATTAATAATTAAAAAGGAATATTGACATGCAATATTCCAAATTTCTAGGTGTAAACTTACAGATTACAATCTAGGAATATTGCTAATTAAAGCAATATTCTATTTTTAATTAACAACATTTGCATTCTTTGCGGCATTTTTCTTTGCAACATGATGAACAACATGAATTTTTGCAGCAATCTTTTGTTGTACATTTAGTTGCACAGTCTTTTACTTCACAATTTTTTGTGCAACAATTTTTCTTTGAACAAGCCATAATTTAACCTCCAATGCATATATATTAAATTATATTCTTTTTTTAATATATAATTAAAACATTATGCCAGAATTACCAGAAGTTAGAAGTGTGGTCAAAGATTTAAGACCTAAAGTTGTTAATAGAAAAATAGTTAAAATTGATATCTTACATCCTAAATTAATTAAAGAGGTAAGTGTTGAAGAATTCAAGAATTTTTTAATTAATGAAACATTTTTAGATGTCAATAATTTAGCTAAACATATTATTTTTTCTTTAACAAATAATAAATATTTATTAAGCCACTTGAGAATGAGTGGAAAGTATTTTACACATTATAAATATCGTCCAGCAACAAAACATGATTACTTAATTTTTCATCTTGATGATAATAGTTGTATTTATTATAATGACTCACGTCAATTTGGCACTTTTCATATAAAAACTAAGGGCACTTTATATACAACTAAACCTTTAGATAAAGTTGCAAAAATTCCTTCAGAAACAAATATTAAAGAGTTATTTAATAAAATTAAAAATAAGAATATACCTATAAAACAGCTTCTTTTGGATCAAAGCTTTGTTTCAGGTATTGGAAATATTTATGCTAATGAAACTTTATTTGCCACTCAAATTAATCCTTTGACGCCTTCAAAAAATATAACTTTTGAACAGTTAGAAAAAATTATTAAAGCAGCTGCAAAAATTATGGATCAAGCTACTGAATTAGGTGGTTCAAGCATTGACACATATACTTCAGTTGATGGAGTTAAAGGTCAATTTCAAGATTTTTTACAAGTTCATGGACACTTTAATGATGTATGTAAAAGATGTAAAAAAGCTAAAATTAATAAAATTTTTATTAACAAAAGAGGGACTTATTATTGTCCAAATTATCAAAAATAAAAAGCACTTCTCAATAAATGAGAAGTTTTATTTTAATCTTTTAGTAGACTAATTGGAATAATAAGTATTCCATCTGTTATTTCATATGCTCTATCTTCTGCTGTTAAAATAATCATAAGATCCGGTTCTCTTTGTCCATTTTCTTTTATCAGCTGTTTTACTTTTAATAAATTATTTTTCGCTTTTTCAATTTGATTTCCACCTAATTTACATTCTATCAATGCATATCTGCCATCATTTAAGTGCAAAACAAAATCAATTTCAAGACCATATCTATCGTGATAATATGATAATTCTCCATTTAAACTTGATGAATATATTTTTAAATCTCTAGAACACAAATTTTCAAATACAAAACCATATGTTCGTAAATCCTTTATTAAATCTATATATGAAATACCTAAAGAACTTGTTGCTAAAGAAGGATCTACAAAAAGTCTCTTGTTTGTACTTCTAATTGCTGAAGCTGACCTAATTTTAGGGTTTCATGCAGTTATATTATCAATAACATTTAAATCTTCAAGTTTTGTAGTGTAATCATAAAAAGTTGTTTTTGAACCTTCATCTTTAAAACTACAATCTTTTATTAAAGTTTTTGAAGTAGCTAAAGTAGCAACATTTCTTGCATAACTTTTCAATATTCTTCTAGTAATTTCAGGGCTTCTTTTTATGTTATCAATTTTACTTATATCTACATTGCAAATTTGATTGACATAATCTTTAGGAATTTCGATTTGATTTTCATATTTTTTTAAATTTAGAGTACTTGGCCATCCTCCTCTGCAAATTGCTTTTGCTAAATCTTCAAAAGATAAATTTGATTTTAAACCATTTACTTTAATTTTTTTATCAAATAAATCTTGTAAAGATATTTTTCCACTAGATTCTCCAGTTTCATATAAACTCATTGGATACATTTTCATTGTATGTATTCTACCAGTACCAGTATGCATAGTATTTAATTTATTGTGTGTACTTGAGCCTGTTAAAATAAATAACCCCTTTTTTCCCATTGCTGAATCAACATAAGTTCTTACGGCATCTCACATAATTGGAAAGTCTTGTCATTCATCTATTAATAATGGTTTTTCTCCTTCTAAAAGTAATGAAGGTTTATATTCAATTGTTTCTTTGTAAGTTTTTAAATTGTCTGGATCTTGTAATTTAATTAATGTTTTTGAAAATTTTTGTGCAGTAGTTGTTTTACCACATTGTTTAATTCCTTCTATGTTTATAGCACCAAAAATTTCAAGATTTTTTTTTATTTGTTTTTCTATTATTCTTCTTTTATATTTCATAGCAACCTCGTAAACATTATAACAAAAAAATAATTTGCCGAACACTTTTGTGGTAATTTGCTGAACACTTTTGTGGTAATTTGCTGAACACTTTTGTGGTAATTTGCCGAACACTTTTGTGATAAATAATATAAAAAGAACAAAAAAATGAGCATTTAATTACTCGCTTTTTTGTTCTTGAAGATTATTTTCTGGTTCTTTTTCTAAAACTCTAATAACTTCATGAGAGTCATTAAAGTTGCAATTGCTCCATAAATCCTCTACATATTTTGATTGATAATTTTCTAAATCAAATTCTTCTAAAACATATCATTTTTCAATAGCTTTTATCAAATAATAATTAATTATTGGGGCTACTATTACTAATACTCAAAATCCTAAATATAAGCCTAATTCAACTCATTTACTAATAGAGATGTCTTTACCATAGAAAACACTGCCTAGTGCTTTATCATTATTTACTATTCCGTCAATTGTTGCGCCTATATAAGCAACAATTGCCAATAATGATCCTACAATTGCAAAAATTGAAAAGATTCAGAATATAACTGTATTCATCTTTTTAATATTCAATGTTTTTTTGTGTAAATACAAAACAATAATAACAGCATAAAAATTGAAGAAGATAAATGTTGGCAAATTGCTTTAACCATCTAATATGTTATCGCCACCTAAAACTCAGATGCAAATTGAAATAATTAGTCAAATAGCACTATAAATAAGACTTATAATTAAAATCATCATTCTTTTAAGATTCATTTTGTTTCTTATTTTAGTAGTATTAATTATTATTTTTAAATTAATAGCATTATTAATATTATGTGCATATGAATTGGTAAAATCATTTAATACTCCAACAACAGCAATAAATAAGAATAGACTAAAAATAATGCTTAAACTTTGCACTAAATGTTGATTTGTTCTTTGATCAATTGTATTTTTAATTATTTGTTCAACAACTCCACTATTATGTAAAATTGCAAAAATAGCAATTAAAGAATAATTTATTATAACTGTAATCATTCCAACAATAGCAACAGTTGGTAAGTTATCTTTCTTTAAGTTATTAGCAGTAGATCCAACTGATAAAAATGTATAGTTAAAGCTGATGAAATAACAAAATTTTTTATTACCTAATTGTGTAGCTCAGTTGCTGATACCATTTGTTTTAGTATTTTTAAGTTGGTCAGTTTTGTTAAAACTTAAAGCATTATAAAGTGAAATTAAATTAACCCCGCTAAAATTCAAGTCATTAATCAACTTAAATTATCTTCACTAGTAGCTTTTTTATTAATTAATTTTTAAAAAATATCCCAAACCAACAACAGTTCCTATTAGCATAGTAAGTATAAAAAAACCAATTTTTTTAGCATTTTTATATGTGAACATTGCTTTAGCTCTTTTCTATGATTAATCAAAAATATTTTTTAGCAATAATAAAAATTATTTGTTTTTATTGTAAAATAAATTCATGAATATTTTTTATAGTATTTTGTTAAATTTAACTTTAATCTTAATTGGATATTTTTTACTTGGATCATTTAATACAAGCATTATATTATCCAAATGAAAGAAAAAAGATGATATTAGACTGCATAATTCAAAAAATGCGGGAGCGACTAATAGCTTAAGGACTTATGGTAAAAAGTTTGCAGCAACAGTTTTTGTTATTGATGTTTTAAAAACTTTTATTCCAACAATAGTTTTAGCAGCAATTTTAAATCATGCTTGTTTTGACTTTGCTCAAACTTATTACATGAGCCCACAATCTTTAGCTTTAGGTGTAATCATTGGACATATTTTTCCAGTTTACTTTAAATTTAAAGGTGGTAAAGGTGTAGCTTGTACAATTGGTTTAATTGCCACAATTAATATTGTCTTTTTATTAATGGCTTCTATTATCTTCTTTATAGTTGTCTTAACTTCTAAATATGTATCTTTAGCTTCAATATTAACAGCGGCAATATTAGTGCCCTTTGCTTTTATTCCTTGAATGACTAGTGGCATTTTAGGATATTGAACAAACTTTGTGTATGAATATCACAATTGCTTTGTAACAAGTTTTATCTATTTAATAGCTGCAATATTAATTATTGCAATGCATCATAGTAATATTACTCGTTTAATTAATCATACAGAAAGTAAATTAGGCCAAAAAAAAAGCGAAGATAATTCAGATGATACTGAAGTTGTTTTAATTAGTGAAAAAGAAGAACATGAATCTACTAAATAAGTAGATTTTTATTTTTTTGTGTTATACTAAATATGAAATTGACAGAGGTATTTGCTTATATAACAAGCAGATTGAGAAAAACTCTTAGAGCTGATCAGGTTAATACCTGCGGAGCAAGTTCAATTAATTTGAATTATAAATAGTTTTTTCTCTAATCCTTTTACTCTGTCGTGAAAGGATTTTTTTATGAAAAAAATATATAAATTTATTGTAGCAAGTTCAAGTATTTTTGCTTTAGGAAGTATTAGTGCTGGTTGCCAATATCAACCTAATATTGAAGAAATAAAAATTAAAATGGAAGGTATTAAATATGCAGATAAAGAAAAGTTAGATGCATATACAAAAGTATTTAATCAAGTTTTTAATATGAAAATGAAAGAAGCAAATTTAAATCAAAAAGTTGTTTCGTTTCATGATTCAGGAAATGGTGAAAGCGCAACACTTAAAGAAGTTAATTTAAACAAATTTCAAGTGGCTTTTCCCGGAGCTTGAAGATATTATCAAGAATATTTGAATAATAAAAATAAAAATGTTGTAGCTTTTATGCAAACAAAAACTAGAGCTTTTAAAACAAAAAGTAGTTTAAATTACAATGATCAAAGTCTTTATGATCCAAGTAAAAGTAATAACTTCGCAACTTTACAAGCTCAATATGAAAATGAATTATTCAATAGTGAAGGTGGCTATGTAAATTGAAGTGACAAAAGCATGGGCGGCTTTGTTGATTATAAATTTTTAAATATGTATGAAGCTGATAAATATGTAGATCATCAAAGAGGATGTATTTGAATTTATGGTACTAATGAAGAAAGAAATTTAATCAAAAAAGCTTGAAATGATAAAGATTGAGAAACTTTTTATAAAAAAGGAATTTATTATGGAAGTAATGATAGTGCATCAAAATATCATTTACCTCAAGCATTATTAAAAAAACAATTTAATTTAGACAAAAACTTTACACTAGATTCTTTTGCAAGTTCAAATTCCAAATATTTTAAAAAAGGAAAAGCTAAAGAATTGGGCAAGGATAATTCTTCAAATTATCATATAGCTTTTGATAATGAGAATTCTTTTGCTTATAGTAATCATGGAAATAAAGCATTAGAAAATAGAGATTTTTATGTTAAAGATAAAAATAAAACTTATGAAATGTTAACTTTAACTGATCCTATTCCTTATAATGTGGCTATAGCAAATAATTCACTAAGTAAAAATGTATTAGAATTATTAGCTCAAACTTATATTGAATTAGCAAATAAAAATAATAATTATGTTGGAAATTTATGAGGTCTAAATCATTATTCAGTTATTAGTAATGAACAAACAGAATTTATAAATAGAATAGAAGCAGTTATGAAACAATAATATGAAAACATACAAAATTGAATTTAAAAATGTAACTTTAGCTTATCAAAATGAAGTGGTCTTAGCATTTAAATATCATTTTTGAAGTGGCAAAACTTATGGAATTTATGGGCTTAGTGGGGTTGGGAAAAGTACTTTGATTAAAGCTATTTTAGAACCAAAATTAATAGCTAAAGGGCAAATATTAATTAATGATCAAGATATCAATAAAATTGATCAAAAGACCTATAAAACAGTTAAAAAAGATATTTCTTTTTTATTTCAAGAGCCTTCTTTAATTGAGACAGATGATGTCATTGAAAATATTAAAAGAAAGTCAAATAATATCTATAATAATTGATTTTACAAAGTTTTTAGAATATTAACTAAAGAACAAAAAAATAAGCTAGCAAAAATCTTAGAATATTTAGATATTTTTGATTATATTAATACACCAGTTAAAGATCTTAGCGGTGGTCAAAAACAAAGAGTGGAACTAGCCTCAATCTTTTTTGAAAATAAAAATATTATTTTGGCTGATGAACCAACAAGTAATTTAGATTTTATTAATACTAAAAAAATATTAAAATATTTGCAAAAATATGTTCATGATAATAATGCATTATTATTATGTAACATTCATGATGTTACTAATTCGCTAGAATATATGGATTATATTTTATTATTAAAAAATAAGAGACTTGTTTTTATTAAACAAGCTAATAATATAAGCGAAAAAGAATTTCAAGAACAATATTAAAGTCTAACTAGTTTAGGCTTTTTATTTTGAATTTCAATCAAATAGTTATGCTTTTGTGATATTTAATTAAGGTTGTAATTAATTCGATGGAAATTAAACAAAGTCAAAAGATTAATATTAAAGCTCCAACTTTTTGTCATTCATTTTTGTTTTGGTAATAATTTAATCTAGCGCCTAAACCAACAGCTGCAAAAGTTCCATAATTAATAATGTTTCTAAAGATTAATTCGAATCTAAAAGCTGCATAACTATAAAAATCTTTAATTACTCTAGGTAAAATAAATTCAAAATATAGAGTTATTTTATTTTTATTTAATAATAAATAATTGCCAATTAATTTTTGATCAATATTATTAATTGATTCAGTATAAAATTTACTCATTGAACGCATTGTAGTAAAAGATAAAGCTAAAATTAAAATGACTTCTCTTGAATAATAAAGATTAATTGATAAATAGAAAAATAAGGTTATTGGTATAGTTCTAAAGAATGCTAAAAGCATTTTACTTATTATTTTCACAAATTTATTATTTGTTTTATCGTTTGCAAAAAAAGAAGCAAAAATTGAAAAGATAAAAGCTAAGAAAATGCTGGCAATAGTAATTTTGATAGTAATTAGTAATTCTTTGAAAATAGAATAACTTTCGCTTTTCAAAATTGAATAATTTGCTTTATAAGTTAATTCACTTCATCTACTTTTAAAAATATCTAAATTAAATTGATATTTAATATTAATAAGTGTAATAACACTCGTTAAAAAAATTAATGAAAAACTAATTATTAAATATAGTTTAACTCGAACTAAACCTTTTATTTTATTGTTAATTTCTAATTTAAGTGGATTAAAGATTAAGTGATTAATTATTAAACTATAAATTTCTAATATTAATAGTATTAGTGCTAAATAAAGAAGTGGAATTGCAATAACGCTATAGTTACCACTTTTAAGAGGATTATTGATTAATTCTCCAATTCCAAAAAGTCCTAAAGTACTTAAAACACTGCTTCATCTAATATTTGATTCAAATGAATAAAGAAATAACACTATTACTTTATTCTTATTACGATAAGAAACATTATTAATAAAAGAAGCAAATTTATTTTGTCCTAGTAAAATTGAATTTCAATAAAAATTAACTTTACTGTTTTCTCATAATTCACATAAATATTTATGCAATCAAAGTCAAGTAAATCAAGTCAATATCAAAGAAGCTGAAAGCAATCTATCAAAGCTTGAAGTAAAAAGAAATACAAAAAAGAATATTGGTAAAGTTCTTAATAGCGTAATTATTATTTTACTTATTATTGGTAATATTTTATTTTTATGTAAATTTCAAGAAGCTAAATAGCTTGTTACTAAAGCTAAAAGAAAACCAAGTAGACTTCCTAATGCAGTATATTGAATGGTACTTCATAAAAAACTTAAAGATAAAATTCATAAATTATTTGCGGGATATGAAGAGTTTATATTATTAAAAGTAAATAATCTTTGTAGATCATTTTTTAATTGTTTTACTGAATTATTGTCCATAATTTTTCAATCAAAAGATAATAATGAATATAAACAAATTATTAGAATAAGCAAAATAAAAGTTACTTTAACTCATCTTTTGAGTTTTTTATAACTTTCATTTTTGCTATTAACATAAATATCAAATAATCATGAATAATGATATTTTTTGTTTTCTATTTGATTTGTTTGCAAAATAAAATCCTTTCATGATAGAGTAAAAGGATTAAAACACTTGAATTCAAAATTAATTGAACTTGCTCCGCAGGTATTAACCTGATCAGCTCTAAGAGTTTTTCTCAATCCACCTGTTTTATAGGTAAATACCTCTGTCAATATATTTATATTTTACCATTAAATTAATAAATAAGCTGTGCTTTTAGAAAATAATTTTTACCTTTTTTGGTGCTTTTTATGGTTATTTTTAAGGCATAATTTTCCTTATGTCCCAAAAATTTAATTTTTTTATGTTAAATATAAGGAGACAACTATGAAAAATAGCACAAAAAAAATTGTAGCTTTAACAATGGATATTTCTGCCGGGATTGTTGGTGCAGTATCAGCTGGTACTTTAATTGGTTATGCAGTTGACCATTCAAACTATAAAAAAGAAAAATTGTGAATTGAAAACAATATAAAATACCTTAAAGAATCAAATCAAAAATTAAAAGAAAAAGACAACAAATTAAAAGAAATTTGAAAGAAATATGAGAATCAAGAATGACTTTCTAGTCTTTGAAATGAACTAAGTTTGTGTCAAACTCAAATTGACTCAAATGAAAAACTTATTAAAGATTTACAAGGAATTATTGATCAACACTCTTCATATCATGTTGGCCGCCGCTTTGGTAACAAAAGTTATATGAGAGCTGTAAAACATAGTAATGAAAAGAAAATAATTCAAAATCTTTTACCAGAAATGGTGGAAAGAACAAAACAAGTTATTAATCAAAGCGAATATGAAAATATCAAAAAATCAATCCAAGATTTTGTTGTTCGTAGTAATGATTTATTAACTTTAAAAACTGCAGATGAAAAATTTGTTGATGCTAATAGTAAAAGTGAATTAAATTCTTTAGAACTTAAAATTAAAGATTATCAAAACACTTTAAGTAAAATCGAAGAAGAAGCACTTTCAAGTAACACAAAACCTAACATTTCAACTGAAATGATTAATAAGGCAGCAGATTTTATTAAATCTGATTTTCATGTTTGAAATGACAAAATTATTAAAAAATATGTTAAAAAGACGGCTTAATTAAAAATTCATGTCAAACATAGATAAAATAGAAGAATTATCAGCAAAAATAGAAGATGCTAATACTATTGCAAGTAATAATTCTCCAATTTTAAATCCTATTAATGCTGTTAAAAAGATTTTATTGTCAAGATTTGACTCTAATAATTATGACGTTATATTAGAAAAAAACGGTGTTTCAGTAAATAGAAGTGTTATTATAGAAGATATTATTAAAGCATGTAAAACATTAGAACAATCATATGGAAATACGAAGGAATATATAAATCGTTATGTTAATACTTTTGTCAAAACAATTGAAAATACAAAATTATTTAACAAATCTCAAATTCTAGACTTAAGCAACAAATCATTAACACCTATTATTAATGGTCTTAATGAATTTAACTCATTTGTTGAAAGTTCAAATCAAATTTCTTTTGAAAAATTAGATGAATTTATTAACAAAATTCAAGCTATTCTAAATGTTGAAAATGATTTAACAACTTCTATTCAGTCTGTTATTAAAGAATTTTTAAATGCCTATAATTCAAATGCTGATTCAATTGAAACAACAGTTAAATTAGCTAAACTAAATAACTCTAAACAAATTATTGATGAATTTGTACAAAAATCTAAAATTGAATTAAGTTCTCTCAAATGAGATAATTATATTGAAGGCAGAAACAAATT
The DNA here is from genome assembly GCF_000209735.1 of Mycoplasmopsis fermentans PG18. Lineage (NCBI taxonomy): Bacteria > Bacillati > Mycoplasmatota > Mycoplasmoidales > Metamycoplasmataceae > Mycoplasmopsis > Mycoplasmopsis fermentans. The sequence goes on from NC_021002.1 coordinate 674,501, forward strand.
AATTAATGAATATGTTAATAGCAAAAATGAATTAGATTCAATAAAAAATGGGTTTAAAAAAGCTTTTGTTAATATTAAATCAAGATTAAATGAATTTAATTTAACATTAGAAGCAAACAAAACAACATTAAATGAATTTTATTTATTTGAAACTTCTTATAAATCATAATTGATATACAAACTAAACTAGATCCTTTATTAAAAGCTAATTTAGATTCTGATATTGACAACAAAATTGATAATATTTCAACATTCTTTGAATAATTTCAAATCTTAAAGAATATGAAACAAATTATTTAAAAATATTTCAAATTATAAAAAATGCAACTGATTTAAACTTACAAAAAGTTAATAACTTTGCTTCAAAACCTAAAGAAATTTCAAAACTTATTAGTAATGCAAATCCAAATATTGCTAATTTCTTATCAAAAGTTTTTGATAATTTAAAAACATTAGACCAATTCGAAGATGTTAAAAAAATAATTGAAGATATTAATAATAACAAACCTAATTTATCAACTAAAGAAATATCTTCAATTGAAAATAGTGAAATTCAAAATGACAAAGAAAAATTTAAAGGACTATTTGAAAAAATTAATTTAATCAATAATTTTATTTCATCAATTAATGAAAAAGATAAACTTTATAGTAATTTCTTAGAAAATGAAGCTCAATTTTGCTTAGAATCATACAATGAAATGGATGCAAAATTAGCAGCAATAGCAAATGTGGATTCTAAAGTATATGAATATAAAAACAAAATTTTTGATGCTGCAATTGAAGCTTATAAAAATGTTAATTCTACAGAAAACTTTAGTGCTGTTCAAGCTGATAAAGACAACAAAGTTAACTTTGTTAAAAAATGATTTGGTGTTCTTAATTACTATAATGAATATGTAAAAGAAAAAGCAAAAACTGAACAAAAAGCAAAATTAACTTCAGAACAAGAAAGTTCACTTGTTTTTGCAAAAAATGAAATGAATGCAATTAAAAATGATCAAATTTCTAAATTAGATAGTGAAGGTTTAAAAGCTTTGCAACAACTTGATGGTGGTGTTGATTTTACAAATAATGATTTAATTAAAAATTATTTAGAAAATGATTATTTATCAGCTGTTAAAGATTTAAGAGAATATTTCTTAAACAAACTAATTTACTTATTACATGAAAAATTTAATTATGGTGATGTATACTGATCTCCAACAAAATTGTATAGACCAACATCTGTCTCACAAAATAATGCAAATTGAGATGAAAAATCAAAAATTTGAGCTAAACCTAAAGTTTTAGGCAAAAAACATCTATATGATCGTATTTCAGATTTAGATACTGGAGGATACTCAAAAGGTAATACAAATGGAGGCTGAGGAAATTCTAAAGGTGATAAAGTTAGAGCTGAATATTCATGACACCGATATGGAGTAGATAAAGGAAATACTACTAGTGAAATCAAACAAGGTGAAGAAATTGAAAATGATAATTATAAACCTTGACATACAATTATTAACCGTAGTCTTACTGGTAACCAACCAGCAGTTAAATATATAAGTCAAAAATATCCTAATATGAAATCAAATGGTTTTTTACAAGCAGTAGGTGATGATATTTGAAGTGGGCATGATGATCTATATACTTTGGCCAAATTAATAGAATATGAGAAAACAGTAACTGAAAAAATGCTTTCAAATATCAAAAAAATATCAGATTCTAAAATAATGTTTAAAAATGATTTTAAAGACAATTTTGTTAATTTAAACGATGCTCTTTACAAAATAAAATATGCTTTTGATTTCATTAAATATAACAATCCAACAAGCAATGGATATTATGAAGGAATATGAGAAAGATGAAGTGGAGAAGAAAACAAATCTCATTACGCAATTGGAAATAATCCATTAAGAAATAGAGTTTGAGTTCATAACAACTATGGAGAATCATATACTCTTCCGGGTCCAGATGGAAATCCAACAGAGAGTGATTTTAATGGTCCTTACTATAGAGCAGCTGCTCATACATCAGATGAAAAATATGATAGTACTAACCCACTATTTGAATATATGCCATTTTCTAATACATTATTCTCATATTTAAGAACAGTAGACCATGCTTCAAATTCTTTCTTATTAAAACATAATGGTGAACCTATTTCATGAGTAAATTACATCTTTAAATTTACTCTTGATAACCCACTAGGAAACTTTGATGCTTCATATTACTTATGAAATAGAATGTACTGAAAATCAGAATATGCAATCACCGAAAGATACATTTTGAAAAATAATTCGTCTTCTGAAACAGTTTCAATTTGAGATAAATGATCAAATATCTTTACTACAACAAGTAATAATACATATAGCAAACTTATTTGATAAATTAATGAAATTTAATATTAAATGAACCCCAAACTTTCTTTTTCATAAGGGGTTCATTTAATATTTGAATTACAAAAAGAAAGATTGTTTCCAATTTTGTGTAAAGTCTCTCCCTTTCTCAATAGAAAGGAATTAACTTTAGATCAACACCTAACAATATTGTAGAACAAATCAGATAATGTCTAAAAAAAACATTATCTTATTTTTAAAATTTGAATTTTAAAATAGGAAAAAAGATCTTGCTATGCAAGAAATCTTAATTCCTCTCCCCTCTCCCTTAATTCATTTAAGGGAGAGGCCTTCTTTGAAGCCAAAGAAGCAAAGCTTTTAAAATTTGAAAAAATTATTCTTCATTTTCAAAATCAATTATTTTAAATTCATTTAAAATGCTAGATCAATTTCTAATTCTTGAATTACTTCATTTTTTTATGATTTGTTGAGATGCTAGAAAAATAATTTTTAAAAGACTATCATCAGATGGGAAAACCCTTTTTGTTTTTGTATATTTTCTAAATACACTATTTAAATTTTCGATTAGATTAGTAGTATAAATAAGCGTTCTTATTTCAGGAGAATAATCAAACATTGTAGAAATTTCAGATCAATTTCGTCTTCATATTGAAATAGATGTAGGATATTTTTTGCCTCATTTATCTTCAAAAATATCCAAATTATCCATTGCATTTTTTACATCATTAGATTGATATACAGATTTTAAATCTTTGCAAAATTCTTTCATATCTTTGTAGTTAACATATTTAACAGAATTTCTAATCATATGTACAATGCAACGTTGTTGCTTACTATCAGGAAAAACAGCTTCTATAGATTGTTGTATACCTTTTAAATTATCTGAACAAATAATATTAATTTTACTAATTCCTCTATTTTTAAGAGCATTTAGGACAGACATTCAAAACTTTGCAGATTCATTTTCTCCAATATAAAGTCCTAGAATTTCTTTTTGTCCATCACCATTAATACCCATAATAACATATGTTGCTTTCTTAGTTACAACATTATTATCTACAACATGAAAATGTACTGCATCAATATAAATTATTGGATAATATGTTTCAAGTTTTCTTTCTTGTCATAATCTTACATCTTCGACAATTTCATTAGTTAATTGGCTTATTTGTGCTGGAGAATAATTAACGCCATATTTGCTAAACATAAAATCACTTACATCTCTTGTTGGCATTCCTCTAGAATATAAAACAAATATCATATCAACTAATTCAAAAATATCACGTTCATACTTTTTGATGATTATTGGTTCAAATTTTGCTTCACGATCTCTTGGAATGTGACCATATTGACTATTAACATTTTTCTTAGAAAAACCATTTCTATAATTTTCTAAAATTTTTCTGTTATTTCATCAATAACAGGATTTATTGGTTCTCTTTTCATAAATAAAAAATCCTTTCTTGATAATATTTTATCTATTAAGAAAGGATTTTAAAACTTTACACAAAACTTTTTGTAGTCCAACTTAAAAATAATAATTACTTTTTGTATGGATTAGTCATAATATTTTTTTAATCCAAATATTAAATGAACCCCTTTTGAAAAGGAATTANGGTCATATATATTAATTTATAATTTATCAATAGTTGCTAATGTATTATACTGTGTAGTAGAATTGACATATCCAATGACTGTCAAGATTATTTCAATGACT